>CAZZBS010000001.1:0-206507 GCA_964652685.1 uncultured Lentimicrobiaceae bacterium
CCGGATCGTTCGAAGAACGAGACGGGGGTGAAGCGGGAAGCGGTGAATCGGTGAATCGGTGAATCGGTGAGGAAGCCTTACGGGAGTTGCTGTTGCACTTCGACAAGCTCAGTGACCGGGGCACCGGGTATTGCTGGTGAAGCGGTGAATCGGTGAATCGTACAGTCGTAAAGTCGTATCGTCGTAAAGTCGGTGAATCGGTGAATCGGTGAATCGGTGAATCATACAGTCGCCCAGTCGTTCAATCGGTGAACCGGTGAACCGGTGAATCGGTGAAGCGTGTGCAGATGACATGAATTTTCAAGCTTGCGACGAAAATTCATTGTCAGATGCCATCCCGGATCGTTCGAAGAACGAGACGGGGGTGAAGCGGGAAGCGGTGAATCGGTGAATCGGTGAATCGGTGAGGAAGCCTTACGGGAGTTGCTGTTGCACTTCGACAAGCTCAGTGACCGGGGCACCGGGTATTGCTGGTGAAGCGGTGAATCGGTGAATCGTACAGTCGTAAAGTCGTATCGTCGTAAAGTCGGTGAATCGGTGAATCGGTGAATCGGTGAATCGCAAAGTCGCACAGTCGTACAGTCGCCCAGTGGCCCAGTCGTAAAGTCGTACAAAAACTCAGCTTCAACACACAAAAAGTACCAACAAACACTTGTGTTCAATAGTAATAAATACTATCTTTGCGGAGTTATTGTAAATTACTGATTATGATCAAAGCAAGTGTACTGTCAGAAACGATCTCGAGACAAAAAGAGCAACTCTTGCGGGCCGACACGGGGTATCCGCGCGAGATCCTGCCCATGCTGCCCCACGATTTACCCAACCATGCGCTCATCATCTCCGGGATCCGGAGAAGCGGAAAAAGCACCCTGCAAAGGCAACTGATCAATCAAAGCCACTCCCCGTTTCTTTTTGTGAACTTCGACACACCGGCATTGCTCCATTTCGATGCCCATGATTTCCGGTTGCTCAATGAACTGCTGGGTACACCGAAACCTGAAACGCTCTATTTCGATGAGATACAGAATGTTGAAGGATGGGAGGTGTATGTCAGAGAGAAACTCGATGAGGGTTATCGGGTGGTAGTGACGGGATCCAATGCCTCATTGTTGAGCCGTGAAATGGGGACAAGGCTCACTGGCAGGCACATCACCCGGGAGCTGTTTCCGTTTTCTATGATGGAGTTTTGCGGGTTCAACGGGATCCAGGCAGATTCGAAAGCACTGGAACAATATCTCCGAACAGGAGGATTTCCAGAATACCTAAAACGACCTGAAACGGAGATACTTTCAACACTTCTCAATGACATCCTATACCGCGATATCGCCGTCAGATACCAGATCCGCAATGTAAAATCGCTGCTGCAACTTGTCACCTTTCTGGCAACTAACACCGCAAAACCGGTCTCGGCCACCAAGCTTACCAGGGTCCTTGAGCTGAAAAGCACCGCCACCATTCTGGAGTACCTCAGTCACCTCGAAAATGCCTGGCTGATTCACCTGCTGCCCAAATTCTCATTCTCGTACAAAGTGCAACTGGCCAATGCACGCAAAGTCTATTTTGCCGATCCGGCGCTACAACAGGCCATCACAGGCAGCTTTTTCGATGACCATGGAAGAAAGCTTGAAACCATGGTCTTCTGGGAATTGCGCCGTAAATATAAACAGTTGTATTACTTCAACGAAAATGGTCACGAATGCGACTTTGTGGTAATGGAACAAAAACGCCCCAAATCATTGATCCAGGTGTGCCATACCCTCAACCACGACAACGAAGCCCGCGAGGTGTCCGGGTTGCTGGAGGCGATGAAACACCTGGACACCAACAAGGGTATGCTCCTGTCCTTCGACCAAAAAGACACCATAGTGCAGGGCAACTGCAGAATAGATGTGGTTCCTGTATATGAATGGTTGTCTGAGCGTTTAATCGGTGAAGCGGTGAAGCGGTGAAGCGGTGAATCGGTGAATCGGTGAATCGTGTGCAGATGACATGAATTTTCAAGCTTGCGACGAAAATTCATTGTCAGATGCCATCCCGGATCGTTCGAAGAACGAGACGGGGGTGAAGCGGGAAGCGGGAAGCGGTGAATCGGTGAATCGGAGAAGCGGTGAAGCGGTGAATCGCAAAGTCGCCCAGTCGTATCGTCGTAAAGTCGCCCAGTCGTAAAGTCGTAAACTCTAAACAACATCAATATCCTCAACATAGACCTGGGTAGATCAGTTCTATACAGAATCAACTTGCATAACATAAAAATTATTATCTTAGCCCCCTGATGAACACAACAGATAGAAGCTGGGGTTTTTATGGCCGGCGAGAAGAGCTGAGTGCCTTAACGGGTGTATTGAACCGGAGGCGATGGTTTTTCGTGAAGATCACCGGACGCCGCCGTATTGGCAAGACCACCCTGATACAGCAGGCACTGCAGGTTTCGGATCGTCAAAAAAAACTATACATTCAGATACCCGATTCGGATCCATCGGGAGTGCTGGCAGCGGCTAATAACTACCTCCGGTTGTTCGGAATCAACTTAACCGTAGCTAATCTGCTTGAATTTGCCGGTTGTATTGGCCAACTTATTCGCGAAGGCTATGTGGTGGCTTTGGATGAATTCCAGTATTTCAACAGAAAACATCTTTACGAATTCAACTCTTTCCTGCAGTACGAAGTGGATCAGCTGGCCAACTCATCAGAGAATATCCCGGGCGGGTTGATCGTACTGGGCTCATTGCATGCCGAAATGGCAGCATTGGTAGATGGTCGTAATGCCCCATTGTACAACAGGGTTACAGATAGTGTGGAACTGCATCATCTGGATTTCGAATCTGTCCTGGAGATGATGCACCAGCACGGAAAAGTCAAGGCAGAGCACCTGCTGTTCTTATGGAATCTTTTTGAAGGGGTGCCAAAGTTTTATCGCGACACATTTGAACAGGGTGTTTTCAGTGCTGAAAGGAAAGCATTGCTCCACAAAATGTTCTTTACCAGCTCCTCACCCCTGCGTGGTGAGGCTGACAACTGGTTCCTCAGTGAACTGAGAGGTAGGTACGATGCAATGCTTCAACTCATTGCCAATAAACCTGGCTGCTCCCATGCTGAAATTCTCGATGCCACCAGAACCTATTATGGCGATGATACACGACAGATTGGTGCCTATCTGAAAATCCTCTCTGATCGTTATGGCATGATTGAACGGAAATTGCCCGTATTTTCACCACCTAAAGCGCGTGCCGGAAGATACTATATCAACGACAATTTCCTGCGCAGCTGGCTTTCGGCACTTAAGCTCCCGGTTTCAGCCGTCAACTTCAGACCCGTTGATGATTTGGTAGATATGGCCGACCAGAGATTGATCACGACAGAAGGTTATGGCTTCGAAAAAATGGTGTGCAACATGTATGAAGAGTTAAGTCGCAAAAACAAAGGGGATTTTCAACTCACACAAAGAATATCCGGGTACTGGGACAGACAAGATACTGAAATCGATTTGGTTGCGATCAATGAAATCTCAAAAACCATCCGCTTCGGCAGTTGCAAACGGAATCAACATAGGTTGGTAAGAAGCTTACCTGAGCTCTTCAAATCTGCTGAAACCTTTTTGCATGTACACCGGCAATTCAACGACTTCAAGAAAGAATACCTGGTTATTGCTCCGGAAGTTTCAGACAAAACCCGCGGGGATGTAGAGAGCAAAGGAATTCTCTGTCAGTCATTAAGTGACTTAATAAAACAGCTTGAGTAGAGAGTCGGGAGTGAGCAGGCAACCCTTCAGCAAGCTCAGTGACCGGGGCACCGGGTATTGCTGGTGAATCGGTGAATCGTACAGTCGCAAAGTCGTATCGTCGTAAAGTCATATAGTCGCCCCGTCGTACAGTCGTATCGTCGTACAGTCGCCCAGTCGTATAGTCTCCCAGTCGTTCAGTCGTTCAGTCGCAAAATGGCTTCCCCGGTCTTCTATTCCTCAGCTTTCGTGGGAGCGGCAGGTGCGGGGGCGCCCTTTTTCTTTGCCAGCATCATAACCACGGCGATAATGATCAGGATGGCACCTACGATGGTTCCGATGATCTGTACCGTACCAAATCCCTCCTGTGTATTCTTCAGTCCGATGACATCGAGGATCAGGGAGAGTACCAGGACAATGATGCCCACGATCAGGATCAAAGCGTTTCTCATATTGTTTCCTCCGTAAATTTTGGTGAAAGAGGTTTCAAATATACGTTAAAAAATCTTTCATATCACCGACACATGTTGTAGGATTTTTTTTCCGAAATTTGCATTGGCGGGTGATGGTTCTTTTTCCATCTGTCATCTGCCGGTTTTCAACGGCTTTTATGATAAAGGTAGCCATCCTGGGTTCACGTGGTATTCCTAACCGGTACGGCGGTTTTGAGGAGTTTGCCGAGCATTTGTCGCTGGGGCTTGTAGCGCGGGGCATGGAGGTATGGGTATATTGTTCACACTATCATCCTTATCGTGGAGGGATATATCATGGTGTGCATCGGATTTCATGTATTGATCCGGAGCGCCGGCTGGGTACAGCGGGGCAGTTTCTGTATGATCTGCGCTGCATCTGTGACAGCCATCGACGGGATTTCGACGTGATACTACAGCTTGGCTACACCAGCAGCAGCATCTGGCACCGGTTTCTGCCGCGTGGGGCCGGTATCATCACGAACATGGACGGGCTTGAGTGGAAGCGGAGCAAGTACAATGCACCTGTGCGCAGGTTCCTGCGTTATGCCGAGCGGCTTGCTATGAGAAGCAGTCATGCTCTGGTGGCTGATTCTGAGGCGATACAGCAATACCTTTCGGATACTTACGACTGTCCTTCCGTCTTCATCCCTTACGGGGCTGTGCCCTGCGGGGCTCCCGGCCCCGAAAGCCCCCGCGAAATGGGCCTTGAACCCGGGAGCTACTTCCTGGTGATCGCACGGATGCAACCCGACAACCACATCGAAGAGGTGATCCGGGGGGTGCTGAACTCCCGCTCCCCCTTCCCCCTGGTGGTGGTGGGCAACACCGCCAACAGTTACGGAAACAGACTTATGGCGCAGTACAACACCTCCCGCATACGCTTTGCCGGAAGCCTCTTCGACCGGCAACTGCTCAACGGGCTTCGCCATCACTGCTCCCTCTATTTCCATGGCCACTCCGCAGGCGGCACCAACCCCTCCCTGCTTGAAGCCATGGCCTCCTCCGCTCCCGTATGCGCTCATGACAATCCCTTTAACCGGTCGGTGCTGGATACCGATGCCCTTTGGTTCAGCCATGCCGATGACATCGCAAACCATATCGACAACATGCCCGGATCCCAGTGGCGCCAGGAAATCATCCATAATAACCTGGAAAAAATACGGACGAAATACAACTGGGACAACGTCATTGACAACTATGAAACCCTGATCAGACAGACCGGACAGAGAAAAAAGTAATTCTTCTTTCACATGATCCGGTGCTTGTTTGGATTTCTTTCCTACTTTTAACCGGCCAATACAAGGGCAACAGCTCAAAAAAACCGACCCATGCCTCAACGCTACTCACGATTCATCCCTGTCATCTCCCTGACCGGGGATTTCATCCTTCTGAACCTTTTCCTTGTGGCAGGATTCTGCTGGCTTGAGGGTGTGGACCGATGCTTTGAATCCTACCATATTGCATTCTATATCTATCTGAACATCATCTGGTACATCCTGGTTTTTGTGTTCGGTGCACACAGCATCGACAGGAATGTTCGCCCAAAAGCATTTTTGCTGACCTATATCCAGATTATCGTCTTTTTCTTCTTTTTCTTCCTGATGTATTTTCAGGTAAAACCTTTTGCGTATTATCCGAGGGATTGGTGGAAATATCTGTTCCCGGCTTTTTTCCTGGTGCTCATCACCTGGAAGATGTTGTTGTACTATGCTTTTGTATTATACCGCAGGTTGGGCTTCAATTTCCGCCATGCAGTGATTGTAGGTTACGACCGGAACAGCAGGTTGTTGCAGCATTATATCATGACCAATCCATGGCATGGCCTCCGGCTGGCCGGATGGTTCTGCGATCCGAAGCCGGTTGAAGAGGGAGATCATGATGCCTTACGTGACCGGATAACCGGAACGCTGGATGATCTGGGCAGTCATCTGGAGCAGCACCACATTGATGAGGTGTTCATTGCCTGGAGCAGCATCCCCCGCAAACGGCTGGATCATGTTTTTGAGGTGCTGGACAATTTCCCGGTAAAGGTACGGGTGATACCGGATCTTCAGGACTTCTCGTTCCGCAGCGCGAAGATTTTAAATTACGGGATGATCCCTGTCATTCAGATTTATCCCGGACCGTTGAGTTATTGGCACAACCGGGTGGTGAAACGAATCGTAGATCTTGGCATTTCGCTGATGGTCATTGCGGGTGTGATGTCATGGTTAACATTGTTTTTATGGATGGCTTCGCTGTTGGGGTCACGGGAAGGTGTTTTTTTCCGGCAGTTGCGTACGGCGGCTGATGGTCGGGAGTTCACCTGTCTGAAATACCGCAGCATGCGCAGGAACCGGGATGCTGACCTTGTGCAGGCGTCGAAGGATGACAAGCGGATCACCCCGGTAGGGCGGTTTTTACGCCGCACCAGCCTGGATGAGATACCTCAGTTTATCAATGTGCTCAAGGGTGAGATGTCGGTTGTGGGGCCAAGGCCGCACATGTTAAAACATACAGAGGAATACCGCCGGCTGATCAAACGTTTTATGCTGCGGCACACGGTAAAGCCGGGACTTACGGGCCTTGCACAGGTGAACGGTTACAGGGGGGAGATCACCAATCTGCAGGATATCGAAAAGCGGGTTGAGCTGGATGTGAAATACATCGAAAACTGGTCACTGAACCTCGACTTCAGGATCATCATCCGTACCGTCTGGGTATTGTTCAAAGGCCAGGAAAAAGCTTACTGATGTGAGGATGTGAGGATTGAATCATCAGCACATCAACTAATCATCCCATTTCTCTTTCACCACTTCAATCAGTTCGGGAAGGTCCATTCCGATATTTCTGAGGTGCTCGAGGGTGGGAACGCCATTGCGGTTCCACCCTCTTCTTTTATATACGGCATCGATAAGTTTTTCAAAGCGATCTTCCCTGTACCTGCGCATGGCGGCCACTTTTTCCACGGTTGACATCCCTTCCGGATTGATCCCGACCAGTTCTCTGAGTTGTGTATCATACCGTTCCGCCCTGGATTCGTACTCTTCAACCGTCACGGGTCCTGCGGCACGGTAAGGCTGCCTGTCGTGCACCCGCAGGCCGTAACCTCTCCGGATGTTGAAGATGCGCTGGAAGTTATACACCCGTTCGCTCTGGCGGATCAGCTCCGCCTTGTCGAAAGGTTTTCCGGTAACAGCTTTATAGATGGTGACATAGTTATCAACATGTTCCGGCACTTTGGCGGGTTCATCGGTTTCTGCGTTATTGGTCGGCTCCACATCGTTCCAGGGCAGTTTGCACAATCCCACCAGCCCGAACCATGTCCTGAACATCGGGAAATAGTGCAATGCTTCAGCTTTGTCTTCGAAGGTAGGTATCTGGTTGTTCACCATATCCATAAAGATGAGCCATGCTTCATCATGCTGGGGCCCTTTGTTGGTCAGGGCAAATCCACCCTGCTGCGCAAGTGACTCTTTGGAGACATACTCCGAATATTCCAGCCCTTTGTTTTCCATCCCGATATCTTCCAGGAAGGCAGGATCCCCCCAGCCATTCTCAATGAAGCGTTTCTTCATGATCCTCACGCCCTGACCTGCCATTTTCCCGAATCCTTCGCCACGGGCGAGCTGATGGAGCAACTCCATGGCTGAATCAGCATTGCCGAAGTTCAGCTTCAGGCCACCGGTACGCTGCTCATTCAGGATACCGTTTTCGTAACACTCCATGATGAAAGCCACCAGGGTACCCCATGTGATCGTGCAGATCCCGTAGGTGTCACAATAGAAGTTGGCTTCAATGATATAATCGGGATTAAAGATCCCGCAGTTTGAACCCAATCCGCCGGCATTTTCATACTCCGGGCCGTCAACAATCACCTTTTGCCCTGCATAGGGGCCTGTCCTCAGTTCATACTCATCCACCCCTTTTGCACAGGACATATTACAGCCGATCCAGCAGCCATCCGGGATCCCCTGGGTAAACAGCCTTTTCCAAACATCCCCGTGGATGGCATCTGCATCTTTATGGCTGCCGTATTTGTAGTTGTGTACCGGGAGCAGGTCATAATCGTTCATGATGTTCACCAGGTGGGCAGTACCTTTGGTCCTCATTTCCGCCTGGCTGTCGTCCAGTTCACGCATCTCCTTGTTGAAACGTTGGCCCCGTTCCATGATCGCTTCAAGGTTAACCACGTTGTTGAGGTTCCCTTTCACCCCTTCGATTTTGGCCACGATGGCCCTGATGTTTTTGTTCCTGAACACCGAACCGATCCCCCCGCGGCCGGCCTGCTTCAGCCTTACCTTTTTGCGTTTGGAGTCGTAAAAACTGAAATTTAGCATCCCGATCAGGGAATGGTCAGCGGCTGCCCCGCTGGAGACGACTGCCACATTGCGCTTCCCTTTCTCATCATCGGCATAGATCTCTGTGAGCACCTCTGCAAGCTCATGGCTGTCAACCGGGTAATCGGCAGGCACCTCCTCAAACCTGATTTTCCCGGTGGTGCTGTCGATCAGGATGATCAACTCCCGATCCGATTTGTTCTGCAACTCCAGCGCATCAAACCCGCTGAACTTCAGGAACGGGCCGAAAAATCCACCCACATTGCTGTCAATCGGAATATCTGTCTGTGGGGAGATGGAAACACAGATCGACTTACCTGTCCCGGAATACTGCGTGATACCGGCGATCGGGCCCGATGAAATGACGATCTCATTCTCCGGGTCATTCCATTTCGTTTCGGGTCTTGTTGCATCCCAGAGCAACCTCAATCCATATCCCCTCCCTCCGATGAATTTCTCCTTCATCAGCGGGGGTACATCCTTGATCCTGTATTCCAGCGATGCAACGTCAATGTAAAGGATCTTGTCGGTATAACCCTTCACGAGAGGTGTTCTGTCATACGTAACCTCCTTCAGCAACCTGTGCTTTTTCTTCAGCTCTTCGATGTTGATTGTCATAAGTTTTATATTTTGTAATGATTTCTTCGACGATGGCAAAGTTAGGCATTATGCCCTTTGATCAAAACCAAATTCATAAAAATCAGATATGTATCATTCTGCATATCGTCAAATATTTTTTATCTACTGATACCAAAAGCATAAATTAAACGTAATTTATTTGTTGCTTTATACTCCTTATAATTTCCCTGTCGCATGAATAAAAAAGTTATCCGTTTTGGTATTCCTGCTGCCATTGTGGCGGTGGTCCTGGTTCTGATCCTTGCGAGGGCCGGTGGCCCTTTGACGTTGCTCAAGCCAGACCCGGCATTCCGGGATTACATCAATGCCTACACCTCAGGAGTCATCTCGGTTGAGGCTGCCATCAAGATCAGGTTGACCCATCCTTTTGCCGATTCGCTGATGATCGGGAAAAAAGCAGATCCTTCCTTGTTCGGGTTCAGTCCTTCCCTGGCCGGTGATGTTTACTGGTCCGACAGCCGCACCATTGAGTTCAGGCCGGAAGGTGCCATGAAGCCCAACACGACCTATACCTGTACATTCAGCCTTGGAGGATTGAAAAGTGTACCTGAACGTTTCAAAGAGTTTGTCTTCCAGTTTCATACGATCAAACAGAACTATGAGATCCGGGTCAACACGCCGGTCATTATGAATGACAACCCTTCACTTTACAGTGTCACCGGAATCATTTCCACGGCTGACATTGCAGATCCGGCAAGGATCAGGGAGATGATTGAAGCGGTATATGAAGACAAACAGGTTGAAATCTTCTGGTTGGAGCCGGCAGGAAGGAACCGTTACCCTTTCCGCGTTGACAGTCTTGTGCGAAGTGTCCAGACAGCGACGCTGGTCTTGTCCCACGACGGTAAACCGATCCGGGTGAATAAAAATGGGGAGCAATCGGTCAGGATCGCGGGTACCGCCGAATTTTCGGTAGTGGAGGCCCAGGTTGTTGACGAACCGGACCAGTGTGTGGTGATCACCTTCACTGACTTGCTGGACCCGTCAATGGATTTTGACGGGCTGGTCAGGATCGGGAACCTGAGAAACCTTCGCTTTACAGTAGACGGGAACCGCCTGAAAGTTTACCCCGGTTACAGCCAATCCGGCGAGATGACGCTGGTGGTTGAGTCATCGGTGAAAAACATCGACGGTAAAAGCCTGGGGACACTCTATTCCCAAAGCATTGGTTTTGAATCGTTGAAGCCGGCGGTCAGGATGGTGGGTGAAGGAACGGTCCTTCCGAGTACCAACGGGTTACTCTTCCCTTTCGAAGCGGTCAACCTGCATACCGTGGATGTGATGATCCAGAAGATTTACGAGAAGAACGTTCCCCAGTTTCTCCAGGTAAACGACCTTGGGGGTTCGGATGAGATGTACCGGGTAGCCACAACGGTTTATGACAAGAGGGTAGATTTGCGACAGACCACCAGTAATGTGGCAGACTTCGGGCAATGGAACCGGTATGCCCTTGACCTGTCAAAGCTGATCAGTCCCGAACGGGGGGCTATTTATCGTGTGATCTTATCTTTCAAAAAGGAATATTCAACCTATCCCTGTGATGATACACCTGAAGATGCTGAAAGCAGCCTGGTGCCTGTTGATGAGAAAGAAGAGGAAGAGGCAGGGGGGGGAGACTGGAGCTATATGGGTGATTATGAAGATGACTGGTATGGTTATTATGATTACGACTGGGACGAGCGTAACAATCCCTGTTCTAAATCCTATTACTATTACCGGTCGGTATCCAGGAACATACTGAGTTCAGACATAGGGATCATCGCCAAGGCGGGCACCGACGGGGAACTCATCTGTTTCACCACCGACATCATTACGGCACTCCCGTTGAAAGGGCTTCAGGTACAGGTGCTTGATTATCAGTTGCAGGTGCTGGCAGAGGGGATCACAGATGAAGACGGCAAATGGGTAATACCGCTCAGGAGGAAGCCCTTTCTGATCATTGCCAAACGGGGGGAAGAGCGAGGGTACCTGAAGTTGCTTGACGGGAATGCCCTGAGCATGAGTCTTTTTGATGTGGATGGGGAGAAGGTTCGCAGGGGGATCAAGGGATTTCTTTATGCAGAGCGGGGTGTATGGCGTCCCGGGGATACGTTGTTCATTCATTTCATCCTGGAAGACAAGCAGAAACAGTTGCCACAGGATGTACCGGTGTTGTTTGAGCTTTCTGATCCACAGGGAAACATCATCCGGAGGAAGGTGGCTAACGCTTCGGTCCGTGGAATTTACGAATTCCACACCACGACCGATGAGAGTGCCATCACGGGAAACTACCTTGGAAGGGTAATGATCGGGAATCTTGTATTTTCGAGGTATTTCAAAGTGGAGACTATAAAGCCCAACCGGTTAAAGATAGAGTTGAGGTTTCCCGGTGACAGGATCACTGCCGGGCAGGAGGGAACCGGCACCCTAGAGGCGAGGTGGCTGCATGGAGCCCTGGCTCCCGGGCTGAAGGCCAGTGTGTCCATGACCATGGAAAAAGGGAAGACCCAATACCAGGGTTTTGAGGGATATCAATTTGATGATCCCATGGCCTCCTTTTACACCGAGACTTCAGAGGTCTTTGAAGGGAATCTTGATCAGGCAGGCCGTTGCGTCATTGATCCGGGCATTGAGCTGGAGGAGAATGCGCCCGGGGTATTGAGGGCCACCTTCAGCACCAAGGTTTTTGAACCGGGAGGTGACTTCAGCATCAATACAACGACTGTACCCTATTATCCATTCAACAGTTATGCAGGTCTTTGGGTGCCCAGAGGCACTGGTTGGTGGGACATGTTAGAGTCGGGCAGAAGACATACGTTCAAGGTAGCCAACGTGACCCTTGAAGGGAAAAGTATCTCTTCAGCCAGGTTGAAAGTTGAGGTGTACAAGATCGACTGGCGGTGGTGGTGGCAGAACACCGAAAGGGGTCTCCCCTATTTCTTGTCCAACACCCAGGCGGTACCGGTTCATAAGACCGAGGTGACCATCTCCGGTGGGCGCGGGCAGTTCACCTGGGGTGTAGGGGAAAAGGACTGGGGCCGGTATCTTATCCGGGTGACGGATCCCCGGAGCGGACATGCCACGGGGAAGGTGGTGTACATGGATTATCCCGGTTGGGGCAGGCGGTCCGGACAGATGCGGGAGGGGGCCTCGATGCTCACCATTTCAACCGACAAAGGCCGTTACCAAACCGGAGAAAAGGTAGTTGTTACGATACCCTCTTCGCCGCTGGGAAGGGCACTTGTAAGCATCGAAACCGGCACGAAGGTGTTACGGACAGAATGGATGCCTACTGACAGCGGCACCACCCGGTTCGATTTCACCGTCACGCCGGAAATGGCTCCGAATGTATATGTACATATCACCCTTTTGCAACCTCACCGTCAGACCATTAACGATATGCCCATCCGTATGTACGGGGTGGTCCCGGTACTGGTGGAGGATCCTGGCACTTTCCTGAAGCCGGTGATCACCACTGCTGCCACATGGGAATCCGAATCGGAGGTTTCCATCAGCGTCCATGAACAGAGCGGGAGGCCCATGGCATACACCCTTGCGGTTGTGGACGATGGGCTGCTGGATCTGACCGGTTTCAAAACGCCCGATCCCTGGAAGTATTTCTATGGGAAAGAGGCGCTGGGTGTCAAGAGCTGGGACCTGTTTTCGGAGGTGATCGGGGCCATGGCAGGTGGATTTGAGAGGCTTCTGAGCATCGGGGGTGGTGACACCCGGATCAACTACGACAAGCAGAAGACCCGGCGGTTTGCCCCGGTGGTGAGGTCTTTCGGGCCTTTCTTCCTGGAGGGTGGCAAGAGGGGTACACACCGGTTCACGATGCCGCAGTATGTAGGCTCCGTGCGGGTCATGGTGGTGGCAGCCCATGAAGGAGCTTATGGAAATACTGAGAAAACGGTCACTGTAAAAAGCCCGTTGATGGTGCTGGGGACCCTTCCCCGTGTTGCAGGTCCGGGTGAAGAAATCCATCTGCCCGTCAGTGTTTTTGCCATGGAGAAAGAGATAAAGAATGTCCAGGTGAAGATCACCCCGGGCGGACTCTTTGAAACGATGGATGCCTCCGCCAAAAACCTCACCTTTAACCAGACCGGTGACCAGTTGGTCAATTTCAGGCTGAAGGTAAAAAACCAGACGGGACCAGCTTCGGTGGAGATCGTGGCGGCAAGCAGGGGCAGGACCGCCCGTCATACCATCCATCTGGAAGTCAGGAATCCAAATCCACCGGAAACAGCTGTCATCGAGGCAACCCTTCAACCGGGCGAACAGTGGAATGGAGAGCTGGCTTTCACCGGAATAACCGGCACCAACAGGGCAGAAATCGAACTTTCAGCCATTCCGCCCCTGAACCTCGCAGAAAGACTTGACTACCTCATCACCTATCCCCATGGGTGCCTGGAGCAGATCATTTCATCGGCCTTCCCCCAACTGATGATCCGCGATCTCATTTATCTCGATAAGCGCTCATTGCTTGAAACCGATGCCCACATCAGGGCAGCCCTCGACAGAATAATCCAATATATGGCTGCTGACGGGACACTCTCCTACTGGCCAAACGGGAGCTATTACAACGACTGGTCGCAGAGCTATGCGGGACATTTCATGATCGAAGCTGAAAAAAAAGGTTTCGTTCTGCCACCGGGTATCAAGAAGCGCTGGCTGGGCACCCAGAAGAGGATAGCCGGCAACTGGAAAGCATCTGCCACCTACCGGCAGGATGATTTTATCCAGGCCTACCGCCTTTACACCATGGCCCTGGCGGGCGAGCCCGAAATCGGCGCCATGAACCGGTTACGAAACACGCCCAACCTCTCGGTACAGGCGAAATGGCGACTTGCTGCTGCCTACCTTCTGGCAGGGAAACACAAAACAGGGCAGAACCTCGTGGCAGGTATCCCTGAAACTGTCGCACCCTACCATGAATACGGATATACTTTCGGCACGGAACTCAGAGATAAAGCCATGATCCTTGAAACAAAACTATTGATGAATGAGACAGTTTCGGTTGGTGATGCCGTTAAGCACATCGTCACCAACCTTAACAGCCAGCAGTGGTATAACACCCAGACCACTGCCTATGCTCTCATCGCCCTCTCCGGTTACTATGCAAAAAACAAAGCTGCAGAAGGGCTCGACTGCCACTACCAATACAACGGTAAAACGGTAACGGTTAAAACTGACCGTGCCTTGTTTACCAATGCAATACCGGGCCTTGAAAGCGGAGGCACAAAAAATATCGTTGTGAAAAACAACAGCCGCAGTACCCTGTATGCGAAAATCAGGATGACAGGGATACCGATGCCGGGCACCGAAACACCCGTCAGCAGAAAACTCATCATGACAGTTGAATACCTCACCCTGTCAGGGAAAAAGATCGATCCCGCAAAAATCACCCAGGGAAGCGACTTCATGGCAAGGATTACCATCACCAATACTTCACCCGATAACATCGAGGAACTGGCACTGACCCATATCATCCCTTCAGGATGGCAGATCCATAACACCCGTTTGACAGGTGCCACAGATACACGTGCAGGCAACCAGGGTCAGATGAATTACCAGGATATCAGGGATGACAGGATCCTGACCTATTTCAACCTGATGGCCATGAAATCGAAAACCTTCACCATCATGCTCAATGCCACCTATGCCGGTCGATTCTATATGCCGGCCATCCAGTGTGAAGCAATGTATGTAAAAGATGTCTTTGCAAGAACCAAAGGGCAATGGGTTGAAATCGTCAAATGACCTGTGTTTCATATCGGAAAAGGGGTTACATTTGCACGTCTGGTGCGGTATAACCCCATCTTTCAATAAATAATTGTTCATACTTAAATTCCTCTCATTGATGAAAAAGCACTGCTGGCTTGTAACCATGACCATCTTCATGACCATTGCTTTATCTGCACAGGAGGTTTCCGTCCTGGCAAAAATTCCCGGTTCCTGCCTGCCGGGGGATAGTTTTACCGTTGAATTGCACATCTGGAAAACGGGTATTGAAGGTTTTGCGAGGTTACAGCAACAGCTTCCCGCAGGATTTTCTGCCATAGTTGCGGATGCTGCGGGGGGCGATTTCACTTTCGACAAGCAGAAGGCATCTTTCATCTGGCTGAAGATACCCGATCAGGATACGATAACCGTAAGTTACACGGTTACGTCAGGGCAAGGGCTTTCCGGCACCTTCGCAATCGGGGAAGGTGTTTTTTCCTATCTTTCAGAAAACAAAATCCAAAAACATCTTATACCTCCCACTTCCCTAACCATTGAAGGCCAGGAGCCGGTCATCGCTGAAGCCGAAACAACGGAACCCCGGCCAGAGATAGCTGAAGCAGATTCTGAGCTGCTGGAGGTGATACAGGAGCCGGAAGAGGTAATTCCCGAACCGGAGGAGGTAGTACAGGAACCACAGGAGGTAATTCCCGAACCGGAGGAGGTAATTCCCGAACCGGAGGAGGTAATTCAGAAACCGGAAGAGGAAATTCCCGAACTGCAGGAAGTAATTCAGAAACCGGAAGAGGAAATTCCCGAACCGCAGGAGATGGTACAGGAAGTTATCACCGTAGTACCTGAGGCAGAATCCGAATTGGGGGTGGTCATCAAAGAAACAGTCGTGACTGAACCAGAAATTCCGGACGAGATCAAGGAAACGATCGCCGGCCAGTCTGAGGTGCCGCAAACCCAAATTCAGCCGGCAAAGGAGGAGCCACCGGTTAATGAGCCTTTGCCTGTTCATAGGGATGTTCCGGCTAAACCGGACCCTGAAAAAGATGCTTTACCACCGGCCCAGGTTGAAAAAGCTGTTAAAGAAGATATCGGGCCTGCCGTCACCAAGCAACAAATCCTTTTCAGGGTTCAATGCTGTGCATTGAAACAATTCAAAGAGGCAGAACATATCAGGAATTATTATCAACTGAAGGAGGAGGTGCATCACGAATATATTGACGGCTGGTACAAATATACGTACGGTACTTTTGCCACCTATGAAGAAGCAAAGAGGGCGAGCAGGCATTTCCGCCAACAGCATCCGGAGGCCTCTTTTGTCGTAGGGTATGAAAACGGTAAGCGGATAGACATCCGGTATGCGATCGAAAAAAGCAATCCGGGGAAATTGATCACTTTGTTTCCATCACTCCAATGATCTGCGGATTATCTTTGATTAGAAAACGCCATTTTCTTTTCCTGGTTTTGATGATACCGGTCATGACAGGTATATCACCTGTTTTCGGGCAAGACACCCTTGAACCTATCGAAGAGGACAGCCTGATCGTCCGGAAATACCTGAACCTGGGCGCTAATGCCGGATTTATCGGCTATTTCGGCGAGCTCCCCAACCATTACACTGCCAATCCTTTTGAAAGGCTGAGTGGACAGTTGTTTTTCAACTACGGGGTAAGTCCCTCTTTTACCCTGGGTGTTGCCTTTACCAGCGGGAGTTTTATCGGTCAGATCCGCTCCAACGGATCCGACGCTTTGTTTTCCAATCTTAATGTAAAGACCACCCTGCTGGTGCCACAGCTCCGGATCACCTATCATACCGGAAGCCTGTTCAGGTATAACCTGCCAGGCATCTTTCAGCCCTGGGCATATACCGGAATGGAAGCAGTCTTCTTCAACCCCCTGGGTGACCTTACCGCCGCAGACGGTTCAATCTACCATTACTGGAAGGACGGCTCCATCAGGAATCTGCCTGAAACACCCGAAAATCTTGACAAAGCAAAACAGCTCCAACGCGATTATTTCTACGAAACCCTCCTGCGGGAGGCTGACCTTGATTCGATGGGAAGCTACCCGTTAGCAACACCCGCCATCCCTCTTGGCCTTGGTTTCGACATCAACCTGAACCGCTCTTTCACACTTTCCTTTGGTGCTTCTTACCATTTCACCTTCACCGACCACCTGGATGATATTACCTATAAAAGCGGGGCGCTGGATCCGACAAGGGCTATCGGAGATAAACGCACAGATTCATGGTTTTATATCCATGCCGGCCTTACCTTTAAGTATTATGAAATACAAAAGGTAAAAACCCTGAAGATCATTGTACCACCCATGGCCCCGCTTCCGGACGATTTCGTCCCCTTCGACCTGAACAACGACCGGATTATCCAGCGGGATGAGGTCATTCAGGCCATCAACGACCTCTTCAACGGGGAAAGCGAATTTGACACAGAATTGGTAGAACTGCTGGTTGATTTTTATAATGTGCAGGAAACAACACGCGAGAAGATACGGTTTTGATAGCGGCAGGTTGTTTTACCTGAAAAATTACCCTGAGACAATGCCAATCATTACGTACAATTGTATACTTTTATACCCATGATCATTCACCCCAATACAACGATGAAAAAGATACCTTTTATATTCATATTGACAGCATTGCATCTGCCTGCAATGCTACAGCCCCTGCCTTCGACCTATGACCTGAGAAACGTCCAGGCTGTTAATTATGTCACTTCCGTAAAAAACCAGCAGGGGGGAACCTGCTGGACACATGGTGCCATGGCGGCCATGGAAGGCAACCTGCGGATGACGGGTAACTGGACTGCAGCCGGTGAGACCGGTGAACCCAACCTCGCAGAGTATCACCTTGACTGGTGGAACGGCTTTAACGAACATTACAACAAGGATGTCAATCCACCCACCGGAAGCGGTCTCGTTGTGCATAACGGAGGTGATTACCGTGTGACTTCGGCCTACCTTTCCAGAGGTGACGGGGCCGTCAGGGATATCGACGGGCAATCCTACAACACTTCGCCACTTTTTTACGCCTCTACCTATCACAAATACTATCCCCGTCATATCGAATGGTACTATATGACGAGCGGCCTCACCGGGATCAACACCATCAAACAAAAGGTCATTGACTACGGGGTGATGGGCACCTGCATGGATTATAACAATGCATTCCTTGTTTCGGGGTATATCCATTATCAGCCCCCTTCCAGCCTCGAAGATCCGAACCATGCAGTGGCCATCATCGGATGGGATGATTCCAAGGTTACCCAGGCCCCCTATCCCGGGGCATGGCTCTGCAAAAACAGCTGGGGCACCGGATGGGGCAATGCGGGTTACTTCTGGATATCTTATTATGACAAGCACTGTGGACGCCACCCGGAAATGGGGGCTATCTCATTCATCGACGTGATACCATACCCCTATTACCAGGTGCATTATCACGATTATCATGGCTGGCGCGATACGAAAGATTCTGTTTATGAAGCTTTTAATGCTTTTCAATCCGATAATCCGGAGGTGATATCATCCGTGAGTTTCTACACCGCTGCCGACTCAGTAGATTACAAGGTAACGATCTTTGATTCTTTCTCCGGAGGTATTCTTACCGACACCCTGTCGGTCAAAGAGGGCTTTTTTGCCCACACAGGTTTTCACACGGTGGACCTGAGCAACACAGTCAAACGTTTTCCCGGTGATGATTTTTACGTATATCTGTGGTTAAGCGACGGAGGGCATCCTTATGACTGCACTTCAGACGTACCGGTACTCCTTGGGGGGGATACACGAACCACCGTTTCCAGCAGCGCCAAACCGGGCGAAAGTTTTTTCTTCCACAATGGAGCATGGACCGACCTGACCACATTGGATACTACGGCCAACTTCTGCATCAAAGCGCTGAGCGTCGGGCCGCTGCCGGCACAGCCAGGTATGCCCACCGGCGCACTTCCCGTATACTGCAATCCAACCGATACCATACACCTCGCCGTCCAATCGGTTCCCCTGGCAGACTCCCTGCTTTGGACCATCTCCCCGGCCGGTGCCGGTACCATCCTGCCGGGTATAAACAGCGCCAACCTTATCATCAATCCATCATACCAGGGGACCATTGCTGTGAACGTGGCCGGTGTCAACGACCATGGATCAGGCCAATGGTCTGATACACTCTCTATCCTTACATTCCCCAAACAACACCTAGGCAACATTACCGGTGACACGATGTATGTATATGTTTCTTCTATCCATTCGTACCAGGTGCAGGATATCCCCACCTACCAGTATTTCTGGAACGTAAGCGGTGGCAATATCGTAACTGGTACCGGCACCCATGCCATTGATGTGCAATGGTTTAATCCCTACTCCAACCTGATCGTGGTGTATGCTGAGAATACCTACGGATGCCAGAGTGATACATCGCAACTGGTAGTGCCTGTTACCAACGTCGGTTTGGATGAACCTGAAAACACCTGTCTGAATGTCCATCCGAATCCCGCAACCCATGAATGCTTCATTACCGGGCTTCCGGCAAGTGAAGGGCTTTACAGGATAACCATGACCGATATGGCAGGAAGAAGAATCAAAATATCAGCAAAAGAGATAGATTCAGGTACATATAATATTTCGCTGAATGCCATCCCGGAGGGCATTTACATGTTGAACGTATCCACAATCGGTATGAACCTTAAAACCATGCTGGTTGTTCAAAACAAAAAATAGAAACCTTATCAAAACATCCTATTATGAAGAATATATTCAGATTATCATGTTATGCATTCCTGGTCACGATGCTGTTGCTTTCCCTTGGATGTACCAAGGACGATAAAACCATCAACATCTTCACCATCCAGGACGACATTGACCTGGGCAACCAGATTGCCGCAGAGATTGCCGCTGACCCTGCCAATTACCCAATATTGAGCAGGACCCAGTATGCTACGGCTTACGAGCACCTTGACAGGGTGATGAATACCATACTGGCCACCGGCAAGGTCCTCTATGACTCCACCTTCCCCTGGACAGCCTACATCATCCAGAACGACACAATAGTGAATGCATTTGCTACACCCGGAGGACACCTGTATTTTTATACCGGTCTTATCAAAACCCTTGACAATGAGGCCCAGTTTGCCGGTGTGATGGCCCACGAGATGGCCCATTGTGCACGGCGCCATACCACCGATCAGCTCACCAGGGCTTACGGATTGTCTGTTCTGATGTCCATTGTCCTGGGGGATAATCCTTCGATGCTGGCTCAGCTGGCTGCCGACATTGCAGGGGGATTGACTACCCTGGCCTTCAGCAGGAATATGGAATATGAAGCCGACCGGTTTGCCATCCGGTATCTGAGCAGTACCGATTATCATCCGCTTGGATTGGCCGATTTTTTCACCAAAATCGAAGGATTGCCCCAACCGCCCACATTCCTGAGCACCCATCCATCACCTGAGGACCGGATTGCCAAGATCCAGGAAGAATGGGTTGCCAATGGTTCCAAGGTGGGAGATTATTACGAAACCAGATACCTGGATTTTAAAGCTGCCCTTCCATAAACAGGGTTATGCTTTTTTTGAAGAGAATCGGAACCGCCGGAGCAACTTTTATCTTTGGGTTGAGAAAGCATCCGGGACTCATCAGGTTTATACCGGCCATTATGATGCTCGGTGTATGGTTCTATCTCGCCTTGCCGCGGCCACTTTTCCACACGACATACTCTACCGTGGTTGTTGATGCCGATGGCAGGCTTTTGAGTGCCAGGGTGGCCGGTGATGAACAGTGGCGCTTCCCTGTACCGGACAGCCTCCCGGCAAAATATATTGCTGCACTGGTCATCTCCGAAGACCGACATTTCTTTCTGCACAACGGCGTTTATTTCCCTTCGTTGCTTAAAGCGTTGTATGACAACATCAGGTCCGGAACCATCAGGAGGGGGGGCAGCACCCTTTCCATGCAGGTGATCCGGCTTTCACAGGGTAATCCTCCGCGGACGGTACCCGCAAAACTGGCAGAGATACTACTTGCTTTCCGGTTGGAACTGACATCCAACAAGGAGGAGATACTGAAACTCTATGCATCCCATGCTCCATTCGGCAGCAATGTGGTAGGGCTGGAGGCGGCCTCCTGGCGTTACTACGGTAAGAGTTCCGATCGTTTATCCTGGGCAGAATGTGCAACCCTGGCTGTGTTGCCAAACAATCCGGGCATGATTTTTCCCGGGCGCAATCAGGCGATGCTGAAGGTAAAACGCGACAGGTTGCTGAAGAAGCTTTGCTCCTTTGATCTCATAACGGAAGAGATGTGCGACCTTTCGATGATGGAGCCCCTGCCAAGGGCACCGGAAATACTTCCTGACCTGGCGCCCCACCTCCTTAACCGCCTTGTGAAAGAGGGTAACCGTGGCCGGATGTGTCATACGACCATCCAGGCAGCCCTGCAGGAGCAGGTTGCCGGCATTGTTTCCCGGCACCATGAGATGCTGTCAGGAAGTTCTATCCACAACCTGGCTGTTCTTGTCCTTGATACCCGGACCGGGGCTGTCAGGGCTTATGTGGGCAATGCCCGTGAAGCCGGGGATGAACATGGTGCTTATGTGGATGTGATACCAGCCAGACGAAGCAGCGGCAGCATCCTGAAGCCTTTCCTCTATGCCATGATGCTCGACGACGGTTTGATCCTGCCGGGGATGCTGGTGAGGGACGTGCCGGTCCAGGTGGGCAACTTCAGGCCGCTTAACTACAACAGAAACTATAGTGGTGCTATCCCGGCGAGAAAGGCACTGGCACGCTCGCTGAATATCCCGGCGGTGCTGATGTTGAAAGACTACGGCACAGCAAGGTTCTGCGACAGGATGCGAAAAATGGGGATGAGTACCCTGGAGAGGCCTGCTTCCCACTATGGGCTTTCGGTGATCCTTGGGGGTGCCGAGGCCCGCCTCTGGGAACTGTGCAGCTTCTATGCATCCATGGGCCGGACCCTGATGCATTTCACCGAATACGACAGCCGGTATGTGAAAGGGGATTTCCACCCGCCGATCATCCTGTATGATGAATACAAGCAGGATGTGGAGCGTAAACCCCGGCCGGACAAGCACCCGGTGATACTACATGCCTCTTCGATATGGTTGACCTTCAATGCCATGATGGAGGTTGCCCGCCCCGATGAGGAGGCCAACTGGTCATGGTTCAGCTCTATGCCCGCCATCGCCTGGAAAACAGGTACCAGCTTTGGCAACAGGGATGCCTGGGCCATTGGTGTCAGCCCCAGCTATATCGTTGGGGTATGGGCCGGCAACGCCAATGGCGAAGGAAGACCCAGTCTCACCGGAACCGGAGTGGCAGCCCCCGTGATGTTCGATGTATTCAGCCGTCTGCAAACCGGCGGATGGTTCGATACCCCATGGGACGAACTGACACCCGTGAAGGTGTGCCGCCACAGCGGACACCCTGCATCACCATTCTGCGACGTAACAGATACACTGTACACTGCAGCTGTGACCCTCAGGGTGCCTCCATGCCCCTACCATCAAATCGTGCATCTTGACCCGTCAGAAAAGTACCAGGTTAACAACAGTTGCATGGATCCCTCGGGAATGATACACAAAACGTGGTTCATCCTGCCACCCCTTGTGGAATACTACTTTAAACCCCTGAATCCCTTTTACAGATCATTGCCTCCCCTGCGGGACGACTGCAAGAAAGGATTGCAGGAAAGGGCTGTGATGGAGATCATCTACCCGGTTGACCTTGGAGAGATCCTTATTCCGGTGGATGTCTCCGGACAGAAAGAAAAGGTGATCTTCGAGGTTGCCCACCAGCAGAAAAACAGCAGGATATACTGGTACCTTGACGAAGCATTCATCGGTACCACCACAGGCGACCACAAAAAAAGCCTCGCACCGGAATCCGGGTGGCACACCCTTACCCTCACCGATGATAAAGGATTCCGTGTTTCCAGGAAATTCCGGATCATGGCACCGCGGAGGGAGTGAAGGGCTTCGGCTACCGCATCAGGAACCTGTCATCGGTCTCTTCAACCAGCCGTTTCTTCCAGGAATCAGGATAGTCGAGGTGTTTCGGGGACATCGGAAATCCGTAAGGATTTCTGAGGAAGACACCCTCTTTTTCATGCTTGACGTTGCCATCAAGGTATTTCACCAGCAGAAAGTTACCAAGTTCACGCCATTGGTTCACCAGGTTATTGGCGGCATTGTGGGAGAAATCGGTGAGAAAAGGCCTGACAGCTTCTGGGTTCGAGTCGTATAGAAGCAGTGCTCCCGCATCGATGGCTGGCACAAAGGCATCGAACCGGCTTTCGATCTCCTGCTGTTTCTTCCGTACATCAGTGATGGCCCTGTCGTAAAACAGGTAAACGAACTGGGATACCCTGTTGAACACCCAAAAGGCGGAGTTGTCAACATACGTCAGGATGTCTCCGTTCCCTTCCGACCATGCAAGCGGCACATGGGTCATTCCGCAATAGAAAGGGACATGCACGGTCAGTCCTGCATCATCCACCCCATACCACAGGATGCCGCCCACCGGGTTGGGAAGCCAGCTCCGCATCTGGGCCACCCAGGAAAATGCTGTTTGCTGGGTTGCCGTTACCCGTTCGTTAAAATAGGTCTTATCCTCAAATTTCCATTCCAGGGGCCTCCAGCGGTATGGCAAAGCCTGGGGGCCTGCCCCGAAATCCTTCGACATATCCAGTTCTGTTCCTTCAAGGGTATTGCGTTTGAAATGCATAAGATCGCGGGCTGTGAGTTTTCGGTTGGGCTTGATCCACAGTGGCATCCTGGGCCCTTTGCTCATGCCTGTGGCATAATCCCAGTAAGCATCCATATCATCCGCCGCCTGGTCAAACATAGCCCAAACCCTCAGTTCACAGAACCGGGCCGCACTGAAATCAAGCGGCGCATAAGTATCGGAGAAGCTGAAGTCAGATCCGTCACCTTTGTAGTAACCGCGGGTGCGGGCAAAGTCGATCACATCGTAGGCATACACCACCTCCACCTGAGGTTCATAGATCCTGTCAAGGTTCCTGCTGCTGATGCTCGTGCGCCCGTTCTCCCGCGGGAATGTCGTTATGCGGGGATGATTGGCATGGGCACTGATGTAGCCATCCGGAACACGCATGGCAACCCATACGGCACCTTTATTTTCATTGTAACTCTTTCTGGTCTTTTTATCGGTTTTCATGCTGACACCCTTCCCGATGATCTCCAGGATCCAGGCCTCGTTGGGATCAGCCACCGAATAGGACTCGCCTGAACTGTAATAACCGAACGCTGCCACCAGCTCCACCATTACCTTAATTGCTTCACGTGCTGTTTTTGCCCTTTGTAATGCAAGGAACATGATGCTGCCCCAGTCGATGATGCCGGTGCTGTCATCCAGCCCACTCCTCCCTCCAAAGGTTGTCTCCCCAACAGCTACCTGGTATTCATTCATGAAACCGATCACCTGATAGGTCTCCCGCGGGACAGGAATCTGCCCCAGTGGTTTGTTGGAACTACGATCATAAACGGTCTGCATGCTCCCTTCAGGCCATGTCGTTCGGGGGATGAAATAAAGGTTGCCATACCGGATATGGGAATCCCCCGCATAACTGATCATGGTAGATCCATCGGCAGAAGCACCTTTGGTGATCAGGTAATTCGTACAGGCATCCACATCTGTTGCTACCAGCACTGTCAATACAAACAGTGAAAAAAACAATCGCTTCATAAAGGTTTCTATTATTGTTGACCGGCAAAGATATCAGATTTACCGAAGGATACAAGAACCTGTTGGGTAGCAATATCCCGAAGGCCCCTCTTTTTTGTTGACAATCATTTATTTAGCAGGATATCTATCATGGGGGGAGATGAATTTCCGATATATTTCCTGGTACTCTACAGGATATCGGAGATTCAAAGCCGTTGGGCGAATGTATAAGGGAGTTGGTATATTATCCCTCTTATCCATATACAAATAGCTCGATAATACCTTATTTTTGAAAAAAATATCCCCATGTTCTTCTTCGAATACCGCAGCAAAGCCCACCGGATCCTCGTACATCTAATCTTCTGGGTTGTTTACCTTGCATTTTTCACCATCCTTTCCTTTGTAAATCCGAGTGTTAAAATTGGTTTTTTTGAAATAGGATTTCGGGGGCTGATTTACCTGCCAGTTGATATCAGTGCCACCTATTTCACAATTTATTTTCTTTTACCACGATTTTTCCTGAAAAAGGAATATCTGACATTCGCTCTCCTCTTTACCCTATTGGGATTTGTCACCATCTTCGTGAACCAGTCTATATCTTACTATATTACTTACCCTCTACTTGAGCAAAAGGTACCCCCCGTCAGTTTTTTCGATTTCAGTTTATGGGGCCTTTGGTACACGCTGGTGTCAACCTATGCTGTGGTAATCCTGGCTACTGGCATCAAGGTAGCCAAATTATGGCTGATGGAGGAACAGGCCAAGGCAAAGCTGGAGGCAGCCCGGGCACAAAGCGAGATCGCATTGCTCAAGTACCAGTTAAACCCCCATTTCATCTTTAACACCCTGAATAATATCGACACCCTCATTCATAAAAATCCGGTACAGGCCTCCCGGTGCATCATGAAATTATCGGAGATCATGCGGTATGTTGCGTATGAGTCGGAAGCCGATAAAGTGCCTGTTGAACGGGAAGTAAGTTATCTTCAGAGTTTTATTGATCTGCAGCAATTGCGGTTTGGCAGGAAACTGATCCATCTGGAGGTGGATATCAGGACACCCGGAAAGATGATCGCCCCCATGCTTTTCATCCCCCTGGTTGAGAATGCCATCAAACATGGGGATAAACATGGCAATACACCTACCATCCTGGTGAAGTTAACCGTGGACACTGCAGTGGATTTCTTAGTTAAGAATTCCCTTGCTTCAGAGATCACCCAAAAAGATAAAATGGGAGGGATCGGCCTGAAAAACCTTCAACGCCGGCTGGACCTGATTTACCCCGGGACACATCTTTTTAAATGCTTGACCAGTGATGACCCGGCCATCTATACAGCACATCTATGGATACAATGAAAATCAGATGCGTGGTGGTGGATGATGAACCGCTGGCCATTGAAAAACTCAAATCATTCATCACTAAAGTGCCCATGCTGGAACTTGCCGGCACATTCAGCAATGCCATTGATGCACTTCAGTTTATGAAGATAAACCAGGTGGACCTGCTTTTTCTCGACATCCAGATGGATGACCTCACCGGTATTCAATTACTCGAAATTATGACCCATAAGCCACAGGTCATTCTGACCACTGCTTACAGTGAGTTCGCCCTGAAAGGATATGAATTCGATGTGGTTGATTACCTGTTGAAACCCATCTCCCTTGAACGATTCCTTCAGGCGGTAAACCGTGTGGCCGATAAGTTTGCCCTCTCCCGCCCACGGGTTGAGGTTAATCCGCAAAACTATACTGCTTCTGTTGCCGAAAAGGATTTCATCCTTGTAAAGGCAGACTATCATATGGAAAAAGTGACATTCAGGGATGTTCTGTATATCGAAGGGATGAAGGATTACCTCGGGATCGTAACCACCGATAAAAGGATCATGACCCTGATGAGTTTCAATACCCTTGAAGAGCTTCTACCGGCAAGAGGTTTTTGCCGGATCCATAAATCCTATATCATCGCCTTGGCAAAAATTGATAAGATTGATCGTAACCACGTGATCATCAACAAACAAAGGATTCCTATCGGAGATACTTATCGCAGGTCATTCTTTGACCTTCTGAAATCCATGGGGATCATTCAGTAAGACCAACACCCCGGTTTTCCCTACCAACAGGCTTATAGAAACAGGTTTATTCTATATCATTAAATCTATTCTGTTTGTATATTTTATTTGACATTATATTGTAAGCGTTTCAATTTTGAGTCAGATTTTATTTTTGTTCAATCTGACAACAACATGAAACCCTTCATTGCTCTCCACATAACTGCATCCATCATCTCGTTATCATTCCCTGCAAAAGCCACAGCAAGGGTCTTCAGGGAGGTAGTCGGTTATCCTGCCTCCCTGAGTGGCTTTTTCAAGCAGGCATCATCGAAAGAAATCTTTCATCATTCTTAATATCCAAAGTCATGAAACAACTCATCTTCATCGCAGTCATCCTCTACCTGCTGCCCGGCATGATCATCGGGCAACCTCACCGAAAGGGGGTCCACATCAACAACCCCATTAACGCCGTTTGTGCCAGAGTACCCATCCATGACGTAAGAGGCGGGGAGATGTCCACAACTTTTGCATTAAGGCAGAGCACCCATGAAAATCCCATCATTCATCCACCACACAACCTCAAGCAATGTCTTGATTCAATGATCGAGGAATACTTCAGCAACATTGCATCACAATGGATCAATGAATACAAAAAAGAATTCGGATATGATGCTGCCGGAAATGTGACCCGGTATATCTTATACCAATGGAATGAAATCAAGCATCTTTGGGACCTTTCGAGCAAAACCGAATATCAGTATGACAATAGTGGCAATATCATCGAACAGGAACACAGCCAGTGGAATGCCATAACAATCCAATGGAACGCGGATTCCAGGGATATCTATTCATACAGTAGCACCGGCAATGTCACAGAACAATTCACCTATTTCTGGGATGCTTCCACCAGCACCTGGACCCCTTATGAACATCATGAATATATTTATCTTACCAGTGGAAATCTCTCACAATATATCTACAGTCTCTGGGACCTGCCTTCCGGCCATTGGATCCCCGATTGCAAGGATGAATACCTGTATGATCTGAATGACCAGCTCATTACCTATAATTTTTACGGATGGAATCCCATCTTAGGGCAATGGGTCCATTACAGGAAAGGGGAATTCACCTACGACACTGTCGGGAATCTTACGAAACAGGAGTATTCTGCCTGGAGTATATCTGCCTCTCAATGGATGGGGGAAACCAGGGATGAATTCTGGTATGATGCAAACAGCAACGTTACACAACACATATGCTCAGCCTGGCATAACGCTTCAAACCAATGGAATGAAGTCTTGAAAAATGAGTACCTTTATAATATTGCAGGCAATCTGGCACAGAGGACCTATTCAGAATGGAATCCTCTGCTGAGTGCATGGAAAGCTATCTGGAAGGAGGAATACATCTATAATACCATCGGATGTCAGACGCAATACTTCTATTATGAATGGGATGAAATCGCCAGTCTGTGGACCCTTAATCAAAAACGGGAATCATTGTGGGACACCCATCAAAACCTGCTCAAAAGCCAGTTCTTTTTCAGGGATACCAATACAAACCAGTGGGTGGGAGACATTCAGCAGGAATATGGTTACAACTACGCCTATACCAAATACGATCTGTATTATCCCTGCTGGCTCCCCTCCACCATGGTGCCATTTGAACATATGCTGACCAACAAAACCACGTCTGCCTGGGATTATAACACACAGTCATGGGAATATTCCGGCAATGTATTTCTTTATTATTCAGATGCCCATATCAGTGGCATCAACGAAAAGGAGCCTGACATGGAATGCAATGTTTATCCAAATCCAGCAAACGAATCTGTGGTCTTCCAGACAAGGGAAGGCACCGGACCGATATGGGTTGAGTTGTACAACCAGGATGGAAGACTTGTAATGAGAGAGCAACCGGATGCCGACAACCGTATCGTTACAGGAAGCCTTGATAATGGCACTTATTTCTACAAGGTAATCGGCAAAGAAGCCATCTCCAATGGTAAACTCATGATCCTGAAATAAAAGAGAAACCAGGTATCTAAAAACACCCTGAAAACCTGTCACATACTTCATGTGGCAGGTTTTTATTTTGATATTATCTGTACCTTTGCCAACCTTTTCATGGGGTAATCCCGGTTAAAATAAAACTTTCTTTAAGCCGTTTGCCTCTCTGAATTGACACGCCGAAATGACTACAGGAAAATTCAGATATCTCATACCTGTACTGGTTTTTACAGCATTGCTGGGAAGCAGTGCACATGCCCAGCCTGCCAAGGTTGAAAACCTTGAAACATTTCCATACCGATCTTACTATTTTGGTTTTATGCTGGGTTTTAACAGCATGAATTTCATGGTACATCCAAACAGTGTAATCTACCCCAACGATTCGCTGTTTACACTTACCACGTACCCGGAATATGGTTTTCAGATCGGTATCCTGGCCAACAAGCGGATCAGAAACCAATTGCACCTGCGGCTATCCACTGTACTTGCATTTGGGGAACGGTCCCTACATTACCGTATCCTGCACGAAGACAGTTTTTACGTAGCCCAGAAAAACATCGAATCCACCTTCATCGAATTCCCCTTATCATTGAAGTATTCATCCCGCCGGCTCAACAACTTTGGCGCATACATACTGGGTGGTGCCAAATATGGCATTGACCTGGCCTCCCAGGCTGGCAAAAAAGAGCAGACCGAAGATTTGATCGTCAAGCTTAAGCCCAATGAGTTTTCGATGGAACTGGGGGTTGGATTGGACTTCTATCTGCCCTATTTCAAGTTCGGTATTGAGTTCAAGCGATCATTCGGTGTGAATGACCTGCTTGTGCGGGAAAATAATATTTATACCAGCGATATCCGGAAACTAAATTCCAAAATTTATCAGCTTACTTTCACCTTTGAGGGGTAGTCCTCTCCATGATCAAAGAGATTGAACTATCGGTAAAGCCTTCTGAAGCGGCCAGTGCAACTGCGCTGAAAAAAGTTGTCGGCAGTCATATTGGGTTGCCTGCTGATGCGATATCCTGTTGCCATATTCTTCGTCGGTCTGTTGATGCGCGTCACAGGCCGGTATGGATCAGGTTGCAGATCAGGGTTTATACCCATTCTGACAGGCATCAGCCGTGGAAAAGCCCGTTTATCTTCAAAGAGGTATCCGGAAATGCAAGGGTTATCATTGCCGGAACGGGCCCGGCCGGAATGTTTGCAGCGCTGGAACTTTTACAGAAAGGCATGAAGCCGTTGCTTCTTGAGCGTGGCCGGGATATGGGTGAAAGAAAGCGCGACATTGCCCGGCTCAACAGGGAACATAAGGTGAATCCCGATTCGAACTATTGCTTTGGGGAGGGTGGTGCCGGCACCTTCAGCGACGGAAAGCTATATACACGGTCCACAAAGCGGGGAAATGTACAGAGGGTGCTTGAGATGATGGTGCATCATGGCGCCAGCCCGGATATTCTGGTGGATGCCCATCCCCACATCGGAAGCGATAAACTGTTTCCCCTGATCACCAGCATCCGTCAGACCATCCTGGACCATGGCGGAGAGATCCTTTTCGGCCACCGTGTTACTGACATCATTCACCATGATGGCCGGGTCACAGGCTTTAAGGACCAGTTCGGAAACCTGTTCGCAGGTGAGGAATATATCCTGGCGACAGGTCATTCTGCCAGGGAAATCTATCATCTGTTTCACCATAACGGCTGGCCGCTCCTCTTCAAACCTTTTGCCCTGGGTGTACGTGTTGAGCACCCGCAGGAGCTGATCAGTTCCATACAATACCACGCAAAGAGGCCCGATCCGCTGTTACCTGCGGCTACTTATTCCCTTACAGCACAATCGGGCGGTTATGGGGTTTTCTCTTTCTGTATGTGCCCCGGCGGTACCATCGTCCCATCGGCCACCGGGCAAGATCACGTGGTAGTCAACGGTATGTCGAATTCCCGGAGGAATTCCCCCTGGGCCAATGCAGGCATTGTTACCGAGGTCAGGGAGGTGGATGTTGCGATGTACGGTCAGCATGGCCCACTGGCCGGATTGCTTTACCAGGAAGCTGTGGAAAGACAAATGCGCATCGGAGGAGAATACAGCCAGAAAGCCCCTGCCCAACGATTGAATGACTTTTTGGAAAACCGCTATCCAACCGACCTGCCGGTTTCTTCCTACAAGCCGGGACTACAACCAGCTTCCCTGCATGAACTCCTGCCAAATGGCATCGTGGAACGGTTACAGGATGGATTCCGGCAGTTCGACAGAAAGATGGTAGGATTCATCACCAGGGAAGCAATCGTGGTGGGTGGCGAATCCCGAACCTCATCCCCGGTGCGTATTCCCAGAGACACTGCCAACCTTGCATACCCGCTTTTCCCGAACCTTTACCCGTGCGGTGAAGGCTCCGGCTATGCCGGTGGCATTATCTCCTCCGCTATTGATGGACAAAATGCGGCACATGCCATCCTCGCCAAAAAAGGTGTAATTTAGCCAAAAAACCAACCATGGAACAACCGGGCAAAATTGAAAAAATCATCAAACTGCTGAACGAAAAATCGCAGGTGAAATTCCAGGTGCACGAAAACACCCTCCAGGTTTATAAACTTTTCAAGAGCACCGCAAAGCAACTTTGCCAGGAAATCAAACCGAGAATAACCCTGATCCATAAGAACATGACCTGTGGTTACCGGGAAAAAGGGGATTTTGAAGCTGAGCTGAAAATTGCCAGCGACCTCATCCTGCTGACCATGCACACCAATACCTTCGAGTTCCCCCGTGATCATTCCATCATGCAAACCTCCTATGTGAAAGAGGATGTCACCCGGTCGTTCTGTGGCATCATTTACATATACAATTACCTGGCTGACTCCTTCAAATACAACAGGATAAACGATGTGGGATACCTTGTGGGGCGTATCTTCATCAACAGGGAAAAGCACTTCTTCGTGGAGGGGAAAAGGGAACTAGGCTTTCTCTTCAACAATTTCATGGACGCACCGATCAACGAGGATAAGGTAAAACAGATCCTTGAGTCTGCCATCCTTTACAGTATTGATTTTGATCTTCTTACACCTGCTTTTGACCAGGTAAAAGAGGTCAGTGTTGAGGAAATGCTGGATTATTCAAACAGTCTGAGCCTCAGAACAGGCAAGCGTTTAGGGTTTCGTTTCGAAGCAGATAAGGATTAAAAAAGGGCAAAACTGTACTTTTTCTTGGAGAATGTGATTTTTTCTCTAATTTTGCAGTCCCGAAAAACCATCGTTCTTCACAATACGGTCCATTCGTCTAGCCAGGTTAGGACGCCAGATTTTCATTCTGGTAACAGGGGTTCAAATCCCCTATGGACTACTTTATTTTATTATAAACAACTGACATATAGTTGTCTAAGATTGTCCCACATAGTGTTTGATCCCACAAATGATCCCACTTGTGGGATTTTTTATGCTCTCTCAACAGGTTATACTTCGTTCCGCCAGGACCGACAGCCATTGAAAAGTGAAATAGACGAAGGCCGTCTTCAGGTTTAATACGGATAATGCTTTTTTTTGGCTGTATGATTTTCAAAACAGCAAAAATTATTGCGGTAAATTTTCGAAACTGAAAAAAAATGGTAAACCGAAACCTGAATTCCACACACAGGGATGTCCGATTCATTCCCATAGTGCTTGCTCCGAAAATCGAGGCTGCAGCAAGATGACCGATACCCGGATTGTGCTTTATGATCTGGTAAAGAAACAGGGGCTGAACATAAAATAAACAGCCACAACTATTTATGTACCAGTGGTGGCTGATGATCTTTTAGAATACGCGATGGCGCCGATGATCACGATCAGGCAAACGATCCCTGTAAGGACCAGTCCGGCCGACAAATGTCCGGGCTTTCGGAACGCCATGATGACAGGAGCAGCCAGGAGCGAAACGAGGTTGATGACCTTGATCATGGGATTGAGTGCCGGGCCTGCCGTGTCTTTGAGGGGATCCCCCACCGTATCGCCTACCACGGCGGCATGGTGGGCATCGGAGCCTTTACCGCCATAGAGCCCGTCTTCGATGGTCTTCTTGGCATTGTCCCAGGCGCCCCCCGCATCCGCCATGAAAACGGCCAGGAGCTGACCCGACAGGATCACCCCGGCGAGGAACCCCCCCAGTGCCTCCACCCCCAGGAGACTCCCGATGATGATGGGTGAAAGTACGGAGATCAGCGCCAGCGGGATCAGTTCACGCTGGGCTGATTTGGTGCAGATGTCCACCGCCCTCTGGTAGTCGGGCTTTACCCTGCGTTCGATGACACCCGGGATCCTGAACTGTCTGCGGACCTCCTCCACGATCTGCGCTGCCGCCCTTGTGACCGCATTGATCGTGAGCGATGAGAAAAGGAACGGGATGGCCCCCCCGATCAGCAGCCCGATGAAGACCACCGGCACCGAGATACGGATGCCCGTTTCGATGAGCTGGGCCGACTGTTCGATGCCCATCTGGATCTGTACCTTGCTTACGTCCGTGATGAAGGACCCGAACAGGGCCACGGCGGCGATGACCGCCGAACCGATGGCTACCCCCTTGGTGATGGCCTTGGTGGTGTTGCCCGTGGCATCCAGCGAATCCATGATCTTTCGGGAATCCTTGTCCAGGTGCGACAACTCCCCGATGCCGTTGGCATTGTCGGCGATCGGGCCGAAGGCATCCATGGCCACATTGTTCCCGGTCAGCGTCAGCATCCCGATGCCGGTCATGGCCACACCATAGAGGATATAGATGACGGGCTGCCCGTGATAGATCAGGATGGAGAGGAAGATGGTGACGGCAATCACCAGGATTTGCCATACGGTGACTTCAAAGCCGTAGCTCAACCCTTTCAGGATCAGGGTGGCGGATCCGGTCCTGGAGCTCCTGGCGATGTCTTTCACCGGCCTGAACCTGCCGTCGGTGAAATGTTTGGTGATCTCGTCGAGCACGATAGCCAGAAGGATCCCGGCCACCACTGAGCAGAATGAACGCCAATCGTGAAGATAAAAGAACGAAATTGCCCCGAAGGAAATGATACTGATAGCTGCGGAGGAATAAAATCCCTTGTTGATGGATCTCAGGGCATTATAGTTCTTTCCTTTCTTTCCACCCCGGACCAGGTAGGTGCCGATGATGGAGGAAAACACGCCGATTCCCCTTACCAGCAAGGGGAAGATAATCCATGAGAGGTCATGGGTTTGCATGAAAAGCACCACTCCCAGGATCAAGGTGGAGACGATGGTCACCTCGTACGATTCGAATATGTCGGCGGCCATCCCCGCGCAATCCCCCACGTTGTCACCCACGAGATCGGCCACCACTGCGGCATTCCGTTCATCGTCCTCGGGAAGGCCTGCCTCGACTTTGCCCACCAGGTCAGCCCCCACATCGGCAGCCTTGGTGTAAATGCCACCACCTACCCTCATGAACAGGGCGAGGAGGGTTCCTCCAAATCCGAATCCCAGCAGGGTGTCAGGTGACGCTACGCCGAAAATGATGAAGATGAGGGTTCCGCCCAGCAATCCCAGCCCGTCCGTGAGCATTCCCGTCACGGTCCCGGCCCGGTAGGCGATCTTCAGGGCCTCGGTGAAACTGCGCCCTGATGCCGATGCGACCCTTACGTTTGCCTGTACGGCCATCCGCATTCCAAACTGGCCTACCATCAGGGAGAAGACAGAGCCCATAATGAAAGCTACTGCCCTGCCGGCTCCGATGATCAACTTCAGCGACTGGTCAGAGAAGCCTGCAAACCGGAGCCGGGATTCCGCCGTCGGGGGAACCACGTACACCGAAAAGAACAGGAGAACCATGAATACAAGGATCAGCGGAATGATGGTCCTTAGCTGCCGTTTAAGGTAAGCGTCGGCCCCTGAACGGATACCGTTCCAAACCTCCTGCATCTTGGCAGAACCCTTGTCGCATGCCATCACCTGCTTGCGCAACAGTACGGCATAGGCAAGTCCGAAAAAGGCAATCACCAGCACACCCCAGATTGCCATCACTTCAAAAGGGGAAGCCCCCGGTAAACTCATCATTGGAAAAAGTTTTTAATGGATTATGCGTTAAATGGATCTGAAAAATCGTAATGGATACCCTCAAGCTCCTTCTTGTCGGGATACGGGTAGAAGAGCAGGTCGTCACCTGAACCGATGAAAAATCCCTGGCCGATGGTCCGGTACAGCAAGGAGCCAGAAAAATGCCTGCGGACGGTTTTCATCTGCTTTTGGTATTCGTTCTTGAGTATTTCGAGGCAATCCTTCAGGTGCGCGATGGTGGTATGCGGCAGGTGTTCGGCAGAGCCATTGAGCGGATTGTCTGCCAGTTCTCCCAGCTTGAGGTCCACGAAAATGGCCTGCCCCCGGTTTCTTTTTTTGATGCCCATCGACAGGTAAGCGCCAAATTCTTCCGGAGAGAGCATCGAAGTGATCAGTGCTTCAGGGGTGGCTGACAAGTAAATGTAGGTATCCATGGTGACCAATGTTATTGTCATACAAACTGAAAGACCGTCATGGAAGCGATCCTTCACGAATGGCAATGTCCGCGCAAATTTAATGCAATCCATGGTTATTTGTTTCCTATCTCTATCACTTTTATCTTTTTTTACGAACCAAAACAGTAGAAACCTCATGACCTGACGCCCTATTCTCACTTTTCCTTAAAGGCATGCAAAGTCTTACAATTTGATTTACCGACATATACGCTATACCCGAACCTCTCTGCACACATCTTCACCCACTTCGTAAAGGTCTGTTGCCTGAGATCCAAATCGGGCATGTATGCCTTTGATGGCTCATGAAACCTGTCATGTGCCCGGAGCTGGGCATATGCTTTCACAAGGTGCCGGCTGAACGGTAGCAGAAAAAAGAGGGCAACAGTTGCAACCTTTCAGGCCCTGGATCATCATCACTCTTACAGGAATTAAAAAATCAGGTAATTATTCGTATCTTTATACCTGGTTTTCAAGGCATCCTGCTATAGGTTATCCACAATCAATCCATGTAGAATATGAAAAAGATCCTAACACTTGGCTGCATCCTGCTGGGGGTCGGGGTGTTGATCCAGGGCTGCCACAAAGAAAAGCCTCTTGATCACTCAGATTGTAAAACATTTGGCTCCAAGTCAGGCCTGCAGACCATCGGACCCGACACCAGTTGCCTTTGTTACTCCTATGATCAACAGAAGAAAGAACTGAAGCTAAACCACATCAATGCCGGTTTCAATTGCTGTCCGGGGGAACTTTACTGCGACATTGAGATCCGGGACGATATAATCTTTCTGAAGGAAAAGGAGAAGGAAGCCGGATGCGATTGCAACTGCCTGTTCGACATTGACATCATGGTTACCGATGTCGAAAAGCAGGCATATTTCATCTCGCTGGTTGAGCCCTATGCCCTTACCCAGCAGAAGATCGCATTTGCCATCGACCTGGCACAGCAGCCATCAGGCTGCTACTGTGTGCCCCGGACAGATTATCCCTGGGGGTTGTAGCCCAGCCTGTTACTGCAATCCATAACATCCGGCCTCCTCAATCCATATGAAACTTTTCCCCGGCAGGCCGCAGGTCACCAGTTGCCGGAGAAGGTGAAAAGGTTCAGGATATGGTCTGCTACCTTCAGCAAAGGAGAGGGGCTCCCTTCCTTTATTTCTTCTTCTTTTTTAAAATACCGTTTACGATTTTATTCCATTTCTCTAAAAGCTGAAGTTCACCGGATAGTTGCATCTTCTCCTCCTCATTGTAAAACTCAAAAACAACCTCATGTTGATTGGGGTCTGTTTTCGTGAATCCCAGCGCCAGCCTCTCGATGGTGTTGATGGTGTTCCCAGCCTGTTTCAAGGTATGATACTGTTCAATCAGTCTGCAGGCCTTCACCTCTTTGAGGTCCACATACTGTTCCTTCATTTCTTCCTTATGTTTCTTGATAAAAAACGTATATTGGGATTCCTCGTCGACACCGATGACGAATCCCCTTCCGAATTCATGCCGGGTGATCCGGCAATGGTTCCGGGTAGCCAATCCGGTCAGTTCTTTCAGTATTTTTTTCTCACGTCTTACGCGGAATCGTGTGATCAGGATAAAAGGTGCCACACAAATGGTAATGATCACAATTGCGGTAATTAATGTTCCATGATCCATTCTTATATGTTTTTAATGATATCATTTAAAGACTTTTAACTACTTCATAACACCTTACCCATTGAGAGTCAGGTTGTTCTGTTCCATCCACCGGTCATTGTCCGGTTTTCGTTCCCGGACGAGTTTCCAGACGGATCGACGCTTGCTGGCTGTTAGCCAGAAGCCTGCCTTGCTTCGGCATACATGGGTAATAAAAAATATGAGAAACAGGAAGGGTGATCCAGGGTCACCAGAAATACTGAAAGGGGAAGATGATCGTTGTTGCGCGGAAACGGATCAGCAATTTTTCCGCGAAGGCAAAGTAACCGCAAGAGACTGCAACCAGTTGCTGTTCAAGGCCAATCCCGGGATCCACCTCTTTTGCCGGGAATTTTTTATCCAAAGGGATATACAGTAGTTGTACCTCCGGTCCTGATATTTCATTGGGTAGTGTATGACATAACAGGTTGCCATAAACGGCAGTAAGAAAACGCTCCTGCCCCGGGTCCGTAAGCCTGCGGAAATCAAGGTTCACCAGGTGTGAATGGACCAAGCTTATCACCATGCAATACAGCAAGGTGAGCGCAGTCATGCCCGGCACTTTCCAGTTGATTTTCATGTTGTAAAGATAACACAGAAAAAAAACACACCGGATGATCCAACAACCTACGTCAATCTTTCAGGCATCTCACGGCAAATCCATTGCCTTTATTAAGGCCTCCGCCGGTGAGTTTGCGATTGTCGTATGCAAGGGAATGGCAATAAGCGAATGAAGTTGAATAATCATTGGAGGTCCAGAAATATCCGTAATGCCCCATATCCTGGAAGTTCCCGGTTCCCACAAAGCGCATACCTCCGGGCAGGCCGGTAAATCCTGTTTCATTGGTAGCACCGACGTTCAAACTATCCCAATGGACAAAGCCGGTCTCTTTCAGCTTTCCTCCGGCAAGGGTATCGCCTCCCAGTAAAGTTCTCAGCACCAGCCATTCAGGTTGGGTGGGCATATGCCAGCCAACCGGGCACAGGTTACCTGTGGCACCTACATACCACTTATACATCGCCCCGTAAGTATCAGCATAGGTAGCTGAATCATTGTTAAACCAGCAATAAGCCGGGGTTGTGAAATTCATCCATGTATTGCCGTCCGTAATGATAGGAATGGTTGTACCATTGTTATATTTGGTGGCTTTCAGGTTCTTTGCCATCCAGGTCTGGGTGCCGATTGTCACTACCGGGTAGTGTTTTCCATTGCCATCAGTACAGGCAATAAATTCAAAATCAACGGCCTGGCTCTGTGTGGGCACCATTGTCAGCATACGTGAATAATTACTGTACACTCCCCTGAACAGTAATCGTTCACCGTTTTCATACGCCATCAGGATGGTATTCTTATCCCCGGCCAGTTTCCCTTGTGGCAAGTCTGTTTTTTCATGGCTGACAAGGGTTGCCCATGGCTTTGCAACATGGCTGCCAAGCACTGCAATACGTTCATCATACAACTTCCCGGATGCAGTAATCTGAAAGATGTACACCCCCTCCTTCAGGCCACCTGCCCTGAACTGACAGCTACCCTTCGAACATTGCCATTCTTCACGCAGAAGCCGCTTGCCTGTGACTTCAAAGATCTCGAAAACAACCTGCCCCGAAGCTGGATTAATGAACCCGACCTGACATTCATCCTGCAATGGGTTCGGATAAACCTTCACACTTCCCCTTGCCCCGTCAGGCCCCTCTTCATGGATGCCACTGGTGGAAAACAGATGTAGCGTGTCTGTCCCTGCCAACGTCACAGTTGTGCCCTGGTCCAGGTTTGTAACATATACCGTCGTCACAGCTGTGCTTAGACCTGATCCGGTAAAATGGATCAGGTAATTCTGTGCATACAGTCCATGGAAACCCACTGTAAAACAGATCAAACAAGCCGTAAAGTACACTTTTGATTTCATAATGGTACTGTTTTTTATGGTTTAACAAAGTTCTCATGTTCATTGGCTTCCGTGCCTCCCGACAACAGGTAACCCATCCCACGGAAATCCAGTCATTATGAATCAAGGCAGAAATCCTCAACAATCATTGCCGATTGTAAACCCATCCATTCTGAATCCTGCCAATTCGATAGGTAAAGATACAAAATTCTTCACCATAATAAAACAGGAAAAAAAGCATTCCAATTTCATTTGCTTCTGATGTTTTTTTCAGACCCAAAAGAGGTAAACCTGAATCCGGACTGCCTCTTGAATGAAATCCCTGTGCATGCAAATACCACCGGCAGGATCATGATCCACAACAAACGACTTTGGTAACGGGGATCTACTGTTGACAAAGAACTGCAAACAAATGCATTCACGATCAGAGTGCCTAAAACATAGATCCCAAACAACCGTGTTTTTAATGACATCTTCATAAAAGGCAATATCAAAAGAAAGCATAAAGCCGGGAAAAAAGCCAGCATCTGCAGCTTATTTTGCCATTTAACAATAGGATCCAGGTCTTTTTTGTTCTGAAGGGACGACCGGTATTGATTTTTATACACGGGATATAAAGAGGTGAACACAGAATCGGGGAAAGGTATTTCTGCAATACAGGGGATGGTATCAACATTAAAGCTAAAAAACTGCTCAGCGGTACCCTCAAGCGATTTCATCACATATTCTGTGAGATACTTTGGTGTAGTGAGAATATCAAGGTTGATGGCATTGTATTCCTTTCGGTTTGCATACCACCCGCCGGTTTTGTGCAGCGGGCTATACTTCTTCCAGATAAAGTCAAGGTTTGATGGCAGGCTATCCTTGTAGCGACATAGTTTATAATCCTTTTCATGACAACAGTTGTCCAGGTATTTTTTAAGGATCCCTTCCTGATTCAGTTTTGCGATCAGAAATACATACCCACCCGGTCCGGTTGTAAAACTTCGTTTATAAACCCATTCTCCTGTCCGCGGAAACATATAATGAATCGAACTGCTCAACAGGAATGCTACCAGAAAGGCAGCCCAGATGTGCATCAACCTGAAGGGGTAAACTTTCAACAGTGAACGGAACTTGTTAAATATCAGCAAAACAGAAAAAACAACCAGTACAATTCCCATGATAACGAAATGGGAGTTGTGAACGGTCAGACCCAGCATAAAAACCATGGTGATGATCCCTGCATCCCATTTGTTCAGTCTATCTGTAAATATCAGGAGACCGAGGTTCAGGATGGTGAGTGAAATAAAGATATCCGGAAGGATCATGCTCACATAGACAGAAACATATGAAAAAAGGGCAATTAAAAAAATGGTGATCAGAAAGAATAAATAGATACGCTTTGTTTGGAATACATACCTGAAATAGAAGAAAATGGTAAGTGCGGTCAGAAAGCCCTGACACAAAATTGTGAGCCAAAGGGTATGATTAAGACTGCTAAGCCTTACGAACAGTCCATAAATTACCGGCCGGTCGACAGGGACATAATATTGAAAAGCAGGGTAAATATAAACGGCTGAATCCCAATGAAGGAGGGGGAACCTATTATACCATCCGAAAAAACACAGCAGGATGGATGCGATGATCAGCACACCAATAGTTTTCAGGTTCTTCATGACGATTTTCCTTACTCCATCATTGATACCTCAAAAATAAGCTACTTTCTCCGACTGTTATAAAAAAACGATGGGATATCCTTCAAGGCCTGCAATTATTCCATAGTTTTGGGCAGGTCAAATCAATCAATGATCATTTTGGATGGAAATTGCCGACACTGAAAAAAGGGTTTGCGAAACAGGGGAACAAAAGGCAGTCATCATAGGTGCAGGGCCAGCGGGGCTTACAGCAGCCTACGAATTGTTAAAGGAAACGACCGTACGGCCGGTGGTCTTTGAAGCCAATGGCCAACCTGGAGGCATTGCCTGTACAATAAAAGTGGAGAAGAATCTGATAGACATCGGGCCGCACAGGTTTTTCTCCAAAAATGCACACATAATAGGTTGGTGGAATGGCATACTGCCCATACAAGGAGCGGGATCCAACACCTATAATCATGACCTGCCACCGGAACTCTTTCATGGTGACGGACCGGACCCGGATAAGATCCAGGAGGTTATGCTGGTCAGAAAAAGGCAAACGCGGATATTTTACCGGGGGGCCTTTTTTAAATACCCTGTAAAGCTTGATTTACAGACCATAAGAAACCTGGGTTTATTCACTTCCATAAGTGCCGGATTCCGGTATGTCCATGCCATTTGTTTCAAACGTCAGGAAAAGAACCTTGAAGATTTCTTTATCAACCGGTTCGGGGAAAGAATATACCACATGTTTTTTGAGCATTACACGGAAAAAGTCTGGGGCAGGCACCCTTCTCAACTGGATCACAACTGGGGTGCCCAAAGAATAAAAAACATTTCCCTAAAAAACATCTTAAAAGAGATAGCCTGGTCCTGGATTGCATTACTAAAGCTTAACAGGAATCAGAATGGCGCTAAAAGACTCGTAGAGGAATTCTTTTATTTCCCCAAATACGGTGCAGGACAGATGTGGGAAACCGTTGCCGGAAAAATCGTTGCACAGGGGGGAGAGATATTCTATAATAAAAGAGTTACCAGGATCAATATTGAAAATGATAGGGCTGTATCGATACAAACCCATGACGATGACACACCTCAACCATGCGATTTTGTGTTCTCTTCCATGCCCTTTGCTAACCTTTTTCATGCATTGAAGGGCATTGATATTCCTGATGATATCATGAAAACTGCACATGATCTTCCGTATCGTGCTTATCTTTCAGCAGGGATACTGCTGGACCGGCTCGAATTGCAAAAAAATCCCAGGATTAGAAGGGGTCATGGGATGATCCGTGACAACTGGATGTACATTCAGGATCCCAAGGTCAGGGTAGGCCGTGTCTATTTTATGCATAACTTTTCTCCCTATATGCTTTATGACAAGGATAAATTCCTGATCGGAGCAGAATATTTCTGCGATGAAGGGGATGCATTATGGAATATGGAAGAGGGGGCTTTTACCAGTATGGCCATCGTGGAGCTTGAAAAAATAGGGATCCTGAGGAAGGAGGATGTTTGTCATGCATTTCAGATCAGGCAGGCAAAAGCCTATCCGGCTTATTATGGCAGTTATTATAAATTAGCTGACCTGACCGCTTTTCTCGATCGGATTGAAAACCTATACTGTATCGGAAGAAACGGACAGCACCGTTATAACAACATGGATCATGCTATGCTTACTGCCATCGAAGCGGTCAGACACCTGAAATCATTTCCACCAGATGATAAGTCGAAGATCTGGAAAGTAAATGTAACACCTGAATATCACGAATAAAGATCCACTTCCCGGCTCATTCATCCTATTACTGTTAACTCATCCTTTTTCGCACAGGAATATCTTTTCAAACGGATCAAATCCGAAGTATGCGATTTCTTCCGGGGTAAACGTGTTCACATAACCGATTTCCGAGACATGAAAACCTGCACCGGAAATTCTTTGCCCGTAATCCTGTCCGTATTTACGCACATGGTCTCTTTGCCCGAACAATTTTTCACGCTCCTCCGGTGTTGTGACAGCCGGATCTTCCAGGGTAGTTTCAAGGTTATAGAATACCGGTGACTGGAAGATACCCCATCCCCCTCTGGCCATCACCCTGTACATTTCTGCCATGGCCATGTGATCATTCACCACATGCTCAAGCACATGACTGCATAAGATCACATCAAAGGAATCATCGTCAAAGGGAAGATTACAAAGGTCGGCTTTCAGGATTTTTCCCGGGTAACCCTGGTAATGGGATTGCTCCGGATTCAGATCACACGGATAATAAAGGATAAAGGGCAACCCGGAAAAGAAAGTAAAAAATGGCTTGATGGGCGCTATTTCGAGCAATTTCCAGTGGATCCCGTCGAAGAGCTTCGTATGGTCATGCAGGTAATGCCAAAGGAGCCTGTGCCTGGGTAGCGATCCGCAGTTGGGACATCTGCCCGTCGGAGATTCCACCTTGCATTCCAGTCCGGATGGGGATATGCCGTGGGATTCCAAAATCCATTTATACACCGGGGCAAATGAGGAAAATTCCTGGTTGCATACCGTACAGTTCACCCCTTTGCCCCGGTATTGCTGTAACTCCATGTCGCGGATGACATGTAGGATATGCTCCTGGTTCTTTTTAACCAGTTGGAATGCTTTTCGCCGGACTTTCCCGTTTTCTCCCGATGTATCATTCATGATCATACGGTGTTTCGGGTCAAATACCGGTATTGTTTCCAGTACTTTTTCAAGGGCATGAAAATGCTGACAAGCCAGATCTTCTTCCTCAACTTAAAGAAATTCAAAAGGATAAAGAGTTTGATTTCCGATTTTCGCAATTGCCAGACCCCAGCCCAATGGATCAGGAAAACCTCCCGCCATAGCCCATGATGGAAGATTTTCAAGCCCTTTTTCAGGTTTTTTCTTCCATTGCCCGCCCAGTATTCCACATAGTTCTGCGGATAATATGCTGTATCGATCAGATTCCACAAACTCGAATGCCTCAATCCGGAGGTAACGATGAGATAATTCAACAGCGGCTGCTCCAGGCAATACAACTCCATATGTGGGGAGAGTGCCTGCGCTTCAACGGCCCTCTGCCAAAGGGTATCAGCAGAAATATTGTTTTTTGCTGATACAATGAATCCGGTATTTGCCGCATACCGGATCTGTTCCGGTGTCAGTTTTCCTGTATCATATATGGATGGTTTCCATACCCATTTTTCAGCTTCTGAAATGTTGGAAGTGGAGGTAATGAAATCAAAATGTTCAAGCAGTTCAAATGCGAATTCAATATTCTTAAGAACGATCATATCCACATCCATATACACAAATTCATCAAAAATACCCTGCCAACAGGCCAGTTTGCGGTAATGTCCGGTCACTTCGGCATGAAACAACAAACTGATACGGTCACACAAGGACAGCATGGTTGAATCCCGGTAAACTGAAAAATGGTATTCCTCCTGTAATGCCTCCAGTTTCTCCGCATCCTTCCTGAAAGGGATAAGGCACAAGGGCAGATCGGGATGATACACCCTGAAACTGTTCAGGAAGGCAACTGTCAGATCAAGGATCCTGTCGTTGGCAAGGAAATATACGCCTCGTGTTTTCATGTGCCTGGCTTCCCGGTATTCTTAAACTTACCTTCATTTTGTTTCGGTATCAGCTCCGTGAATCCATATGGGTCAATCCGCATGTCGTTACCGTAATGTTCCGGATTTATATGGACAACAGAGGACATCCCATCCCAGAAAGCTTTCCGTCCATAGGCCGGGCTCATATACCTGGCGTGTTTGAAATTCATGAAATGGAGATAAAGAAACCTTTCATCCCCATCCCTATCATTGGTAATATGCCCGTCTTTCCAGTACCATACCGTCGGATGCAATGGATTCCCATCTTTCCACCTGCCTGGTGTCAACGGGGTGGTGTGTTGTTCCACAAAATAAACATTCTTTCTGTACCTGACGGATGAGGGGTGGCTCCAGTCATACATCCGGTGCAACCCTCGGGGAATTTTCGCAGGATATAGGAAAAGCGAAGAAAAATAATCCTCATCAAACCGCTGATTGTGTTGCTTTTCCAGAATTTCCTGCCAGTTACTGATCCTGTAGAACGCTTTTCTCAGCCATTCTTCATTTCTGATCAGCGCCAGATGTCCTGATATGCACCAGGTATGGGTACTGATGATATTGTAATGATTAAGAATGTCATCTGTATAAAAATCCCTGATGCGGCCATAAATCACATCGATATCACCATATCCGAAGAAATCATAGTCCTTGATCTCTTCTTCATACAAAACACCATAGGCAGGACGCAGATCGCAGAGTTTATACGGATCGGCCGTATCAAAACGGACATTAAGCTTCTGGTTGACTGTCCGGATATAATCTTCCCTTGTACAAGGCTTGAACATGATATTACCGGCATCCAAACCTTCTACAGGGCAATCTGTATGGAACAGCCAGTTGATATCAGGATTCTTTCTGCAGCTTTCAAGGAATAGCGGGAACCATTCAGGCCAATGCTCTCCGAGGAAATCAATGATGATGATGATCGATTTCATAACATCCGGCTAATCACGACCTCCTCTTTCCCGATGCAGTTTTTCCCTGAGAACGGTTGTGAAATCCTTCATGTGCTGCTTTTTCATGAGCCCCTGGTTTGCATCATGGATGCGTCTTTTATAGACCACCTTTTTGACTGACAGGATGGTCAGTCCTATGTGTTCAACCCTGGTAAACCAGTCAACAACTTCGGCAAGCTGCAGTTTCTCGTTCAGCGGGCCGACTTTATCAAGCAGTTCACGTTTTATGAGCAAACAACCCAGATGATATCCCGGCATTGTTTTCAACTCCTCCCTCAGCAGGTGATGATGGGTAACTGCCAGTTCAGGGGAGACAAACTGTTCAATATCCCCCATGACCAGATCATATCCCGGGTTTTCCTCCAGGGCGTGCAGAAGTATTGAGGTATGCCCCGGCAACCAGATATCATCGGCATCAAGAAAGGCAATGTATCTGCCACACGACTCACCTATCCCTGTATTGCGGGCTGCGGCAGCACCCCTGTTTTCCTGCCTCACAATCCTTATCAGCGGCACAAAACGTTCGGCGATTTTTACTGTGTTGTCTGTCGATCCGTCATCAACGACCAATACCTCCGTATAGGCTGTATCCTGGCTTAATACGCTGTGGATTGCTTCGGCAATGTATTTTTCCCCGTTGTGCACCGGGATGATGACGCTTACATCCACCCGTTCCTTTTTCTCCTGATAGGGATTTCGTATCCGGTCGAGTGACCTTTTGAACACTTTCAGCGCATTCAGTTCCACCAGCGTCTTTCCGCCGGTCATGTTGGCATTGTGCCTGCGGACATACAGGGTTACCTCCTCAAGCTTCTTCAGGTTGATATCCATTTCAGAAGCTCGTTTATACCAGTCACTGTCCTCTCCGGTGTAAGCAAAAAGTGCATCAAACATGCCCACCACACTGAATGCCTCTTTCCGGTACAGTCCGGCGCCAAGGTATCCGGGAAAGGACTCCAACGGATTGCCGATATACTCATACAAACCTGTCTGAAGGTTCCGTTCCGTGTGTTGGGCATACCCCTGGACAACCAGGATGTCATCCTCTGCCAGAAGTTCATCCATCAGGTGGTTCAGGTTGTTTTCCGGCCACAGGTCGTCCACATCCAGCAAAGCGATAAAGTCACCCGTAGCTTCCATGATCCCCCGGTTCCTGGCAACCGCCGGGCCCTGGTTTTCCTGGAAGAAATACCTGTAATCAATTTTAAGCTCCTTGATTACTTCTTCGGAATTGTCGGTTGAACCATCGTTGACAAAGATGATCTCAAGGGAGGGATAATTCTGCGCTATAATGTTTTCTATGGCATCATGGATAAAATTAGCCCCGTTATATACGGGTACGATAACACTGATCAGCGGCCTGAATGATGATTTTTCCAGGTCCGGTTCCCTGGGGATGGGATGAATCCTACCGGCAAGGTACTCCTTCAGAAGGTGGGGCGCTGTATCGGTATCCTGCCCAAGCGTTAGCAAATAACATGGAAGTTCCCGGATGAGATCCGTGATGAAATTCTGTGTGTATTCACCTGCATAAGGAAGTTGTGACATGGTGGTGAATGAAAGGGCACCCAGGATCTTCCTGAAAGGTATTTCCGAAAGGATACTTATATCAGATGTGCCAATTTCAGGTTTTACGATAGCTTTTAAAGGCAATTCACCTATGATCCTGTTTTTTAATGCAGGATACAGAAAAAACAGCAGTTTTTCATACGACAGGTCCTCTTGTCTCTGTATATAGGGCGCAAATTCAGGGAAACGGTTCAGGTCATCAGGGAGGAGTTTGGCTGTGCAGTAAAGGCTTTGAACAACCGGTTCAGGCTTACGCCTGATGATCAGATAATCATCAGCAAGGTAATACAGTCCGTTTTTTAAACTTGAAAGAGCGGTGGTTGATTTGCCACTTCCCCCTTTTCCGGTGATAACAACAGCCCCGTCACTGGTGCCCACAGCAGCAGCATGCAGAAGCTGGCCGTTGTTTTTTTCCATCCACCAGTGGAACAGGGTGCGGAGGGGAGCTGCAAACACCCACATAGGAAGGTATTCCACGGTTTTCACCCAATAGAAGCCCGTGTTTGTTTCAAGGTCCATCAGGTTGAGTGAAAAATCGCTCCAGTGAAAGGCAGTCCTGATCCGTTTGCTGTTGAATCCCCAGAAATCACCCCTCTCGGTAAAATTGGCACGCTCACATGGTGGTGGCAACATCTCAACAGATGTACTCCTGCTATCCCAAATCAGGATCTCCAGATCGGCTGTCAATGGCTCTTCACTCTCCAGATGCATCAAAGCAGTCGTAAGATAAGGAACAAGTTCATCTCCTGCAAAGACAAGGCAAACAGAAGTATCCCCTATCCGGTAATAACGTTTTATCTCTCCGGTAACTGAAACAGCTTCCCTGAACCGGTCAACACTACGGTTGAAAAAATCGAGCTGTTCGGCTTCGCTCTTCTTGGGTGCATCGATACGGGGCTTATCTATTTGGGTGTTGTCCATCAATCGGTTTTTTTCCTGGAGGTATGTTTCTATTCACAAGCCGTAAGAACACCATCATTCAGATGATAGATCTTTTCAGCAAAATTAATAACATTCCTTTCATGACTAATGATAAGGATAGCAGGTAACGGCTGGATTGAGCCCAGGTTGTCCATAATTTTACCGATGGCATTGCTGTCGAGGTGGTTGCCGGGTTCATCGAGGATTAGCAATTTAGGATTACGGTACAAAGCACGTGCGATGGCAATGCGTTGTCCCTCCCCGCCACTGAGCAAAACACCCTCATCCCCGATCGGTGTGTTATATCCTTCCGGAAGCTTCGCTACAAAGTCATCCGCCAGTGCGAGACTGGCAACATGCCTGAGTTGATCCATATCCACCTTTTCAGCACCATAAACAATGTTCTCAAGTATGCTGCCCGGAAAAAGGGGAGGGTGCTGGGCAACCACTCCAAGATGCTTACGGAACTCAACCATATCAAGCACCGGATAATGGCATCCTGACGCTTTTATTTCACCCCTCAGCGGCACCAGTAAACCACAGATCAGATTCAGGATAGTGGTTTTACCCGAGCCGTTGGCTCCGACGATGGCGACCCTCTCCCCCGGCCTGATCTGAAATTCCATACCCTTCAACACAAGGTTGTCGTCATAGGCAAATGAAATCCCTTTCATTGTGATCTCACCGTCGAAATCGATTGTCTTCGCTCCTGTGTACAGGCTTCCCTTATGAATGGAGAAAAGTTCAAACAAAGTGTTCAGTGATACGTTCCCGGCAATGATGTCCGGAATGGAGGTCGTGATCATGTTCACATATTTATTCAGGTACATAGCAGCCAGGTAAAACGACAGGAAATCTCCAAGTGTCATGGATTTCACAGCTACAGAAATCCCACCGATAATGATGATGACAATAGCGGTCAGCCCGGTCAGGATCTCCTGCAACTGCAGGTTGACAGCAAAAATATCAGCCATGCGGCTGGTCTTTTGCTGCAGATCGACAAGGACACCCTTCTGATGGGCCATCTCCTCTTTCTGGGCCGACTGTATGGTGGTAAGGGGCATATACCTGAGGACAAAATAAATCCCTTTACTGAATTCCTCAAAAGCGCGTTGAAAAACAAAGACCCGTCGTTTGATCTTTTCCCCCATGAAACGGTTGGCAAAGATCAGTATGGGAAAAAGAGAAACAATGATAAGCAACAGATACCAGTTCAGGATAAAACAGGCAATCAAGAGCCCAAGACCGATAATGACCGATGGTAACAACCTGGAAATAAGGGCCGTGCTCATGTTGCACAACCTCTCAGTGTCCTGTACAATGCGGGTGTGTAAAATCCTCAAATCTGATTTCGCATAAAAGAGATAAGAAAATCCATAGAGTTTCTTCAGAAGGCTTTCACGAAGGTCAAAAACAGCCTGGTTGATGATCCGTATATGGTATTTCCTTAATATTACCGATAACACTGAATTCATCAGTCGCAGAAGAAAAATGGCAATGCCGATCCATATCAGCAGGGAAATATCATGATCAGGGATCACGACATCAAAGGCATGTTTGACAAGCAGAAGAGACGGGATGATGATCAGGGTTTGCCCGACTGACGCAAAGGTTGTCCAGAAAATCTTGCCATATTGTCCAGAAAAGAAACCTGCATAATACCTCCAGGCCTTTTTTGAGAACTTTGGAAAAGAATTGACCCTGTTGTTTTGAGACATAATGGCTTTACCTGTTTGAGGCCTACCCCCTGCTATTTTATTTTTGGCTCAGGCCATCCTTTTTCGTCAACGTCATGGATCGGGTCCAGCAGCAGAACATCACGCATATCGGCGTACCGGCGAAACAATGGTTTTTTGACTAAAATTTCCGAATAAACTTTTTCTGCCTTCAGTCCCTCGGGGGTTAGTGCCGGTCTATCCTGCCCGGTGGGATCTTTTTCGAGAATGATCTCATTGGCTCTGAGTTCATCGATGAATTCAATGATATACTTTTCCATATTCTGTGCGGCATCACCAAAGATCTCTTGTAGCAGGTGAATGATCTGTAAAGAATGGGCACCCTTCACGATCAGGTCCCAGATAACCGGTCCGATGCCGTCAAAGCTGTAATAGAAACCGTTTTTAAGGTTCATGATAATGGTTTCCCCCTCAATGGTTTCATGAATCACATAGGGAGCATTTAGCTCATATAGTTTGTTTTGAAGCGAGGTGTCCATGGCAGAATGAGAATTTCCTGAGTACGAACTTTTATAATTACTGATTTATTTTCATTCACACGCGATAAGCATTCTTACATGATTCATTTCCAGGTGTGAGAACTTCTTTTCCTTCAGCGCAGAGATCAGATTCAGAAGACCGGTTTCCAGTGCGGTTTCATGTCGCCATCCAAGGATCCTCTCAGCGCGTTCGGGAGAGCCATAGAAACGACCGACATCATATTGCCGGGGGTTGGCCATCACGATATCTGAATGGCTGCTGGTCAGGTCAAGGATCATGTGTGCCAGTTCCAACAGGGTTGTCGGCCGACCGGTGACGAAATGAACCGGTTCCAGGCTTATTTCCTGATGCCACAGGAATTTCATCGTCATAAGAATACCTCTCAGCACCTCATTCAGGTAAGTAAAATCAAATGTGTTTTCACCACCATCCACTCTGAGGGGGCTCCCTGCAAGGGCTGCAAGAATAAACGCGGGTACCACCCGGTCATGGTAATCATTGGTCCCGCCGAATACATTGGAAAAGCGGAGAATGGCTGCTTGCAAGCCTTCTGATCTTACAGCTTCAGTGACCGCTACCTCACTTTGGGCTTTGGTTTCACCGTACAGATTGATGGGAGCCAGGGGTTGTGTTTCCGAAACCGGCAGCACCGGAACATTACCATATACTTCACGGCTGCTGGAGAATATAAGCCATGGCCTCTCCTTTTGCCGGAGAATAGCATGGATGACATTGTGAATGCCTTTCAGGTTAACATCCTGACATAGTTCCGGATTCATCTCGCCATAGATTACCCTGGAGATTGCTGCCAGGTGGACCACCCCGGAGCAACCCCTGACAGCCTGTTCAACGGCGTCGGCATCCCGGATGTCTCCAAAGGCCGGTCCTGTTTCCAGGATATCAAATCCTTTTACAGAAATACCCTGCTTCTGAAGCATGTCCAGCAACGCCACGCCGATAAGGCCACAGGAACCGGTAACCAAGACCGGCTTCCCATTATTTCCCCGGTAATTGTGAGTATAGGTCATTGAATGGTTGTTAATGCTGATTACGGCTTTTTCTCCGAGATGACATTCAACCGTATGATTCTAATAGTGGATTTCCTGTTGAACTGCCAACCGGCCGGATCTCGTTTTGCAAATGTATCATTTTATTCGGGATTCTTCCATGACCCACCGCGAATTTTCCTCTATTCCTGGCTTTCAGGAGGATAAAGCTTCAGCGCAACCGCCTGGATCAAAGTATCAATTTCCGGATTTGGCTGGTCAGTTAAACAGCGGTAATAACAATTGACAGCCTCTTCATATTCACCCATGGCATAATAGGTCATCCCAAGTATCTTTAACGAACTTCTGAACAAGGGGTAAATCCTGAGCGCCTCCTGGAAAAGCTTCACAGCTCCGGGGTAATCCTCCTGCATATAATGTACGGTTGCCAGGTCATGCAACACCGGAACCGACCAGGGATTCTGTTCTAAAGCATGTTCGAGATCCCTTCTGGCCTCTCCGAATATTACCTGGCGCATACTGCTGTCAACCTGAGAAGTGCCAGTCTGCATCAGACTGTCTATCCTTTCCATACCCAACCGCATGTTGGCATTTCCCCTGAACCATAAAAGGGGCTTATTGGTTTGGTCAAGCGGGGCCCATTGGCTGTAACCAAGGTCAATGGCAAGTATGACGGTGCGCCACTGACCGGACATCTGCGCCGCATAAGCATAATTTGTATAGGTCTCTGCTTTGATCATTTTCCGGGCTGTATGGAGCCCAAACACCAGGAATATGGCGGCAACCAGCAGAAACCACTTCCCGGTGGTTCTTAACGGCTTAATCTCCCTGCCGGATACTGTCAGCTGTATCCATAGAATTACAGAAACAAAGAACATCATAAACATCTGAATATCTACCCGCTCATACGGAAACGAAAAGGAGGCATCCACACAGTACCCGGCCAGACCGGCCATCATCATGATAACCAGTATCTTTTGCCCAGGCTGTATGGATTTCCGCAAGACACCAAGAGAGGTTATTAGTACGGTGATAAAAAATCCAAGATAGAGCAGTAGCCCCGGAACGCCCTTTTCCACCAAAACCCAGATATAATCATTATGCGGCCGACGCCAGTTGTGATAATAACTCTCATCCGGATTGGGCTGATAGTAATCAGGCACACAGATCTTCCAGTTGCCGGCCCCGACCCCCAGTACCGGGTGTTCTGCAACCATGTTCAGGGTTTGCTCCCAAATGTCCAACCTCTTGATCCTGGTTGGGGAGGAGGTGCTAAAAATCGAAGCAGCCCGCTTACCCAGGTTATCTGTTTTTTCCAAGGTCCTTGGAGGCGCTGTCCTTAAAGGATTCCTGGTGGAAAAACTGCTGACGAGAAATGCGAAAATGAACGCCGCCAATAGTATGCCCACCCCCAGAAACAGGCTCCGTCTTAATTCCAGGTTATGCTTCAGTTTGATATCCTGACGAAAAATAAAACCCAAAACAGCACTTATCAGCATAAAAACAAATAATGCAAGCCAGATCGACCTTGTCTGTATGATCATTAAAAGAGAGATACTGAGGAACATTGCCATGCCGGTAATGATCCGAAGGCCTTTGACAGAAGTCAGCAATGCATAACCCAGGATCGGTATGACCAGGTAGAGAATCCCGGAAAATACATTTTTATGGGACATGAGGCCGTTTACCTTGTACATCATACTGAAATCTGTCTGACGGAAGGCATGGGTGAAGTACTGGTAATACCCGATGGTTGCAAAAGCAAGGGTCAACAGGATGGCCGATATGATGAAGGGCCGGATATTGTTTGTCCTGAAGAGGATGGCAGCCGTTATGACAAGATAAAGCAATGACAGGGTAAGCCGCAGAATATCGAACCAGCCTTCAAGCGGATTGATGGCCGCAAACAAGGAGATGACCGATAGAATGATGAAGCCGGTCCAGAACCACACTGGCCACGACCTGAACAAGACGCCGACCTGCATCTGCAACTTCCTGAAAACAAGAAAGACCAGGACATAAAACAGCATCAAAATGGCCAGCGCCATGAATTTTGGCACCAGGGTGGGATCTACCACCGGTTTATAATAAAAAAAAGGGATAAACAAAAAGGAGGACAATGCATATAACCAGGTCAGCCATGCCGGAAATTTTACCTCCTGACTTTTCTTTTGTTTTGCCATTGTAAATCAATGTAAATGAAGGATATATGTACTTTAATGGTTGAACTACCGTACAGATTGTTTTGTCAAAAAAAGAATGGTTTTGAGCCGGAAACAGAAACCGGTCAAAAACAGGGCAGCCATGAGAAGAAACAGATTCCCCCTTGCTTTATACACCACTTTCATCCAGCGGTTAAGCAACACAGAAAACAAAGCCCATCTGTCAAACAACGGATTTCCTGCTGTGGCTGATGCAATACGTAACAACCAGGAGCGGTATTGCTTGATCTCTGAAAAGGAGGTTACCCTGTCCGCCCCTTTTAATGCAAGATGGATGGCAAGGTCTTCCGTCGAAGGTTCAATACCAATATCATTCAGGATAATTTGAAATACCCTCAGGTTGATCCTGTTAATGACTTCCGCATTCCGGATTATAATACTGCCTGTGTGTCTCCTGTACAAGGTAAGGTATTCCTGCATAATGCAGCCGGCACCGCTGTTGAGCATTTTCCACCACAACACATAGTCCTCCACCATGTCCAATCCCTCGGGAAACCTGAAGCCGTGTAATTTTTCCTGACGGAATACCACAGAGGAATTCACAAAACAATTATGGAAAATCATACGGGGCAACAACCTCTTCCTCCCGAAATGCATGGGCCATTTTCCGATTTCCCGATCCTTTTCATCGATTAATATCACAGAGGTGCCTGCAAATCCAAGCACAGGGTTTTTCCTGAGGAAATCAATCTGTTTCTGATATTTGGCGGGATGGGCAAGGTCATCCGAATCGAAAAATGAAATGAATTCTCCCTGTGCCATATCCAGGCCTGCATTCCTGCAATACACAATACCCCTGTTCCTTTCATTGTACCGGCAACAGATCCGTGGATCAAGAAAATCTTTCATGAGCTGAGGTGTCTGATCGGTGGAACCATCATCGATGATGATCAGCTCAAATTGCCTGAATGTCTGATTCAACAAGGAATCAACAGCGGCCTGGATAAAATCCTGCACATTGTAAGCCAGCATAATAATACTCAAATCCACCCTGTTCATACCGCGTTTCAACCACAATGAATACCTGGGCTAAAGTACAACTTCTTGTCACATCCTGCCGGGTAGATCATATAATTGTCATACCTGTCCTGTGAGAACAACATTATTTGTAATTTAACACCCCCTTAAATAAAAAGCTACCAGGAAGCTTGTGAACAAGGAAATACTTGATATATCGGTTATTGCGGCAAATTTCAACAATGAGCCATTTCTGGATGATTTTTTCAGCAGCATCCTTGATTCTTCTGTCAGACCCAAAGAACTGATCATTGTTGATGACGGATCTACAGACAAATCACTGGATGTCATTGGAAAATATCTTTCTCATCCATTCATCAGACTGATCAGGCATGAAACGAACCTGGGCTTTGCCCATGCGCTTAATTCAGGCATCAGGGCGGCAACAGGCAAATACATAGCCCGTATCGACCCGGATGATATCATGCTGCCCGACCGCCTGCAAAAACAATACGACTTCCTTGAGCAACACCCTGATATCGACCTTGTTGGGGGTAATGTGATATATTTCAACAGTACATCTGGTAAAGACATCTCTGTATCAAACTTCCCAATCGGTCATAAACGGATTTTGGCAGCCTACCATGCCGGTGACCACGGAGTTCAGCACCCAACCATCTTTGTCAGAACAGAGACTTTAGTGAAATATATCTATAACCAGGAAACCTATCCTGCAGAAGATTATAACTTGTTAGCCACAATGATACGGGATGGCTGCAGATTCGCTAATCTGAAAGAACCTGTCAACCGAATGAGGATTCATGCCGGTAGCATCTCCAGTAAGATCAGTTATGAAACGATTGAGAGTACCTTCGCCATGAGGGACGAGATCTTCAACATGAAATCCACAACCTGGCGTAAAAAACAGTATTTCAGGTTCATTATCAATTATCGCAGATATCTCCTTTCCGAAAATCCCCTGATGCGGTTATTTTATGTCTCAAAGGCCGCTTTCTTCCATCCTGAAAAAGCAATACAAAGGTTCTTGTCCGATATCCCGTTCGGCATCAGGTTCTCATACTACCTGTTCCTCCTCCTTTTTTTTACCGATGAAATTGTGCGTTTTTTTGTAAAGGCCCCTGTCTTCGTTTCCGGTGGTCTGATACTGCTTATCTATCATCTGATCCTCATCAAACAATCAAAGCAATTCGATTGGAAACCATTTGCGGCTATTGCAGCCTTCCTTGTCGTTGCCACCTTTCATCTGTTCTATTCTGGTTTTCACCAGAGAAATATCTCCGACCTTTTCTTTATCCTGTTGTTCTTCACAAGTTACCTCCTTTACAGCAGGTATCCTGAAGCCCTGTCGAAAAAGATGGTTTTGGCATTTTTCGCCTGCAGCCTGATCCTTTTCATCCCTGCTTTCTTCGGAGTCAATCCCAGGCAGACACATATCTGGATTGATCCCAACAACCTTGAATCCTACAGGAAATATTTCCAGGGATTCTTCTGTCAACCTCATATCGGATCCTATTTCTTTGGTTTTCTTGGGCTGTTCTTTGGCTATCAGTATACCCGGTCTAAAACAATCAAGTGGTTGGCAATGATGCTGTTCTGCTTCATTATCAGCTTCTGGACAGGCTCAAGAACTTTCCTGGCAGCTGCAGCCCTGCCAACGATCTTCCTACTCATTATCCGGAAGAAATGGATCATCATCGCCGCTTTGACAGTCATCGGCATATCTGTGATCGCCTTGATCGATCCATTGCTTAAACTGACCTATGACACCGTGTTTTTTCAATATTTCACCTTTGTTAAAACCTCTCTTAACCATCCGGAGAATTTATCAAGGATCATGATCTGGAGATCATGGTTCGGTGAGATAGGAAAGTTTAATATCCTTGACTGGCTCACCGGCAAATCGTTCATTGCCTCCATATATGCCAATCAGGCAAATCCTGTGATCTGGGCAAAAGATGCCTGGTTTCATAACGATTTCCTGAGTATCCTTTTTTCATATGGCATTGTCTGTTTCGCACTGTATGTGGCATTTATCATCCGTATTTATACCAGGTACAAAGAGGCAATTCGGACATCAGCCTTCATCTTCATCTTTTACTTCGCCATGGTGCTGACAGCATTTATTAACGGCCTGTATTATTATTACCCTGTATTCCTGCTGGTCCTGTTCATTGAAATGGCAAACCGTCAGCACGTTAAACTCCGCAGACCTTGATTTAGCTGGCATTAAGAAAAGGGTAGCTTTTCAGGCTCCTGGTTAAAGGATCTTCTCTTTGATGTGATCATCCTGAAAGTCCCAGCCACCTGATCCGGGATGGTTGTCTGGTCATGACCGGGAATGCTTGTACCTGATTCTCCTGGTAAGATAATACCAAACGATGATGATACGGTTTTTCCCTTTTGTCCGGAACCGTATAAATTGCAAAAAACCAAACATCTGCCGGAAAAAACCCTTTTTATCAGATTGTCGCAGATACTCTACCAACAGCAGGTGGATCTTACCCCGGAAACCTTCAGGGATCATATCCGGGTTCTTTTGGTCATAACGATAGATCAAACGTTCAGCAAAGGTTATGGGTATCATTTCAAGATCATCCATGACCCTGGCAGGGATGGGTGCTTTGAAATGGCAGAGAAGATAATCCAGCGCTTCCCTGATCTGTAATACAACTTTATACTTTCTAACCTGCTGTGCAAACCTGTTCCAGTCTATCGGATATTCTTCCGAACGAAGCATGACCAGTGCATCGGCGATCCACCGGATGGGTGGCTCCGGATTCCATTTCAGTCCGTGAAGGATCACATGTAACAGGTTGTCCGCAGAGCCAAGGGCATGTGTCTGTATCTCCATAAAATTCAACGGAATGGCATGGTCCCAGAAATCACGGTCATTGCCCTGCCCAAGCGACTCGAAAAAGGGATACCAGTGCAGATCAAACTCAACTCCCTCTTCATTGTAAAACATCATACTCCTGCCATAGCGAAGGTTGTATTCAATATACTCTTCATAATCAGCCTTCCAACCCGCTGTATGCAATAATGCGATCCCATCGGTGGCCCTATTCCTGGGGATCAGTACATCAATATCTGCCATCGGCCTTGCCCCGAGGTCTTTATAGTATTGTAAAGCCAGAACAGGCCCTTTCAGCAACAGGGTTGGGATTCCATCATCATGGAAGAGATTCAGGAATTGCCTGGATCGATGGAACAGGTTTACATTTTTATACCAGGCATGCCGGTAGATGCCTTTCAGCTTCATCATGCGCGGGTCCCCGACACCAAGCCTTGCAAGATTCCGATACAGGAGCGGCAACAAACGGAATGAACCGTGATCAAGAAACGCTTCCTCATTCCATGATTCAATCCATTGCTTCCAGGCCGACCGTGCTTCATCACCATTCAGCAGAGCCGCTTTGAGCAACCATTCCTGATGCTCATCCGGCCAGGGAGCCACTCCTTTGGGTATCGTCATAAACCAGATCTTTATTGCCTGCACGGATTGGAGATGGAATGCAAATCATCAGCTCCTGCAGGATCAGGTGCACAAAAATACAATAAACTTCGCTTACCCCGGGCACTGACCTGTCAAAAAGCATGTTACTCCTTTTCCCGATCCTGCAACAACTCACCGCCAAGGTATTCAGCAAGCAGCCGGTAGGTCGCTCCGTTGGGATGCCTGTCATACCGGCCTATCCTGTGCTGCATGTTGGTCTGATAATCAGGGATGATCTGCTTGATATCATGGATTATGATGCCCTCTCTTCGCATTGCATCAAAAATAAACGTGTCTTCACCCATTGACCAATCCCAAAGTAATATATGAAAATCTGCTCCCGGAAATTTCCTGTCTACCCATCTTTTCGACTGCCTGACAACGGTTAGGAAAAGTTGCTTTTCCTCTTCATGCAATGCCCGTTGGTAATTAAAAATCTTCCTGCAGAACGCCGACCGGCCCAGAATTCCGGTCCGTAGCCTGTATCGTTTTATATTACGATTGAAATTGCCAGCATGAACCGCATTCCCTTTTTCATCCAACACATACATGGGTCCACTGATATCCCAACTCCAGTAGCCGATCACACGGTAGGCATGTTCAGGATAATTCATGAGCAGGATAATGTGTTCAGGGTCTTCATCAATCAAGGTATCCACCATCCCAAATTCCAGTAATGCAAGCATATGCTGCGGACCATAGCCGTACACCCCGAAATTGTAAACCCTGTACCGGTCACCTGTCACGTTCTTGAACTGGTACGGCAAGGTCAGACTGTCATCCACACCTTCCCCATAAGTGAGCGAATTACCGAAAAACAGAACAGATCGCGGACAGGAAGCGGAACATCTCGGAGTAATACGCAACCCCATACTGTCAACAGTGATCCTCGCTTCATACACCCGTTCACCATTAACCATTTTCCTGGCCAGACGGGATGTATTCCGGGTGAGCTTCCACCCAAGGATGGAATCCGGCTCAGATTCATACACATCTTCGAGCACCTCAGAGCGGATAAAGGTGCCATGCCTCTTCTCAAGGTAAATACAACCCCCTTCAACAAACCCAATGATCAGGAAGATGACACCCAGGTTGAATCCAACAATCCTGTACCTTTTGTCCTTTCCGGTAAAAAGCAGAAACCAGCAAGGGACAGAGAGAAGAACCGGGCTGATAAGAAAGGGTATTACGGTCAGAGAAAAAGATAGCACCGATAGTACAATCATTACCAATAACAACCCTATAAACCCCCACCCCACTCTGAAACCTCTGATATTCTTCATGTTAAAACATCATGCAATGGGTGTCAAAATTAGTAATTAACCGTTAAAATACAGGCAAAAGATTCTTTTGTACTTTTATGCCAGAAGACTTACTTGTGCAATTATAGTGAAAGCTTTCAAAATCAATGAAATATTTTCCAGACGCTTTTTTCTATACAATCTTATGCTGTGGATTGGGATAGTCCTTGCATACCTGTTGGCCTGTTCATGGATCCACACACTCCAGCGAAATGGCAACTGGACGAGCACCAAAACCAGCCTTGAAAAAGGGGTCATGGGTGCCTGGTCGTTCATGCTTACCCACCGGGCACTGGCAAACAGCCATCTTGACCTGGGTACCTGGCATGGATTCCAGGAGGTGTTTTATCATCAACCGATCCAATATCAACAACTTCAGTTCGATTTTAAACTTGCAGAAAACAGTTGTCTTATCTGCTATTATGCCGGTAAATCCGACACGTTATTTGCTGTCAGGATCTCGAATCATCCTGTTTATGTACCTGCAACCCTGACAATCGTTAACAGTGCTTTCATCAAGAAAACACCGATTCATCTTTCTGACCTGAAAGCAGACTGGAACACCTTTTCAATCAGTAATCTCCATGACACCCTGATACTGTCCCTGAATCATGGTATCGGCCTGAAGGTCCCAATTCCCTCAGATATCACCACCAACAGGATCGGATTCAGAGGATATGAAAATCCGGTTTGGATCGATAACATCGTGGCAACAGATCCGAACGGCAAGGCTCTCTTCAGAGAAAAATTCCGCATGCCCTTCCCACACTGGCCGGTAATCATTCTCTTAATACTGTGTGCCAATCTATTGTATCTATTCCTGCCGCGCCTGAGGCCACTGTTGCTGATTGCTGTGGTCAATATTTCCCTGATCCTGACCTTTATTGCCTTATTTTATTTCTTCCGCGGCCAAAATCTGTATCCACAGGAATGGATGATCAACTGGCAACAAAAAACCACCACCATTGAAACCAAAGCTGAAGCAAACAAAGCTATCGAAGGAAAGATGAAAGGCTGGAAACAGACCGGTAAAACCATGATCATGTTTTTGGGCACCTCACAGACCTGGGGTGCAGGAGCTACCACTGAAAACATGGCATTCACAGAAAGGTTCTGTCAAATGGCCAACCAGAATGAAAACCTGAATGTTACCTGTATTAACACGGGTATCTCAGGAATAAACTCCGATACCATTATCTCCTATTATCAAAACCTGTGGATACAACATGAACCGGATATCTGCATTATAAACCTTTCGGTGAACGATGCAGGCAATCCCCGATTTGCTGCAAACCTGGAGAGAATAACAGATATCAACCGGTCATCCGGTATAACAACCGTACTGATCCCTGAGCCAATATACGGATCTGTTAAGGAGATTACGTTGAATCATAAAATCATTGCCTACCTTGCCGCCAAAAACCAGCTGCCATTAATTGATGTATCTGTTCACCTGCAAAAACATGCGGATGATGGTTTTCTCTACTGGGACTTCGTTCACCTGACCGACTTTGGCCATGCTTTGTTTGCAGAAAAACTTTATCAGGAAATATCTGAATTATTAAAAGAAACGACCAGTCAAAATAAATCATCATGTCTTCCAAATCATTGATAAGATTGACCTTCAACCGGAAACAGAACACGGATGCCGGAATGGCCCTGGTACTCCTGATGCTGTTAACAGGGTATTTCACCGGCAATACAGTCTGGTATATCGTTTCCATTCCGGTGCTTTTCATCACCATGGCACTACCGGGAACCTTGTACCCGTTCTCTGTCATCTGGTTTAACCTGTCGGAACTTGCAGGGAACATCCTGTCAAAAGCGGTGCTGACGCTGGTTTATTGCCTGCTGGTTGTTCCGGTTGGGATCATCCGTCGTATGACCGGCCGGGATGTATTAAAACTGAAACAGTTTAAAAGGAATGACCATTCGGTATTGTTAACCCGAAATATTGAATATTCAAGGGATGATATCATCCATCCTTTTTAACGCACTTATTTTACAATGGAAACATTAAGAGATATCTGGGGATTCGTGAAAGCCAGAAGAAAATACTGGCTCCTTCCGTTGATCTTTTTATTGCTCCTGCTTGGTTTTCTGATTATCCTATCAACGGGATCGGCAGTTGCACCTTTCATCTATTCACTCTTCTGAAAAGCCATCATGAGCAAATCCATCGTTATCCTTGGCATCTCAGCTTTTTACCATGATAGTGCAGCAGCCATTCTCGTTGACGGGAAAATCATAGCTGCAGCCCAGGAAGAGAGATTCACACGAAAAAAGCATGATGCTTCCTTCCCTGTGAACGCAGTCAGATATGTACTGGATGAAGCCGGTGTTTCATTTGACCAACTTTCATGTGTGGTGTTTTATGACAAACCCCTTATCAAATTTGAACGCCTCCTGGAAACCTTCCACGCATTTGCACCGAAAGGATTAAGGGTATTTGCTACCGCCATGCCAGTCTGGATCAGGGAGAAGCTCTTTTTGAAACACCTATTGCGCAAGGAACTTGCCCGGTTTGGCAAAAAAAAGATACCGGTACTATTCCCTGAACATCATCTTTCCCATGCTGCAAGTGCGTTTTATCCTTCCCCATTCAGAAAGGCAGCCATTCTGACCCTGGACGGAGTAGGCGAATGGGCAACCACGACGATTGGCATCGGAGAAGGGAATAGCATAAAGATTCTTAACGAGCTGCACTTTCCACACTCTCTGGGTTTATTATATTCTGCCTTTACCTATTATTTGGGATTCACCGTTAACAGCGGGGAATACAAGCTGATGGGACTGGCACCCTACGGTCATCCTGATGCGGATGAAACGAAAAGTTTTATAAAGATCATAAAGAGCCAACTGGTTGATATTCGGAAAGATGGTTCTTTTTTAATGAATATGAAACATTTCCGTTTCCCCACCGGTTTTTATATGGTCAATCACAGGTCATGGGCTAAACTGTTTGGTATCCCTCCAAGGGCACCTGAATCTGAAATAGGGCAGGTTCATATGAACCTTGCGTCTGCTATTCAGCAAGTAACAGAAGAGATCGTGATGAAGCTTGCTGAAACGGCCAGGATACTTACCGGTTGCGAAAATCTGGTCATGGCCGGGGGGGGTGCCCTAAACAGTGTTGCAAACGGAAAGCTGCTGAAAAGTGGCCTGTACAAGGAAGTATGGATCCAGCCTGCGGCAGGAGACGCTGGAGGTGCTCTGGGAGCAGCGCTAACCGGCTGGCATATCTGGTTAGGCCATGAAAGGCCCCATCCAGATCAGCCTGATGCTATGAGCGGGGCATTGCTGGGCCCGGCATTTTCTGAAAAACAAATTCTTGATGTGGCACACCGATATGGTGCTCCTTACCGGAAATTTGATGTCAGCGGGGAACTGGAAAGGAGGGTTGCAGAAAAAATCGCTGAAGGAAAGGTCATCGGTTGGTTTCAGGGCAGGATGGAATTTGGCCCCCGCGCTCTGGGAAACAGAAGTATCCTGGGAGATCCCAGAAACCCCGAGATGCAGAAACGACTTAACCTGAAGATCAAATTCCGTGAAGGATTCCGGCCCTTTGCACCTTCGGTTCTCGAGGAAGACATTGCAATGTGGTTCGGGTGCGACGTACCCTCCCCTTATATGCTCCACGTGGTCCCTGTAAAAAACAATATATTGAAACCCATCCCACCCCCCAACCGGGATATGAGCCTCCTCGAAAGACTGTACCTCCAACGTTCAGATCTGCCTGCCATCACCCACGTTGACAACTCCGCCCGTATTCAGACTGTCAGCCAACATACCAACGAGCGTTATTGGCGTCTGTTAAATGAGTTCAAGAAGCTGACCGGTTATGGTGTCCTGATCAACACCAGCTTTAATGTACGTGGTGAACCCATCGTCTGCTCCCCCGAAGAGGCATTCCGGTGCTTCATGCGTACCGACATGGATCTGCTGGTCATGGGAAACCTTCTGTTCGATAAAGCCGATTTAGGTGAACTGCTCAAAGATTCAGACTGGAAAGAGGAATTCGGCAGAGATTGATTCACAGTTCATGACTACCGGCTAACAACCCGGAAAAACCGAGCACTTCCTCATCCTGTAAATCCTGTAACCCTGTCTGAAAATTGATGTACAGGATCAACCTGAAAGGGAAAAATGACCGGTTCAGATAATCCTGTACACCAGCCATGCATAGAGGTAAAAACGTACAATCCTGGATAAAGCCCAGAAAAGGTAGCGCTTGTAATCATACTCAATAAGGCCTGCAACCATGCTGGCAATTGAGAATGGAAGCGGTAGAAAAGCACTTGAGACAATCATGAATCCACCCCAACGTCGAAGGTTACGAATATGCTTCGCCCACGTAAGCTTTACATACCGTGTGACAGCCGGAATTGTCAGGATCATCCGCCCGATATAGTAAGAAACTGATCCCCCCATATAGGCCAGTAAGGCAAGTCCGGTAAGATGAACCCATGGTGCATCAGCTTTGGCGCTCCAGGCTATGAATATCTCAGGAGGCAGAAGACCCAGCAATGATTCTGAGATGAAAAAGACAGTGAAGACCAGAAAGGCGGAAAGGGTGTCAGTGGCATTTTCAAGGACAAGATTAAGATCTACAATGAATCGGTCAACAATAAAAACCAGCAATAACAATCCCGCTACAGGCAGTACCGCATTTCTTAGCGTTTTTATGATAAAAGAATAGAATCCCGTATAGTTATAATACTGGTGTAGAAGTTTTAACCTCGACTTCTGCCTCTTTGGCCTGCCGTTCTTCTGCTTTAATGGCAGTACTGATCCCCGCACCGTTCCCATCGTTAACACGCTGTTAACACCTTAATTTCGTTCATTCTTCTGCAAAATTACCTGTTATCATGTTTAGCCGTCGGATATAGAGTTTTCTTATGAATTTTTAACATTTTCCCTGCCCGGCCCAATGACTCCAGGAATAACGCCTGACGGCTATGAATGTTCGGTCAGTTCTATAACAGCATTAAAAGGGAAAAATTGTAGCACACCGATTTTAACAGGACAATGTGGATAATTGCTCCATCGGGAACAGATGCCCATCCCGCTGAAGCCTATTTTTGCATAAAACTCAGGTGAAATGAGATGGGCTCCTTTCCTTTTCTGCTTGCTTCTGATCGCTAATCCAGGCTATGCCGGATCTTCAAGCCATGATTCTCTGAAGAACATGACCACGGAAGAATACATCATCAGGTATAGTCCTATTGCAATAAAACACATGAAGGAATATGGCATACCAGCCAGCATCACCCTGGCACAGGGGATCCTTGAGTCAGCATCCGGAAATAGCGATCTGGCCATGAATGCCAATAACCATTTTGGTATAAAATGCCATAAAGACTGGGGTGGGGATACATACCATAAAGATGATGATGAAAAAAATGAATGTTTCAGAAAATACAAAAATCCTGAAGCCTCATTCACCGACCATGCCCTCTTCCTGTCCACACGCAGCCGTTATGCCACTCTCTTTGAACTCAGCTTAACCGACTATAAAGGATGGGCCCACGGACTCAAAGCTGCCGGCTATGCTACCAATCCCACCTATGCCGAACGGCTTATCAACCTTATTGAAAAGTATGAACTTTATCAATATGATTCCGGAACAAAAAAGAAAAAGCGTCTGTTCAACAGACACCAAAAAAGGCCTCATGTAAATCCCGGTAAAGATGAAACGGCTCAGGCGACCGGTCAGGGCCCCAGGGAAATAAAGATCAACAATGGCGTGAAATACATTGTGGTACAACCAGGTGATCAAATTCAGACACTCTCGCAATTATTGGATATCCGCCCGTGGATGCTCAGGAAATATAACGACCTGCCGAAAGATACCGCCGTCAATGCAGGTGATATAATCTATTTACAAAGTAAAAAGCGGAAAGGTGCAGTGCAGGATCATATTGTGAAAGAGGGTGAGACCTTACATTCCATATCACAGTTGTATGGTATCAGACTGTCAGACCTGTGTGCTAAAAACAACCTGGAAACCGATGACACATTAATTCCCGGAACAAGACTTAAGCTTCGGAAAAAGTAGCTCCACCGATAAATCAGATGGAGGGTATACTTTGCTTTTTTTCTGTGCGCCCGATCAGCCAATTTACCCCTGTCAGAAATCCGAACTGCTTTGATGATAATGGATCCACAAAGAAAAGGATATTATCGGAGATCAGGTAATACTGCATAGGACCCAGTTTAAGGGCTATGCCAGCTCCCACATTGCGATAATTTCCCCGTTCGATCCCATAATTGGCCGAAAGGCTTAATACCCTTCCAAAGCGATGATTGTAGGAAAGGGTTACCCTGGGGAACCATCCCCCATGATAGAACTGGTTCTGCCATAATAGTCCCACCACATCATCCCGCGTCAGATAGAATCCGAAACCAGCATTCCATGAAGTTTGCAGCCGCTGACTATATGACTGATAGGTAGTATCAACCTTGAATATGTCTGCAATGGAATCAAGCAGTTCCTCGAAATCCGGCTCCGAAGCGGTGTCCCCAATGACCATACTGCTAAAGTCAAAACCATCAAACGTAAAGGTACCTGTAGATTGCAGATTGGTGGGGTTGCCCTGCCATCTGATGTAGCCAATGTCATTGACAGATGCTGAAAAAAGAAATCGCTCCATAAACAGATAACTGACCCCAAGATCGAAACCCAGGCCCCTGTTTTTATTCACATAAGCCAATCCCTCCTTCTTCAACATGTCTGCATCATACGCACCTGGATTGAAGTTCTCCAACGAATCCGCTATAAATGCCGGAAGACTGTAACTGATCCTGGCATCCAGATCGGCCGTAAGGGTAAAATCGGTAGCGTCGGTTGAAAGACCACCGGTGAACCTCTCAGTATGAATATTGGCTATGCCTTGAATATACCTACCCCTGACGCCAACATACAACCCCTCCATGACCTTGTGAGAGTAACCAAGTGAAAACTGGTTGGTAACCGAAAACTCTACACCCATGTTGTCGAGATTGATCCGCTTCCCGAGATAATCCGAATGTGCATTCCCCTTCCAAAGAAAACCAGGTAAATCCCTGGGGTAAACATACTGAAATGAAATCCTCGGAGACATGTCAAAGGTGAGATAACCTCTTTTTAACAACCTAAAACCGAAAGAGATAGGCTGATAGGTGAAGTCGGTGTACAGCTGGCTGAGTCCAGGCATTACGGCCAGGGCAGCTCCAGGATCGATGGTATTAAAGGAATCACCTTGCACAATGATATCATTGAATGAAAATCCTGTATTACCCGCTAAAAAATGCACCTGAGAGAAACCGGGGCTGCCCATGAAAAAACGTGATTCGGGCTGAAATGCCGGATTAAACCAACTGCGCTGAGGTAATCCTGACATAAAATATAACGTAGCTGAGGATGGCTGGGCATCAACCTGCAATGCCTGAAACAGAACAGCAGCAAGAAGGGTAGCAATGGTCTTTTTCATCATCATGTTCCTTTTCAGGCATTAGGGTTTATTTTTAACTGGGTCTGTATCCCTAACTTTAACTTAAGGTATTGATCCGCATAAATCCTCACTACCTGGGTAGCCCCACCTGCTGTATTGATCCTTCCCGTCAGAGTGAAAAACTGAACATCGTATTTTAGTTTGCGTATCTTGGGAGAGGTAATCTTGATATCATAAGTTTTTAAGGTGGGATGATCCGTTTTATACAGAGGGGGTGGCCCCGGGATGGCACCTGGGACAATCGCTGTTGGCTCATCAAACAAACTGTCCACAGGCAGATAATTGGAATCGAGGAAAAGTACCTGAATGGCTGCTTCTACCGGGAATGTGCTCTCGGCCTGCACCCGGAATAAAATCCAGTCAATCATATCAATATTCTCAATGTCAATGTCATCTTCAAAATTAAAATCCAGGGTATCCTGCAGGGTAAATCCTTTGGCATAACCCTCCAGGGGAATTTCTACCTCAACCTCAACCTCAAAATGACTGGTATCCATCACAAAGTTCTGAGGAACTGTGCCGGCAGGATTGATGACACCTTCCACTGCATACTGGATCTGCTGGGGCTGGAGATTAACGAAATCATCTATGTTTGAATTGCTCTTACTCAAGGAAAGATTCGTGTTGACAGACTGACCAACCTGGGAATAGGTGGGGGCATTTAACAGAAACGGAACAGGCAGCCCAGGTCCGGACAACTGCACATCATAGGGAGGATTCACATCTGAATGCCCATTGATCGGATCAACGGCCACACTTACAGGCACCCCGAATGAATTCCTGAACAACAGGCCAATCCTCGGATCATTGATCCTGAAAGTGCCTCCTATCCCTTTTTTAAACAAATCAATCTGAATAACATCATTTAAGAGAGCCATAGAGCGTGTCTTAATCAATCCGAACATGGACCTGTATTTAAGATCCGTCTGATCAACACTCACTTTGAGATCAAACGGGCCTATATTGGTATGTGTGTCTCCAAACAATCTTACATCCATAAAAAACTTCAGGTAATTACCACTACCTGCATGATTAAAAACAAAAGTATATCCCTCGAGGTCTACCGGTACAGTAACCATAACAGGTACACTGCCGGTATAGGGAAGATTGATCACTTTCCGTAAAGGGATATTGTTCCGGGTTATGAACGGCGATGTTATCACCAGTTTTGCATCATGCTCCAGCATACTTTCAACCGTGAATGACATTGTACCCTCCCTGAACCGTATACTATCCACCACATCATCATAACTGTTTGAAAACTTTTGACCAAACATATAGCTCAATGTCAAACTGTCACCAACAGGAAGGTTGATCGGAAACAAAATGCTGATGGTAGTGTCTTCGTGCTGATTGCCAAACTTGATCAGGTCACCGGCATACTCCGACAAAAGACTACTCTGGTAATACACGGTAAGAAATCCGTCTGGATCCTGATGAAGGAATTCATTGTCACCCTCCTTTTTGAGTATGTCGCTCAGGGATAATTTTGCACTCCCAATGGGTACTGCCAGTTGCGGATTCCATTGGGCTGGACGGAGTTCCTTGTCAAAATCATACTCCTTATAACAGGATGAAAAGATGGTCAGAAACAGTACTAATAGTAGTAATAGGTTGATCAGATGGTTTGGAACGGCTTTCTTGTTCATGATCTATCAGTTGGATGCATTCATTATGAAAGGCAACGAAATTAACACAAATAAAAGAGCAAAATGTTCGCCCGAATGATTATTTTTCAAAGATAATGGTAAGGTTGAATTGACTTACAATCCACTTATCTTCAGCAGGGCTCCTTTCCCCGTTGCCATGATTCCCGGTCCTTCCGGCCTGTTCCGCCAGGTCTTCACGAAATCATAACTGCCTGTCAATGGGCCAACCTTCCTGAAGCCTGCCCTGAATATAACAACCGGTTGACTACCGCTATCAAGACCGGCAAACAGCACCTGAGGATCAGTATTGTACCTGTCAATGATCGAAAAGACCTCCTCTGCCGGTTCACTTCGCCGGAGCAATTTCAGATCGGTATCAAAAACAGATATCACACCAGGTTCCACTACCACGATTTCTTGAAGCTTAGCTTGTCCTGGTGATGGTTGTAAAAGATAGGCATCAGAAGATAAGTGCAGTGCCTCATTCATTAATGCTTTCCCATCGGCTGATATCTGATAAAGATTACCCCGCCGGTCAATGAAAGTGAAATGTACACATTCCAAAGACCGGGTCAGTACCATATCAGATCTTTCACTGATCTGAATGGTTGCCGGAAGGGAAAACCGCTTATTGCCTCTTCTGTCAAGGAAATGAAGTGCACCACTGGTGTCGGTAAGGATTAGATAATCCATACCCGCATTCCTGAAATGAATGGATGGTCGCTGTAAAAGATTTACAGCCGGGGAAGTCCAGCCCGAAACCATCCTGCCATTGATATCTACGTTGGATAGGCGTGCATTGACATCCCTGTAAATGAATCTGAAATTTCCGTTTTGTTCATAGTCAAAAACAGACAGATGTGAATGAAAAGGGGTTGCCATCCTGACCGGAAATCCAGGCACATAATTACCGTCTATCTGGATCAGATGAAGATGGTTTCTGCTCATGAACAGGCATTGCTGTCTTCCGTTCCTGTAAACGTCAATGACATGAAGTGCTGACAAGGGGGGCTCTTTCGTGTTAACTTTCCATTCAAGTTCCCCCCTGCTGTTCACAAGGTAAAGATATCCTGCCCGATCCGCTACGATCAGTTTTGTATCCCGTGTCCGGTGATCTTTTATTATCACTGGTTCACCGGCAATTGCCCCATCAAGTATGACCTCACCTCCGGTTTTGGGTCCCTGAGCTCTTTGTCCGGCATGAAGTAAAAGATCGGTGAGCATGACATCCTTGTCTTTGGTGAAACTGAACATGAACTCCCCCGGCAGGTATGGGAACAGCTTGTCGAAATGCTCCGTCTTACTTTGATCCACCAGGTTCCGCAAAAAATTCATCCCATTCTTCATGTTGCAGTAATGTCTTTTACTCGTCCGCCCTTGCATGCTGGCAGTCATGGCTTTGTATGTATCCAGTGAGGCAAGGGTCTGGTTCAGGGATCGCATATTCAGGACAGATAACAACGCCCTTTGTGATGGGGCAAAGACAACATGATTGCCCAAAAAAGCATAGCAGGCCTCCTCAAAAGCATGAAACCTCACACCGAATAAAGCTGGTAACAGGTAAGGTTTTTTAAAGCTCAACACCTTAATGTCCTGATACAAAAAAGAGGCGAGTGTGTCGCTAAAAGCCAGAAGGGTTGACCCGAGATCATCAGGATTCTCTGAATGGATGATTAACAGGAAATTGCTGCCAGGGACAGAATCTTCCTGATCGGTAATTGCCAGGGTAACAGAATGGATATCACAAAGGTCTAATGTACTTATCACGCTGTCTTGAAGAGATTGTGAAACCGGGTAAACAATCCGGGAGGCTTCACGCAAATGCCGATATCCAAGAATAAAAGAATGGTAATATTCACCAAACGAATCAAATCCGATCTGATCGTAAAACAGGGTGCCGGCAGGTAATACCTCCCCTGGATCTGACAGGGGTTGTGTTGTCGGTGAAAGGTAATCTGAGATACCTTTCCCGGTCTGCAGGGAACCTGAAAAACCCTGAAGGTGCGCCCCCTCGTCGTCCATCATCATCTCAAGGGCAGCCCACGAACCCATATCAGGCAACGAGGCTATTAAAGGCTTGCATTCAGGTTTGATAAACCTGGAAAACCAGTTATAAAGCCCTTCGTACGATACATAGACCCTAATGGCCGGATTCTGACTTTTTGACAATGTAGCCCTCACCTCCCTGAATGCCTCTTCCTTCGCAACGGCATTGCCAGATTCCACTGTATAGTAGGCCAGCTCAAACACCTCCCTGTCCAGAGAAGCCATCATGATCCCGTCCCTGATGGCAATATACAGTATCGTACTGTCTGGCATCAATCGTTCATAATACCTGATCTCCAGGAGTACCTTTTCAGAATAGGAAGTCCAATGCTTCTTAAGAAAGGATTGTATTGAAGTTGGACTTGTTCCATGTTTCAGCTGTATAAGGAACAGGAAAGCCGGGCCGTCTTGCTTCCTGGGAATCAGTGACATAGAAAATGGTTGCTCGGTCATTAAGGGTGTAAATCCCTGGTCCCCTTTTTTCACCAGCTTGGAAAGCTCAACAGACACCAGGGAGAGATGATCTGTGCTATCTTCACCATTAAATCCTAGTTCCCATAAACTGCTCCCGGATAAAGTCGCGATAAAATTCAGGAAATTTTTTCCTTCAATCACAAGGAGTGCACTTTGCGGAATCCCTTTGATAATGTCTGATTCCGGATATCTGAGCTTGAGATAGATCATCCGTGCGCCTAAACCTAAAAGGAGCACACCCAGAATGATGGCCATCCAGATGCCGGCTTTGCGCAGCACATTTCCCCGGGACTTACCGTTTATGATCTCTTCATTCATTTTATTCTCCCGTTATAGAAGTTTTACATTAATTTACTTAAAAATCAGCGATAGCTGGCTTTTTATCCTGAAAGAACGACGATGGTAAGGGCAGCGACCGTTTTGCATAATGGCCCGGATATGGGCAGCAGCCGGATATCCCTTATTGCGGTCCCACTGATAGCAGGGATACTCTTTATGCAATAGTTTCATGTGGTCATCCCGGGCTGTTTTGGCCAGGATACCAGCAGCTGCTATCTCCAGAAAACGGCCATCCCCTTTTACGATACAGATAGAAGGTATCTGCCGGTAAGCTTTAAAGCGGTTGCCGTCAACAAGAATCACAGCGGGTTCAACCGATAGCAAATCCAAAGCTTTGTGCATGGCCAGAATGGAAGCTTGCAGAATATTGATCCTGTCAATCTCCTCTGCATCTACCCTGGCAATACCCCAAGCCAATGCCCCTCTTTTAATCTCCTCTGCCAGATTGTACCTTTGCTTCTCCTGAAGTGTCTTGGAATCCCGTATACCAAGATGCCTGTATCCGGAGGGAAAAATAACAGCTGCAGCAAATACAGGCCCTGCCAGGCAACCCCTGCCCGCTTCATCACATCCCGCCGTGAGATAAGAATCACTATATTGTGTCAGTTCTTCCATCTTCAGAATAACCTGGTATGGCTTGCTATAATGATCAACAACAAAAGGATAATGACAACGCTGACAGTCCGTGGTTTTCGTGTCGAAAGTAAGTAGTCACCCACAACGGGGGTCGTGAAAAAACCTATTACCTGAAAGTGCTGAAGGATCATCCCTCCCGAAATCAGCAGGATCAGCAACCAGGTGAATACCATCCAAAGCAACGCCCTGTATAGGTAACGGATAGCAATGACTCTCTGGTCAAGCCGTGTGTAGATAGTCCAGCCAGCTATCACCAGAAAAACCAATAGAAGAAAAATTACTATGTAATTACTAACCGTAAATGAACTCAGCATAAAAGGGAAGAAATACAGTATGCCTGAAATCCAGATCGCCAATAATGAATCCGGATCAGGAAGGATCCAAAGGTCAAAAACCCAATTGATCACGATAAAATAAATCCATGGTATCGCCAGGCCGGTCATCAGGATTCCCCAGTAATTCCATCTGTACAGCCTGAAAATCAGCATCGCCATGAAGAAGGCAGGGAAAAAAAACAAAAAGGGTAAAGAGATAAGTGAGGCGAGCGACACCAGCAATCCGGCATTCACCAGGTTTACCATTGGATAACGGGAGCCTGCAGCACCCAGAAGGACTTTTAAAGCCGGGATAAAAAACAGCATCGCTACCAGTTGGGGATGGATCGAGATATTCTGAGGAATTGACAGCAGGAATAGCTCCGCAGCAAACAGCGGTATTACCATCCTTCTCCCGGAGATACCCAGTTGGGTGCACAGACGAGCCAGCGAAATGATTACCCAGATCAGGAGTACTGACAGTATGGTCCGTTGTAGCCAGACAGGAAGGGTTATGATCCAACCTGCAATAAACTGATAAAATACTGTAGCATCTTCCGGTTCAATGATGACCACATCCATGAAACAGGTAGGCACATAGGCTGCCAGGGCCAGCAAGATGAGCACTCCTGCTTGCTGAAGTATACTCTTCGACCTTAAAACATGAACAATCATTACCATTGCTGTTAAAGTAATGGTTAAGTTACATCAAAACCCAAATCGCTTCTGAAGTATTTTCCTTCAAAACGGATGTTATCTGCATACACATACGCAGCTGAAAGGGCTTCACCCATGGAGGGCCTTAATGCTGTTACGCCCAGCACCCTGCCACCGGCAGTAACCAACTGCCCATCCTGGTATGCGGTACCTGCATGAAACAACAAGTAATCGCCTTTCCCGTCAGCTCCCGAAATAAGCTTCCCTTTCTCATAGGCACCCGGGTACCCGTGTGAAACCAACATCACGGTTGCTGCATGATGCTCTTTCACCACTAAAGTCTTACTCCCCAGATCACCCTGTTTCAATGCCACGAACAACTCCACCAGGTCATTGTCAATCCTGGGTATCACCGATTCACCCTCCGGATCCCCCATCCGCACATTGTATTCGATCATAAAGGGTTCCCCTTTTACGATCATCAATCCAAAAAAGATAAACCCGGAATAGGGGATCCCCTCCTTAGCCAATCCCCGTAAGGTGGGCTGTATGATCCTTGTTTCCACTTTTTCTTTCAACACCTGATCGAAGAAAGATACCGGTGACAGAGACCCCATGCCTCCTGTATTAGGCCCTGTATCTCCCTCTCCAATGCGTTTGTAATCTTTTGCCTCAGGAAGCAGAAGGTAATAAGTGCCGTCAGTAAGGATAAACACCGATATCTCGATCCCATCGAGATATTCCTCTATCACCAGCTTCTCCCCTGCCTGACCAAATTTTCCATGCAACAGGATCTGATCTGCCTCCAGACAGGCCTCCTTCAAATCATGGTAAATACTTACCCCCTTTCCTGCTGCCAGTCCGTCCGCTTTCAATACATACGGAGCAGACAATGTCTTAAGGAATAATCTTGCCTCCTTTTGCTGCCCCCTGAAAAAACTACGAAACCTTGCTGTCGGTATGTTGTGCCGCATCATAAATTCCTTTGCAAATTGCTTGCTCCCCTCAAGCATGGCCCCGGCAGCCGGAGGGCCCACAACCATAAGCCCGGACAAAGAGGGATCTGCCAAAAGAAAATCATGGATACCCCTTACCAGTGGCTCTTCTGGACCCACCACCACCATGCCGGCCCCTTTTTCTGCCACTACCTCCCTTACCCTCCTGAAATCATTTGGATTACCTGTAAGATTCGTCCCCAATAAGGCAGTCCCCGGATTGCCCGGCATGATGTATAAATGCTCAACCCATCTGCTTTGCGCAATTTTCCAGGCTAAAGCATGCTCCCTGCCTCCACTGCCAAGTAAAAGTACCTTCATAATTTCATGCTGATGAATATGTTCATGGATCGCTACTTTAACAACATCCCCTGTTCTGTCAATCAGTCAGCAACTTTCTTGCAAGGGCCTTCCAGAGAATGGCAAACAAAAATAGGGAAAAGTGTTTCCCCATAACCTGTCAATCCTCCTTGGTGCCATATGCAAGGTCACCAGCATCCCCAAGACCCGGTACAATATAGGATTTTGCCGTCAACTCTTCATCAACTTCCCCTACCCACAACGTGAATTTTACAGGCATATTCCGTTTCAGATAGGCAACACCCTGGCGACTGGCAATGATGGTGGCAATATGCACCGATGAAGGTATGCCATGTTCCAACAAATGCATGACGGTCATTACCATGGAGGCTGCCGTGGCAAGCATCGGATCACAAATAATCAGAGGTTTCCCCTCCAAAGACGGAGCAGAAATGTACTCCACCCGAATATCGAAATTACCTTCATCATCATACTTCCTGTATGCAGAAATAAATGCATTCGCCGATTGATCGAAATAATTCAGAAATCCCTGGTGCATCGGTAATCCTGCTCGCAATATGCTGGCAATGACAGGAAATTCCTTCAACAACTCGCAGTTCGCCTCCCCCAACGGAGTTTTAATTACCTCGGTGCTGTAATCCAGCTTTTTCGATATCTCATAAGCAAAAATCTCACTGATGCGCTCCAGATTTCGCCTGAAACGCATAGGCTCTGCCTGTACCTGACTGTCGCGGATCTCCGCAATATATTGATTCAATATCGATGACTTAAGTCCAAGGTGAATGATCATAATAGCAGTATTAAATGAATCCGGGTGAAATTACGGAAAAAATCTTAGCCTGATAGCCCCCACCGGAGAATCATTGCCATTTTTCAGTTTACCAGACCGTGATCAATCAGATAAACACATATCTGTTTCGCACCCGATTCAGTGTAACCAAACTTGATCTTCAGGTTCTGAATGAGGAAATTCACATCTTTTCGCAACCTGTTATCATACATTTTAAAAGAGGGAGTCCCGTAATCAATGATGGCACGCCTGAAGTTTTCGTTTGTGATAAATGGGGTCAATGCGTTCTCTTTCAGATTCCTGATCAGTCGTTCAAACAGGCTTTTATATTGCGTGGTCTCTTTGATATCGATACCCATTACCCTGATTTCCCGGGCCAGGGTAGTACCTGCCCAGATACGCTGCTGTTCCGATCTGAAGACCTTCAGTTTGTCATCATCAGGTTTCTGCCCCGTTACCGAAACCTCAAAGGCCTGAAAATATCCCTCTGTTACCTCAATGGCATCATTTGTATAGGGTGAAATAATGGAAGATCCGGGCTCAAAATTTATTGCATACAGGTAATTAAGGATATCCCGCGAAATCTGTGGTTCATTGTAATCGTATATCGATTCTTTTACTTTCTGTAAAACCTGGTAATGATATAGTTTTTCCAGTGATTCTAAAAATCCTGAAGGCAGAGAAGCGCCAAAGGATGAAAGGTGTTTCATCATAAAGGCTTTCACATTTTGCATGGTGATCAGCTTCCCTTCCCGTGTATAGGTATTGTAAAAGGCATTGAAGATATTGATCGATTGCCTGCCGGAAATTCCGGTCTGCCCTTCTGTTTCACTGTCAATAAGTATTTCTTTACGCACATCTTTATTGAAACCGCGCAGATCTTCATCATCGATCCAAACAGGTATTTTCCCGGTGTAAACCTCCATCTTCAGAAGAAATAGATTGCTATCAGTATAATTGGCATACTTTCCGGGATCGGGAATCCACCGTTTAATTGCTTTGGTTTCAGGATCCATCCGGGTGGAAATGATGATTTTGGTGAAATTTTCAAGTACACCCGGCAGGAATGCCTGTTCAATGCCATCACCGAACTTATTTTTATAGATCGCTACCTCTGTCTTGTAATCAAGGATGTAAGGAATTTTAACCGTAATGATCCTGTCCTGGAATGATTTCACCCCTTCATAATGTACCTTGTCCTCCGGATTTACTAGCCCCATGAACAATGACTTGACATACTCCTCCACAAACTCCACCTTGTGCACCCTGTCAGATATGACCCCATGGAGGTTTTTCAGCCGCTGGATATTGTTTTCTTTGATATCCATCAATGCATAGATGCCATTATTGCTTTTAGCAAGACTGGAATAAATGTATCTGACCGAATCTGTCTGCAGCAAAGTACTGATTTGATTCTGAAAACTACTGTCAGATACAGGCTCTCGGATGATCTGATCCCCCGGATTGAAAATAGTAATGCCCTCTCCAAGCTGACGGTTGAAACGCATCCTGCGTACATTCAGCATGCTGAGAACCTCCAACGGATCATCCAGTTTTTCGGTCAGGGTATCATAAATGGTTTTACAGACCGTACAAGGCTTGTCACGAAGAACCCATTCATATTCCTTGGAATTGAATAACCTTTGCTTGAACTTATCATCAGGAATAAGTTCTTCAAGAAACTTCATCCTGTATTCTTTGGGTATCTGCAGGATCGGATGATCATGATTCGGACAGGCAATTTCGAGTGATTTCCGAATGGGGGCAGGTTCAGCAATATGCTCATCCTTGGCAGGCCCAGGTGAAATGGTAGTTTTAATCCCCTGTTCAGGCAACAACATGATCTGGTCCCTGGCAAGTCCGAGCTTTTCAAGATTAATACTCCAGAAAGTCTCATACATGATCCCTTCCGGCAGCATGGTAAACTCTTCAAAGCGTTGCAACAGGTTATTAAGGAAGGTACTTTTACCACTGCCCGGAGGCCCTTCAAAAAGGTAAATATAGTTCAGTTGCGATCGTTGCTTAAATGCATTGGCCAGGTTCATGATCCGGTTGGCAAACAAACGGTCGGCAAAAAAGGGATTCCGGCAACCTTCCACAAACAGCCTTGTGACATTGTAATGCATAAACCCGGCTGTATCTTCCGTGATCTCATATTCATCCACCCCCTCCGGGATATAGTAGTTGATCATGTCATAAAAAAGCTGAAACACATCCCTGAAGGTCAATACAGGATTGCGTGTGGCGGAATACAGAAAATCATTGAATGTGAAAGGTCTGAACCGCTCCTTGTCCCGAAGCCTGCTCCCGATATTGATCAGGGCATCCAGACGCTCTGCACGTTCACGGATCTCCTCCATCTTCTCCACAGACCTCTTGGATTTTCCCATAATCAAAGGTTCTTTTTGCTGATTCTTCGGTTTTCATAAGTATACAGCACAGGCCGGTATTCCCGCTCCTGATCCTTCATCAGATAAATCTCTGTGGTTTCCAGTTTTACCATACCTCCCCATAAATACCCGATACCCGTGAGTGCATCAGCAATGAAAGGTTTGATCAATTGTTTTCCTTCAAAATGGTGTTTCAGATAAAGTTCGTTTTCGTTGCTTTCTTCAGTATCAATGGTTACCTTGGGAGGATGGTACAATGAATCGATCAGCATCTGTTTATAATCCTCTGCTTTTCTGCTCTTTACATAATATTCGATGGTGCCACGCTGTGGATTGATTCGCTCTCCCACCACAAACAGATTGTGCATGTCAACAAAATCCTGATCCACAAAAGTGTTGATCAGGGTATAATCGTTAAAGTCAGACCTGAGTGAAAAAACTGCAGCCTTACCATTCCTGGCATTTGCTTTCGGCATATCCCGTATGATGTTGTGCTTTGTTTTCTGGGCAACCCATGTCATCTCTCCATGAGCGGCAAGTTCTTCCACGTATTCAATAAGTCTTAATCCAATGGCATAAGGATTCAATCCTATCCTGGAGATCGAGATAACGCCGGCATTAGCCTTTGCGTAATCAGTTTCGTGGCCCGAAAGTCTGTCATCATTCCTGAAGAGCCTGTCATGCCAATAACTCGCCCATCCCTCATTGAGAATTTTGGTGCGGATCTGCGGGGCAAAATAGAGGGCAGTATTGCGGACAACACTCATCACCTGCTTCATCCACTGATGCTCTTCTTTCTTCAAGTAAGAGGAATATTGCATCACATAGTTCATTATATCCAACGGAGGGGTTTTCTTCCTCTCTTTATGCTTCTCATATTTTGCCTGGAACTCAGGATATTTCACCCGTATATCCCCGAAAAACTGGGTTTCTGCCACCAGTTTTTGCGCTCTGATCAGCTGGTTGTAATGCTCTATCTCTTTATATATCTCATATTCCGGTGCTTTAACCTCCTCGGGCAGAAATTGATCAAAAAAGTAGGAAAGTCTTTCACCCGGATCCAGTATACCAGCATAATCCTCTGCACCCATCAGGGGGTAATACCCGCACAGGTTGTCCATATTACGGCTGAATTCAATTGCATAATCAACCCAGCGTCCGTGAATGCTTCGCAATGCCGCAATCAATCGTTTGTCGGCCAGCGCCTGTCCGACAAAATCATCCCCCCATGTACCCTCAAACATGATGTTGTTCTGAAAAAAATCAATATGGGCAAGTACATGATAGAAGATCATCACGTTGAGCCAGTCAGGATTGTTATCGTTATAAAAAGAGATGGCCGGCCGCGAATTAATGACCGTTTCATAAGGATTGTAAGGAAAAAGCTTATACTTTCCAATCCCTTTCAGCACTTCCACATCATGAACCCAATAATCATACAGGGTAGGGATCATAACCTTGGGAGATAGTTCCAGCATATCACGATTGCTGACAACATATTCAAGGCTCTCCTGGTCAAAACTCAGTCCCGCCTCGCGTGCCCGCACCTTGCACGCCTCCATGATCCCTTTTGTATGTTGATCGATAAGCTGCATTGTTTCTTTTTTCAGGAAATCAGTTTTTTAATCCCCTCTATGATCCTTTCTTCACTGGTATCAGCTGCAGAAAACACATCCATCCGCAACAGCTCAGGCTTGCTAACCAGCAATCCCGACCGTTCCAAACTTTTTTCCACCGTTGTCGAATCCTTTCCGGAACTCCATGCATTCCTGGCTACAGTTATTCCGGCCCGGTTCACATAACCTGTCATCTCCTCCAGTGCTTTAATAAGTTCCTGTCCCTCCTCATCCCAATCATCCCCGTCGGTGCCATGAAAAACGTATATGTTGTAATCCCTGGTAAGCTGTTCCTTTCGCACAATATCATTAACCAACTCAAAAGCCGGCGCAACCCTGGTTCCTCCTGCCACCTGCGAACGATAATAAGTGTAAAAATCGGGTACCTCTTTGGCTTCAGTATCATGGAGAATGAACCGTGTCATCACGTTATTGCTGTATTGATACATCAACCAACTGTAAATCAGTAAATGCTGCATTGAGATCACCTCTGTCGGTTCTCCCTGCATCGAACCGGAGTAATCTCGCAGAAAGAAGACCACAGCCTGGCTCTCGAAATCCTTTTCCGATGACATGATCCGGTAAACCTGGTCAAGCGGATTGATCAGCAGTTCACTCGGATCAAAAGGATTCCCCTCCCTTATATTGCCCAGTAATATGTTGGTCTCAAGGATCCTGCGCAAGGTTGCCTTTTTATCCAACACTTGCCCGAAACCCCGGTTGCGGTCAGTCAGATCATAAACCACTCGCGATACAGACCGTTTGGTGCCCTTGTTCTTCAGATTGGGCAGATGGAACTTTTCAGTGATTACCTTGCCAAGGTCAAATGCTTCCGAACTGATATCATGAGCAGCCCCTTCCCCCTGGCCGGCACCCTGACCCTCCCCTTCCCCGGGTTCAGGTTGCGCGGGCTGCTCCCCTATCACCTCTCCCTCCTCCCCCTGACCCGAACCTCCTGTCCTCCCCTCTTCATCCTCAGAAACACTCTCGTCATGGTACAGTTTCGGCTCTGTCGTGGTCGGCACCACCACAACCTTGCTTTTACTTCCTTGTACCGGCCTGATCAACTTGCCAATCCGGATCCGCCTCGAAAATCCATCCACCTCCCGCTGACTGTCCTGTTCAAGCAAATCCTCCAGGGCCCGCAGAGAAAGCATAAGATCAGGTAACGGAGGATGAATCCCTGGCAGCATATCAAAATCGGTCCTGTCATACAAACCGGTCACTATCGATACATCCGCGATACCTGAAATACGCTTCTCCCCCTGAAGCATCTCCCGCTCCATCATACGACGATGCGATTCCGATACACCCTGGCCGCATATTGCATTGAAAAGCTGCTTCGCCTTATCTGACATCTTGTAACACCCCTCTGTTTAGGTCACCTTTCCTTACCCCATGATATCATCTGATCCTTAGTTTGTATCTTCATGCGTGCAGAAATACTCAATGGTCTTTTCAGAACAGGTCCGGCAATATCCGAGCTTATCCATCATCGTCTTGACCATACGGTTGTATAGTTTCTGGTTCTCCTCATTGGTACGGTTCGATAATGCCCCTACAAGACTGCCTGCCCCTGCAATGTCTGACTTCAGCCTGACATCGGTCACTGCTTTAACCAGTTCATTGTTATCCATGAAGTTATAATTAGGATCCTTGATCATTTTCTGTCCGTAAATTTTAATGATGGTTGTCCGGAAACTCTGACGCTGCTCCTCGGTCTTTAAACCAAGCCGTTCTTCCACACTGTTGATAAAGGTTTCATCGATTTTCAGCGGTATCAGCTTCCCAGTCTGCGGATCCTGGTAGGTCCATATCTTGTCTGATCCCAGATTTTTGGCATCTACCCCAATGATCATATTCACATAATTCATCACATCCCTTTCAACGGCTTTGGGCTCATCCATGTATGCATTAAAAACAGTGGTCATGATATTTTTACGGTGCAATCCCCTGGCTATCTTAAGATCATTGAGGTATTTGATCCTGTCATTGGGCTCCTGCACATAATCCAGTATTACACTTTCAAGCGATTTGAAAACCTCACCGGCATACATACAACGTCCCTCCTGGGTCTCGCTCCTTTCGAGCAGAATCTGGATGGCACGCCCCAGGTTTCTGTGCCCTAACCCTTTCTGGCCGAAACGTCTGGTAATGTCAGGGTCCGTATTCAGATCACTGATCACTTCGTTCAGTGTCTTAATGCTCTTTTCACCGGCCACCTCGCCCGCTGCCAGCTTCATCATCTCCACAGGCGTGAGCTTTTCAGAAGGTGGCATACGTGTTAGAATCACTGAGGCCGAGATTGCATAGTTCAGATTGGGATCAATATGGAGCTTCTCCCCGGTGAAGGTAGTCTTGTCAACACTCCCTATGGCAAACTGCGTCAGTTCCTCCTGCAGCTTCAGGTTTGTATTGTGCGACATGTAGGTAAGCCGACACCTGTCAACGATCGGAGCCTGCTCCTTCTCCTCCAGAAACCTGGCAAACTCCGAATTGTTGCTTGTGGCAATGATCAATGTGTCAAGCGGCCACTTGTATCCCTCGATCTCAATGGTCCTGTTCTGAATAACTCCCAGATACACCTGTACCAGGTCACGCTTGTTTTTGAAAATCTCATCGGCAAAATGTATCCCCCCTCCGGCCACACGAGCCAGAGCACCACGCCGCAGATCAAAGCGGTAAGGATTGGAAGTGTCGGTAATATGCAGCAATCGTGTGATCGATTCATCACCTATCAGATCCACAGCTGAGGATGTAATTTTGTCCTTTGCCGCATACTTTCCGGTGAGCGTACCACGTGACTCACTAACAGGAACTGGAAAAACCTCAATAAATTGCAGCATCTTGTCAATGTCCCCGTCACAAAACTCCCTGATCTGGCTGAAAATGTAATAGGAGCAGGCACCCAACGGTCGATACAACCTGTAGGCAGCATCCATCTTCTCCTGGGGGACACCCAGACTCAACATGTAACTCCTGCTCTGTTCCAGGTCATCAAAAAGATTCATAGCCAGTACCATAGGATCTTCATAGGTCTGCGATTCTATCGCGTCGATCCTGCCATAACCACCTAAAAGGTCCAGGTTACGGAAACGAAATGTATAACGCCTGTTTTCAGGCTGTGCCGTAAACTCCCTGTAAAGCTTCATCAGGTAATCCACAAAAAAGGTTTTCCCATTACCGGGTTCACCGATCAGCACAAAGGCCATTTCAGCAGAAGAACCCCCCTCCGCCGCATCCTTGACAAAAGACACAAAAGAATTAATCTCGTCAAACATACCGATGATATGCTTCTTCCCTCCCCTGAAAACTGCAAAATCATAAGTATCACGCCCGTTTACATTCACCTTTCGGATATTGCCTTTCCCCTCAAGGATCATCCTGGATACCGACTGAAATACATTCTCAAATACCCGAAGCCCGTCGGAATACGCCTGAATATGCTGGTGCAGTGATTGAACGGCACCGGGGTCTGCTTTCTTTGCCATGTTTATGTCCGTTTATTGCTTGATTGATCAGATAAAAACTCCATAAAAGTACGGTTTATTGATGACCCTCCAAGGATTTTTTGGGTTAAATTTTCAACGTCATCCAGTGATAAACCTTGTTGAACGGCATGAAAAAAGGCTCCACGGTATCCGTAAAGCCTTTCTTATAGATCAGGTTTATAATGCCCTACTTTTCAGTTCCCGTGCGTTCTTTGATCAATACCTCCCTGTTTTCCTGATTCTTTTTTTCCAGCTTTTCAAGATCTCTTTCCATTTCATCCACTACTTTAATCTTCTGCTCATATTCCTCGCGGGTAATCTCCTTGCCGGCTTTCTTTTTTTCAAGAATTTCCCTTGCCTGCTTTAGCTTCTCACGTGTGGCAGCATGGGCATCTTCCGACCTCTTCAGGTTAGCTTCAGCTTCACCCAATGCCTCTTTTTTACTTTTTGCTTCAGCAGCGCGTTGCTGACCAAATTCCTTTCCCTGCAGATCGCCTTTGTCTTTTCCATAAGCATGACCTTTACCCGGATGTTCCTGGTCTTTACCCTTTACCTTTCCCCCTTCCCGGGTATCCTCTTTCCCTTTACCAACAGCTTCACGCTGCTGAACACCCTGTTGTCTCTGCTCCTTCACTTTTACGGTTTTCACCTCCCCTTTACTGGCCTTTCCCACTTTGTGTTCCTGGACTTTAGCCCCCTTTTGCTGTTGTTTCTCCGATCCCTGTTGCGCCATCACAACATTTCCGGATGAAATCACCAGCATAATCAAAACTATTCCGATAATCTTTTTCATAACAGCTGATTTTAAAGGTTATTCAATAAACTGTCAGCCCGGCTTTCCAGTGATTCAGATTCAACCATTACATCCTCCGAAGTCTTCTGTAAGGCCTCTGTTTCTTTAGTAACGGTGGGCTCTTCCGCTTCCTTCACATTTCCGGTACAGGCTGTTAAAAAACCTGCAATGACCAATAAAAAGATCGTCTTTTTCATGATATAGTAATTGTTAATGGTTATAATTATTGTCTGATCCTCTGAATTGGGGTCCCTTTCACCGGCAATTGATGATGCAAAGATAGATAAACCTTCCAGACATAATCAGATCATGCATTTTTTTCTGATCGTGTTGCATGTTAAAACCGTCTAGAAGATCATAAAGTGCAAGAATAAATCAACCTTGTCTTCAGATATTCCGGTAAAACCGGCTTCGACCTGAAAAGGCCATAAAATACAGAACCTGACCCTGTCATCTGAGCAAAAACAGCCCCGCTATCAAATAGCAACTTTTTGATTTTCTTCGCTTCAGCATAATGCCCCAGTACATAGTGTTCAAAATCATTCTCAACATTACCTTTCCATTGTTCCACAGGCTGTTGTAAGCTTACGGAAAGTGACAGCCGGTTATCTTCAGGAGTAATATGACCATATGCTTCATGGGTGCTAATGCGAAATGATGGTCGAAAAAGCAGCATCGTCATTCCCCTCAGGCTGATGTCTGCCGGCTCCATTTTCTCCCCTCTTCCTGTTGCAATGACCGGTCTGTTCATGATAAAAAACGGACAATCGCTTCCCAATTGCAAAGCGATCGACTCCAGCATAGCATCTGAGAAATTTAATCCGAACAGATTATTGGCAAGAATAAGCGTACAAGCTGCATCGGATGATCCACCACCCAATCCAGCCCCGGTTGGGATCTGCTTGTGCAGATGCATGTGCACAGCGGGGACCTCCCTGTCAGATCCCAGAATTCTCAATGCCTTTATACATAGATTATCATCCCTCCTGCCTTCAATATGAATGCCGGTGAGGGTAAACCGAAAAACCCCATCTGTTGCAGGGATCATCTCCAAGATATCATAAAATGGTACCGGGTAAAAACATGTAAGGATGTTGTGGTAGCCATCCCCCCGCCTTGACAACACCTGCAATCCCAGGTTGATTTTTGCATTCGGAAAAGTGATCACACACTGCCTGTTTGGAACAAAAATAGTGAAATACCCCGATACAATTTCACTCCCTCTTTATAAAGTTTTCCTATTTTTGCTCAAAGCTTACCGACCCATGCCATTCATAAATGCTGTTCTTTCCTGGTTTATGAAAAAGAGGATCCATCAGATTGAACTCTTTGTCAAATATCCTTTGGAAGTTCAGCAAGAATGGTTCAAAAAACTGATCGCCAAAGCTTCGCACACCGAATGGGGTAAGCTGCACCATTACCATTCGATCGAAACCCTTGAACAATACAGACATCGTGTGCCCATCCAGGAATATAAGGATATCAAACCCTATATCGACCGACTCAGGGCAGGAGAAAAGAATCTTCTCTGGCCTTCACAGATTAAATGGTTTGCCAAGTCATCAGGGACGACAGGGGAAAAAAGCAAATATATACCCGTAAGCACTGAAGCCCTGGAAGAATGCCATTTCAAAGGAGGGAAGGACCTTCTTTCCATCTACTGCAACAACAATCCTGACACTACCATCTTCGATGGCAAAATGCTTGGACTGGGTGGAACCCATGATTACAGCTCCGACAAACCTGCACCCTATCATGGTGATGTATCAGCTGTTATCATGCAAAATCTCCCCTTCTGGTTCGAACTGATCAGAACCCCTGACCTCAGTACAGCCCTCATGGATGACTGGGACAAAAAACTAAAGCGAATCGCTGAGATCACCAGTGAAGAAAATGTTACCGTCATCACCGGTGTTCCCAGTTGGATGCTCCTCCTCCTCAGGAAGATTCTCGACCTCACTGGTGCAAAAAATGTGGAAGATATCTGGCCTAATCTCGAACTCTTTACCCATGGTGGCGTCAACTTCGCACCCTACCGTGAAAAATTCAATGCCATCTGCCCCCCCTCACTCAATTACCTTGAAACCTACAATGCCTCTGAAGGATTTTTTGGGATACAGGACCGAAATGATGCAGATGACATGCTGCTGATGCTCGATTACGGTATTTTCTATGAATTTATACCGCTCGACCAGCTCAGCAGTGAAAATCCTTCTTCACTCCTGCTCGACCAGGTAAACACAAATATACCTTATGCACTCGTCATTACCACTAATTCCGGCCTTTGGCGATACCTTATCGGCGATATCATTACATTTACCTCACTTAATCCATTCAGAATCAGGGTAACAGGCCGTACAAAAAGCTTCATTAATGCCTTTGGTGAAGAGCTGATCGTTGATAACGCCGAAAAAGCCATTGAACAGGCATGCCTGCATTCAAATGCCCTCATATACGAATATACCGTGGCACCCGTCTATCTTAACGGTACTGAAGCAGGTTCCCACCAATGGCTGATCGAGTTTGAACAGGAACCACAAGACATAAGTCTTTTTATCGAAATGCTGGATAACACACTGAAATCTGTCAATTCCGACTATGAAGCCAAACGCTTTAGAAACCTTGTCCTGAAACAACCCTCCATCGTAACTCTGCCGAAAGGCACCTTCTATCGCTGGCTTAAACAAAAAGGAAGACTGGGTGGCCAGTATAAAGTACCCAGACTTAGCAATAACAGACTGTATGCGGATGAAATCCTTTCAATGCTTGACTAACCTGGCACTCTGGGCCCTTCTGACTGCCGGTTTATCATTTAACGGATTTACACCGGTGCGCACCATCCATGGAAAAGCAGATAAAATCACAACCGATAATCTGGGGAACCTCTATGTGATCAAAGGCAATACAGTTCAGAAATACAACGGGGAAGGAAGCTTTCTGGCCGAATATACAAGAAAAAGTATCGATAGGTTTACCGATATCGACGCATCAGATCCGCTCAAAGTCCTTCTCTTCTCAAAGTCCTCCGCCGAAATCATCCGCCTCGACAATCAGCTTGCACTTCAGGGAAATCCAACGATTTTGTTCAATGCCGGTTGCATCTCTCCTGCCCTTGCCTGCAACTCTTACGATAATGGTTGCTGGGTCTGGGAAATGTCTGTGAATGAAATTGTAAGGGTAAACCATCAGGGAATAATTGACCAACGCACAGAAAACCTGTCCACCCTCATTGCCCCGGAATATAATCTATCTCACCTGCTGGAAAAAGACTTCCTCCTTTATGCTGCAGATCCCATGAACGGGATTTTTATTTTCGATCGTTATGGAAATTGGGTCAGATCCATCCCGGTTAAAAATGTCTCTTCCTTTCAGCTCTCAGGTAATCATCTTATCTGTTTCCTTCAGGATCATCTGGTGTTGTACGATATAAGGACCCTCCAGGAAAACACCATCACATTACCGGAGAAAAATCCGGTGAATGCCAGGATCGAAGGGAAAAACGTGTATATTCACCAAAACGACAGCATAACCCTGTACCTTTCAAATCATCCTTTATGAAATCACCCTATCATATCGCAATTGCAGGAAATATTGGCTCCGGGAAAACCACCCTCACACGTCTGCTGGCAAAACACTTAAAGTGGGAACCTCACTTTGAAGATGTTGATAACAATCCCTATCTGGAAAACTTCTATGAAGATATGCGCAGATGGTCTTTTAACCTGCAAATCTATTTTCTGACCCAACGCTTCAAACAGATCATCGCCATCCGAAACGGGAAAAAAAATGTGATCCAGGACCGCACCATCTATGAAGATGCTTATATCTTCGCCCCAAACCTGCATGAAATGGGCCTGATGAGAACCCAGGATTATGAAAGCTATTTTTCCCTTTTTGAACTGATCAATGGATTCATCCAACCCCCCGATCTGCTGATCTACCTGAAAGCCAACGTCCCTACACTTGTGCGGCAAATACAGGCCAGGGGAAGGGAATATGAAAACTCAATCCGCCTGGATTATCTTAAAAGCCTTAACGAAAAATATGATAAATGGATTGATAACTATCATGAAGGTAAACTACTGATATTTGAGGTTGACCATCTTGATATTCCGGGTAAACCGGAAGATCTGGGTATCGTAATAGAAAAAATCCAGGCTGAACTATTTGGCCTTTTCTGATAAAATGTATCTGACCACCAAAATACTAGGAGTCATCCCTGTAAGGTATGCTTCATCCAGGTTTCCAGGGAAACCTCTGACAGATATCAACGGGAAAAGTATGATACACAGGGTGTATCGGCAGGCAAAAAAAGCATCCCTTCTTACCAATGTCGTCATTGCTACCGACGATGAAAGGATTTTCAGTCATGTAACTGCCTTCGGTGGCCATGTCGTTATGACTTCGCAGAGGCACACCACAGGTACCGAACGATGTGCTGAGGTTGCAAGGATGAAAGCATACTCATCCCACGATGTCATTATCAATATCCAGGGGGATGAACCCCTGATAGATCCGGACCAGATCAACCTTCTGGCATCTCTGTTCATTAACCAGCGACCCGATATTGCCACCCTGGTGCAACCCATGAATTCATTGCAGGATCTGCTTAATCCCAATGTGGTCAAGGTTACCGTAAGCCGTAACCGGCAAGCCCTTTATTTCTCAAGATCCCCGATACCGTTCGTCAGAAATGCACCTCAACAGGAATGGAACAACCAGCATACCTTTTTCCAACATATAGGTATCTACGGTTATACCAAAGAGACCCTCCTGACGGTTTCCAGACTCGAATCTACACCAAACGAAAAAGCCGAATCACTGGAACAACTCCGATGGTTAGACCACGGCTACCGGATCCTGACAGATGTATCCACCCATCTCACCTGCAGCGTCGATACCCCTGAAGATATCAAAAAAGTTCTTGAAATCCTGAAACGAAAATGATCACCTCCCCATTTTTTCCCTAATATGTAACCTAAACTATAAACCTTCATTATCATGAAAATAGTCGAATATATCAGTGATCTGTTGCTTCAGCGCGATTCTGTCATCCTTCCGGGATTCGGTGAATTTAAAACTATTGTCAAGCCGGCAGCTCGTACCAAATCCCGAAAAATAACGCCACCAACCAAAATCATCGCATTTAATCCCGGGGTTAAAGCGAATGACTATGTGCTCGCAAAATATGTATCCGACAAAGAGCATGTTACCATTTCTCAGGGAAATGAAATGCTCAGATCTTTTGTGTCCGGTTTGCATGAAGATCTGCAAACAAACAAAGAGGTGACATTACAAAGGATCGGGCAGTTCACCATAGACGAGAATGAAACCATGACGTTTAATCCCGATACCACCTTCAACTACGACACCTCCTCTTTCGGTCTTTCACCTGTCGGGGTAACCGCAACAGAAACACCGCCTCTCTCAGATGAATCTCAGGAAAAACCTAGAAAACCCAGGAAAAAAAGAAGATGGATGATTTGGGTCGCCATAATCCTGATCATACTGGCTGCTGCTGCTGTCTGGGGCTTTCTGAACCAGGAAACAGTCGTTACCGGTTATGACCGGGTAAAGGAAACCGTGCTCTCCTGGTTGAATAATCCGCAGGAAGAGGCTATGATCCCTGCCCCCCAGGAAGAACCAGAAACATCCATTGCTCCCGAAGATGTCCTGAAACCAGCTGAAGACACAGTAATGAACACAGGAGAAAAGATCGAACCGGCTCCGGCAGTTACCGATCAGACACAACCCCCGGTAACCGGAATTACCCCGAAACCGGTAACATCAGCCAAACCCATTGCCGAAGAAAGTGCCACAACCGGCCAGTTCTTTATCATCGCAGGTTGTTACAGCAATATAGAAAATGCTGAAAGGATGGTATCCCAACTTGTAAACCAGGGATTCAACCAGGCCTCCCTTAGAGGTCAGACGTCCTCCGGATTACACAGAGTATCTGCCTGTGGCTTCAATTCCCAATCAGAAGCACAACAGGCACTTAAAACCGCTCTCTCGGAAAATAAATTAAAAAACGCTTGGATTCTAAAGATCTAACCATTATACCGTGTTCGCTTCCCCTTCTATGGCCTGTTCGATAATCCGGACCGTTAAATACCCAACCCGGCTGCTTTTTTATGATGCCCTGTGCCCCCTGTTATATTTTTCCATTCTTTCCCGCAATGAGTAAAAAGAAAAAACTGGCCCGGTTTGCCGAAAATGCTACCTTTCCCAACTTGTTCCAGGTCTCTTATGAACAGCTCCAGCATGAACCTTTCTTCCTCAAGGGAAAATGGCATTCCCACTTTTTCAAAAACAACCATCCCATCATCCTCGAACTGGGTTGTGGTAAAGGAGACTATACTACCGGCCTCGCAAAAGCTTATCCTCACAGAAATTTTATCGGTATGGACATCAAAGGAGCCAGAATGTGGTATGGAGCAAAGATCTCCCAAACGGAACAGTTGAAAAATGTGGCTTTTATCCGGTCTAAAATTCAGTTGATTGATCATTTTTTTTCCCTTCACGAAATTGACGAAATCTGGATTACCTTTCCAGACCCCCAACCAAGAAAGTCCCATGAAAAAAAACGACTTACCTCCCCAGCCTTTCTGAACCGCTACCGAAAAGTGATGAAACCGGATGGGATCATCCACCTGAAAACAGATGATGAACAATTGTACACCTATACGCTGGAGGTCATCAACCAGGAAAAACTTTCTGTATTGGCCAACATGCCCGATATACACGGTAAAGAAACCATGGAAGATGCGATCCGAATCACTACCTTTTATGAAAAAATGTGGCTGGAACAAGGACTATCCATCAAATACCTGCAGTATAAAATCAATCCGGATCATGATGGAAGACAGTTTCTTTCAAAAAGTCTATGAGGTAGTAAAACGGGTACCGTCAGGAAAAGTGACGACCTACGGTGCTATCGCGGAATATCTGTCTGTAAAATCTGCTGCCCGTATGGTCGGTTGGGCTATGAATGCTTCTCACCTTAGCCAGGAAAATATACCCGCCCACAGAGTAGTCAACAAATATGGCCGACTTACAGGCAAACGCTATTTCGGCGATACTGCGCTTATGCAGCAATTGCTCGAAAATGAAGGGATCACCGTGATCAATGATACCATCCGGGATTTTGAAATCCATTTCTGGGATCCGGCCTCTGAGATGTAATACAAACCGGTGTAAAAAAAAGGTTAAAAAGTTTTTTTTTGTTTAATGACTGATTATCTTTGCAATGCTACAAAGGACATGATCAGGATTATACACATGTGCCAGACATGAAAAACGAATTAACAGGTTTGTTGATTTGTGCAACGCACCGATACCTTAATATCAAAAGGCGGGACGCTTTTGCATTCTGATCTCCCATATTCTCCCCTTATTTTTCATTTCGTCTCACTAAATAACTCTTAACAGCATGGAATTACCTTTTGCCGAATCATATAAAATCAAGATGGTTGAATCCATTTATCGTTCTACCCGTGAAGAAAGAGAACAGTGGATGAAAGATGCAAGATACAATCTCTTCAACCTGAGTAGTAATAAAGTGTTTATTGACCTTCTCACTGACTCTGGTACAGGTGCCATGTCAGATAAACAATGGTCAGCCATGATGCTGGGTGATGAAAGTTATGCCGGAGCTTCATCCTACTTCAAATTAAAAGAGGCTATCAGGGATATTACAGGCTTCGGATATTTCCTACCTACCCATCAGGGCAGAGCTGCTGAAAATGTCCTTTTCTCTGCCATGATAAAAGAAGGAGATATTGTCCCGGGAAATTCTCACTTCGATACCACAAAAGGGCATATTGAATTTCGCAAAGCAACTGCTATCGACTGCACCATCCAGGAAGCCTTTGATACCATGGTTTATCATCCTTTTAAAGGGAATGTCGATCATAACAAGCTGGAAGATGTGCTAAAATCCAACCCAAAGGATAAAATCCCTGCAATCATCGTAACCGTAACATGCAATTCGTCAGGTGGCCAACCGGTATCCATGGAAAACCTTCGACAAACCTACAGCCTTGCCCAGAAATATGGCATTCCGGTGGTTTTTGACTCTGCCCGGTTTGCCGAAAATGCCTATTTTATTAAAGAAAGGGAACCAGATTACCGTAACCATACCATCCGCGAAATCGTGGCTGAAATGTTTAGCTATGCTGACATCATGACCATGAGCAGTAAGAAAGATGCCATCGTTAACATGGGTGGCTTCATTGCCATGAGAGATATTGAACTATTCCGTAAAGCCTCTGTGTATAATATCATGTTTGAAGGATACATCACTTACGGGGGTATGTCAGGAAGGGATATGAATGCCCTTGCCCAGGGACTCTATGAAGGGACTGAATATGATTACCTGTGTACCCGAATCGGTCAGGTTGCATATCTTGGTGAAAAACTGAAATCCTTTGACATACCTGTCCAGGCTCCCTTTGGTGGGCATGCCATTTTCGTCGATGCCCGGAAATTTCTTCCCCATATCCCCAAAGAAGAATACCAGGCCCAGACAATGGCCGTCGAACTATACCTTGAAAGCGGGGTGAGAGGTGTCGAAATCGGAACATTGATGGCAGACAGAGATCCTGTGACACGCGAAAACAGATACCCCAAACTTGAATTCCTCCGGCTGGCCATCCCCCGAAGAGTTTATACCAATAACCACATGGATTATATCGCTTACGGACTGGCCAATGTTTATGAAAGAAAAGATAAGATTACCAAAGGATTCAGAATTATCCGGGAAGCTCCCATTTTACGACATTTTACCGTTGAGCTTGAAAGAGCATAATCAGATACAAGGATAACAACCGATTACTGTATTATCTCTATCTGTAACAATGAAATTGGGTGGCCTGATACTGCTGGGAGGTGTTAACCTTCTTGTTGCACTCTCCTTTTCGTCACTCTATTTTAAAAGGGCTTTCACAACTGTTTTCTGGAAAATCCTTTTCATTTATTTAGTTTTCAATGGATTATTGGGTCTGGCAGGTTTTTTCATCGGCCTGGGATTATCACCCCTTTTGGATCAAATGGCTTTCAAAGCCGGGATGGTATTGCTGTTGGTTGTTGGCATAAAACTTTTCCTGAAAGGCTTTAGAACAAAAACAGTGAACCGCATCTTTGATATCGGTAAAACTTCAACCCTCATAGGATTGTTGTTTGCACTAAATCTGGACCTTTTATTGGTTGCCTCCGGTATCTCAATGATGTTCAGTCCATCATGCCAAATCCTGAACCTGACCCTCCTCATCAGTGCAACCTTCGGAATACTGATCGGAAATATGATCGGGAATAAAGTCGGGTATTTCTTTTCCAATCTTATGGATATCCTGGCTGCCGGATTGCTTTTTACGATGGTTCTGATCTGGTTCTTCAGATAAATTCATCACCGGGATCAGATATAGTCCCTCCAGTCACTCTTCCGGGTCAGCTTAAGGTCTTGTAAGACAGGTGCCTTTACCTTGATAGTCATCATATAACTTTTTCTGAAACCAACCGGTATCCAGTCCAGACTCATATCCCAGCAATGCAGATCGCGCCAGATACGAATCCGTGTAAAAGAGAAATTCTTCCTGGTGAAATCAAATCCCGTCTCCAGTTCAAATTTCCATTTTGGGGTCAGGTTAATGTCACCCCGAAGATCAATGGTCTGTATCATCTCCTTCTTCCGCTCTCCAACTACTGCTGTCAATATCGATGAATAACGGTAATTATAGGAAAAAGAGAAACTCCACGGATTATCCCAGTCAATATAAGCATCCGGATACCTCCGTATCTCATCCAACTCCTGTTGTGTCCCCGAGGTGGTGCTTTTTTCTTCTTGCGTACCTTTTGAACTGAGCCTGTAGGAGAAACTTACATTCAACTCTGTACTGGTGCTCCGAAACAATTTACCACTATTTTCAAATTCAAACCTGTTAATTCTTCGACCCAACGAATCAACCTGGTAAGGATCCCATGCTCCGGTGACCGTGATGACGAAATTCCTGAATAATGTGGTCCTCCCATTCAGGATCAAGGGTGACCAGTTGAGTGAGTCTCGCGCTAAATCATACCCCGTGCTCAGTTGAAGGTTTTCAATCAGAACAACCTTCTTCATAGCGACCGTATCACTTTTCGGCCTTATCTTCATCTCAAGATTATTCCCAATCGACAAATTCAACCTGCCCGACTTACTGGCAGGAGGGCTCCCGTAAACCAGGTTATCAAAGATCGAATATTTGACAGGGTTGTCTGATCCCGGGGACAGATAATACTTGTAATATCCCCATCGTTGGGCTCCAAAATCAGGATTATAACTGAAACTGAGCGAGGGTGTCATCATGTGGCGAATAGTGGCCACAGGTCCCCTTTTGAAATCGTAGAAACCATATAACCTTGTGCTCCATGAGGAAGAAAAACCAAAATTGCGGGCTGCCTTGAACCCGTTTACTGTATCTGTCCGCAAATATCCATACAGGGTATCATTGTCTTTGATAAGTATCCCGTTATCCCATTGTTTGATATAATGCCTCAGGTACCACCGCTCAGTATATTGGATGCTGTTGTTGATATTTAACCATCCTTTAACATTGATATTGCTTTGCAGCGGAATCGTATGTTGGAAGCCGTTATTAAAATCCTGAAAACGAAGATCCTTTATCAGTGAATCAAATGTAACCAGCGAGTTTTGAGATGAAAGTGTATAGTTCAGATTGATGTCCTGATACCATTTCGCTTTCCCGCTGAAACCAGGTTTCCGGAAAGGATAAATACGCCTGATCGTTGAAAGGCTTATATCAGGTAGTTTTACCTGAACCTCCCTGGTAAGGGTATTCTGGTTATGAGACATAGCAGTACTGAGATTAAAAAACGAAAACAGTTGTGTCGAATAGTTTATACTGGAGGAAAAAGTATTGGTCAGGTAATCAGATGTCGAGGTTGGATTGTAATTGTTATAATCAGATGAACCTGCATTCACATCGGCCGAGAACCTGCTGTTTGGCCTTGATCCGGGCTCCTGCCCATGGCTCCATCGAACAAAAATGCTACGTTTACGCTCAAAATCGGGAGAATCTCTATCGCCAAATTTATTAACCGCCCAGTTCACATTGATCCTCCCCTGATAACGATATCTGACTTTATAAACCGATTCCGCTTTTACAGCCCAGCTACCCCTTGAATAGATGTCGCCCCGCAAAGCAAGGTCAATGTTGTCGTTGATCCCAAAATAATAACCTCCGTTCTCCAGGAAAAATCCCCGGTTGGCTGCCTCCCCGTAACTGGGCATTAATATCCCGGATGCCTGACCCTGTTTGTTTGGAAAGAATCCGAACGGCACAAACAGGATGGTCGGAATGCCTTCAATGCGTAAAACCGCAGGACCGGTGATGATCTTATCCTTGGGTATTACCTTGGCTTTCCTGAAATAAATATCAAAATGGGGATGATCATGCTGATTGCAGGTCGTATAACAGCCTGAACTGATATTAATATGGTCGTTCTCCAGTTTTTTAATGGAATCTCCTAAAAGATAACCTTCTCCTTCATTGGTGACAACCCTGCGGATAAAACCCTGCCTGGTTTCCAGGTTATAGTACATCTCCTTGGCCGAAAACCTCCTGTCACCCTCCGCAAAATCAGGGTTATTATGTATAATACCAAGCGAATCGGTATATCCCCGGGCATAAACAAGATTGCCATTAAAATCCAACTCTACATAACCACTCTGGAACTCAATCTGCTGATAATTCATTTTAACGTTGCTGTAATTACCAAACAAATAGGCCTTGTAGGCTTGAATATCAACCCTTATGGAATCTTCAGATTCGTAAACAATCCTGGCCTCCAGCGCAGCACCCTTTTCCCCCTGTTTACCCGAACTGGCTAACGAATCAGGAACCTGAACCGTATCTTGTTTCTTGAGTGTATCGGGCACCTGCGCAAGCAATCCCCCGCCGTTAAACCCAGGCAGGATTAGGCTTACATACAATAACGTTATTGTTAATTTCTTGGTTAACAAGTGCCTTAGGATTCGCTGTATATAACAGGCTTTTCTTTTTACTTTTATTCTTGATTCCTGTGAAGAATCATCCACCGTTTTTCAGTATAAACAACGGAAAACCCATGAATAACGTTATACTGGAAAAATTTCGTATCATCTTGAAGAGAACAAAAATAAGTAAAATGTCATATCGTCTGATTTATCCCGGATCCACAACCATCCTCCTGCTGCTGCTCCTGACCTTCACCTTTCCTTGTGAACAAATGGTAGCCCAGACAAAAAAAGAATGGACCATTGTAATTGATCCTGGTCATGGGGGTAATGACCCTGGCGCCATTGGTGGTGAGATCAAGGAAAAAGATATCACCCTTGCCATTGCGTTAAAACTGAACCGCAAGCTTTCAAACCTTGAGAACACCAAAGTGATCCTGACCAGACATACCGATGAAGCAGTTGAACTGCACAAACGGGCAAAAAAAGCCAATGAAAATAAAGCCGATCTGTTTATCTCCATCCATTGTAATTCAGTTGAATCAGTAAAACCCTACGGTGCTGAAACCTGGCTTATGGGCCTCCATAAAAGCAAAGCCAACCTGGAGGTAGCCAGGGCCGAAAATGCGGTCATTCTCCTGGAAGATGATTATAAGCAAAAGTATGACGGCTTTGATCCTAATTCCCCGGAGGCAGAAATCATTTTTTCCCTTTACCAGAATACATACCTCGATCAAAGTGTCGAACTCGCTTCATTGGTGCAAAAGGAACTACGTGCCAATGCCCAACGATTCGACAGAGGGGTTAAGCAGGCAGGATTTCTTGTGCTCTATAAAATCAATATGCCGGGAATCCTCGTCGAAACCGGCTTCCTGAGTAATGAAAATGAAAGGAAATATCTCGCATCCGATGCAGGCCAGATAACGATTGCATCTTCCATCTACAATGCCATCATAAATTACAGGGAAAAAGTGGAGGGAAAGAAACCCGGAGAAAAACCAGTTTCCGATATCAAATCACGTCAAACTGTTGTTTCAAGCCCTTCCGAAAAGCCCAAACCCGAAACATCGACAGATAAAATTGCTGTACCAGATACAACAAACCAAAGAACCAATAACATAGCAGAACAGCACATAAAAGTCAACGGTAACGAAACCCCTGTTCCTGAAGAGAATAATAAGAAAAACAAGAAAGATTCCGTTCCGGAACTCTACTTTGCCGTGCAACTCTTCACTGCTTCCAAACCGAAGGAACCTTCAGATCCGGTGTTTAAAGATTTTAAAGATGTGCATTATTATTTCATGGACGGATCCTACCGGTATGTTGCCGGATACTTTAAAACCCAGCAAGAAGCTAACGACTATAAAACTGACCTCCAGAAAACCAGTTTCCAGGATGCATTTGTTGTTGCTTTTTATAAAGGAAACAGGATCTCTTTGACAGAAGCAGGGAATCTTATGAAAAAATAAAAACAGCAAAATCCTGTTCTCCTCATTATTGACTATCTTTGTAAGATTACCAATTGCCACCTGCTTTGAAGAACAGAAAAATCATAGGCCTGGCCCTTCTTTTCATTGCCGCAATCTCCCTCTTTGTCTGGGGTATAAATTTTATGAAAGGAAAGAACATTTTTTCAACAGAAAGAATTTTCTACGCCGTTTACGACAAAACGGCAGGACTTAACATCAATAACCCGGTAATCATCAATGGGCATCAGGTAGGGCTTGTCAGAAATATTAAGTTCCTGGAAGGTGATCCTAAAGCCCGGCTCATTGTCAAAATGGGTATCAAGGAAAAACTCATAATCCCAGCTGACTCCAGAGCAGTCATTGAAACCAACCTTCTCGGTTCCAATATCATCAATATCCAGTTTGGTCATTCACCGCTACCTCTTCAAAACCACGACACACTCCTGTCTGCTGTTGGAACCACCCTACAGGAACAATTCAGCCTTGAAATGCTCCCGGTTAAAAAAAAGGCAGAAAATGTCATGCTTTCCCTCGATACCGTCTTGACTGTCATAAGATATGTCTTTAATGAAGAGACCAGACTTAACCTTACCATGGCTATGGAAAATATCAGACGGTCCATCGATAACCTTAAAAATACAACCTACAATATAGATACCCTCGTGTCTTCCCAGAAAAACAAACTCTCCCAAATCTTCTCCAATGTCGAATCCATAACCAAAAACTTCGAAAACAACAACCAGACAATTACCTCTATCATTCACAATCTAAACAATATATCCGATACACTGGCCCGAATTCAGTTTGCCAAAACCATTCAAAATGCAGATAAAGCCATTTCAGATTTTTCCGAAGTGATTGCTAAAATCAATGAAGGGGAAGGATCCATGGCTCAGCTTATCAATAACAGAAACCTTTACGACCAGCTTGAAAAAGCCTCCAAAGAGCTCAATGAACTCCTGTACGATATCAAATACCACCCTAACCGTTACCTTCAATTCAGTATTCTGGGGGGAAACAAGAAGAAAAATACTTACTCCCCTCCACCGGAAGAATGATCCGATTCCTTATTCCTGAGAAATATATCCTTCCGTTCCTGAGGACGTTCATCTTTTCGTAACAGGAATCCTTTTAACTGCCTCTCTCCGGTCGGTAATTCTTTCTCCGGGTAGGTAGTGCCCTGCACCTTGCTGATGTAAACTATCAACTCCACCTCTCCTTCCCTGAACTCTATCCTTAATCGATCAGAAACAGCTTTATCAATCCCTATCAACTCATTTTGATCATCACGGAGATAATAAACCGTTTCTGTATTTCCATGCACGTACATCTTCCTGAGCTCATCATCTTCGAAATAACCTGTAACCGATTTCCCTTTGACCTGGTTGTATTGATCGCCAATGTCATCTGAGATAATGAAAGCATTCCCTGATATTACAACCCGGCTGATTTTCTGGTTCACTGAATACATGATGATGGTATCCCCAACAACCTGGGTCTTTCCAAACCAGATGACCGGTGCATTGAACATAAAGATGGTAGAATCCGAAAACAGATATAGAATAGAATCACAGGCACCCTGTATATCCGACCGGTAAAACCTGACATCAAAGTAGCCGGTAAATGTCCTTCCTTGCTGCAGTGAATCAAAAGTCAGCATCAATGTGTCAGCACGAAGAGTCAGTGTATCACTTTCATCCATCAACATAGCCCAGGCACTGTCGGTTAGAAATGTATAACCGGTTAGTTCATCATACTCTCCGAATTCACCTCCCATGATATAATCATTGATCGTATCGGTAATGATGACATGGCGGTAAGCTCTCGCAAATGAGCGTTTTCGGTCATATTCCATACTGTCACCAGCAATGGTGGTTTCTTGGTTCGTTAACCATGCCTCCTTCCAGAATTGAGCATAATCTTTCTGCGTATCATAGATTCCACGTTCTGCATAAATATCATTCTCATCGCTGATGATGTTGGTCTGCCCAAAAATATAGGCTAACTCGGTCTGTGTGTCGTAATGCAATGTATCAGAATACAGGACAAACTGTGGATGTTCAAGCTCCACATCTTTTTCAAACACAAATAGTTTATCATCCGTATAGTACCACCCCTTTTTACTTCTCAGGGTATTGGTCTTACTGACAATCGTTCCTCCATTTTCATAAAATGCGATGTTCTCCTTGATATCATAGGTTAGTTCATCTGTGGTCAAAGAGACCTGTGGATCAGCTAGTACAACATTTTCCCTGATGACTGCTTTCCCGGATTCAGGAAGATAAAGAAGATAGTCACCAAACAGGTTCAGAGTGTCAGAATCCTGGATATGTATATTCGAATAAGCCTCTATTTTATTCGAATCTTCATAAAAATAGGCTGAATCACAAAACAGGTAAGTTCCTTCATGCCGGAATTGCACAGAACCTATAGCCCGACGAATCCTGCCATAAATCTGTTGATCATATTCTACATAATCTGAATAGATCCATTCAACACGTTTCTGACCCATTCCGGCGGTTGACTGTACAAGTGCTACCGTTAACAGTAGCAGGATCTTTATGATATATCGCTGATTCAATGTGGCATTAGTAATTCTCAGACATCCAGATGGGAAAAACTTCATCGGAAACGGCTGATAAAAATACGAAGGAGGCTGATACTCTTCAGGAACATGTCAGTTTTTTTGAACCGGATGAATAGCAGCCTCCATCAATGTTGCCCTGATGAACGTTTACCGCTTTATGATAAGCTTTCGTGTTAAAGTAATGTTTTGATTATGGGTAAAGGAATAAAAATATACCCCGTTATCAATGTCTGATACATCCAGCACCAAGGTACCCTGCCCTGCAGATACGATATGCTCTTTTACGATCCTGCCGGCAAAATCCCTCACTATTAAAACAGTATTCGTTGGATCATAATACTTGTTGTGATAATCGAAAAACACACGGTCATTTGCCGGATTGGGATAAACGTTTAGCAATGTAAAATCGGGATTTTGTGGGGCATCTATGCCAAGACTGCCCGTAAACCTGACATAAACTGAAATGGTATCAGTGGTTTCATGAGTATTGAAAAATGTATACCTGATAATGCTTGTCCCCTGATTCCCGTAAGCGTAATAGTCAGCTGCAAAACTTGAATCGGATCCTCCAACAGCCAGTTGGGCTGATGTTACCGACACCTGACTTGTATAACATGAACCTGCAAAACAAAAAACATTATCTGAACCGGGTATTATGTTTATTTCTTCCTTCCGCACCTTTACCTCAACTGCCGCAACGCCAATGTTGTGAATCTTGGCTTCAAAAAGAAGCATTGAGTCAACACTGCCAGATACATCAATGTAGTCCCCATTTATGATAGCCCCTCCATGCCATGATAACCCGAGATTCTGAGAAAAACCTGTAAAGGTGAAAGCGAGGATCAAAACAGTGAGTATTTCTCTTTTCATGATTAATAATTTTTGTAGGGCCGTATTCTATCAAAAATCATGCAGTAACAATAAGATCCATGCATCATTCTTCTTGTGAAACATTAAGTTGAAGCGTTGACTGAACAACCGCATCAATTTCATTGTCAACCAGGATCCTGCCGCAATATTCACAAACGATTACCTTCTTGTGCATCCTGATTTCAAGCTGACGCTGGGGCGGAATTTTATTAAAACATCCTCCACAAGCATCCCTTTCCACCCTGACAACCGCAAGTCCATTCTGAGCATTCTTCCGGATCCTTTTGTAAGCTGTAATCAGGCGTTCTTCAATCTTTTTCCCATAATCTTCACTTAATTTCAGCAACACCTCCTCCTCTTTTTCCGTTTCAGCAACAATCTCTTTCAATTCCTTTTGCTTAACAGCCAGATCTTCATTGCGCTCCTTAAGCTGATTTTCTGCCTCTTCCACACCTTGCTTTTTCGTCTCCAATTCAACATTGTGTTCCCTTATCTTCTTTTCGAGAAGCTGTATCTCCAATCCCTGAAACTCAATCTCCTTCGACAATGAATCATATTCCCTGTTATTCCTGACATTCATTTGCTGCTCTTCGTAACGTTTGATCAGCATTTCGCTTTGCTTGATACCATCTTTCTTTTCCTTGATCAATCGCTCAATCGCAGTGATTTCTTCACGGTGACGGTTCAGCCTTGTTTCCAGACCTGCAATCTCATCTTCAAGATCTTCAACCTCTAAAGGAAGCTCACCATGTACGATTCTAATCCTGTCAATTTGAGAATCAATCTTTTGCAAACTGTACAATGCAATCAACCTGTCCTCAATTGTCATCTCTTTCCCCTGGGTAATCTCATCTTTGCTCATGCGATCCAACTATTTAGTTATGTATACTTTACAGGATTAATGCTGCGCCCTGAAATGGAGCATGCAAAAGTAGGGAATTTTTTCCGAATCGCATCATCAAGCAATTCTGTCATTAATATCTCAGTCTCATAATGACCGGCATCAATGAGCAATATCCTCCCCTGCACCTCCATCATCTGGTGATATTTCAGGTCAGATGTTATATAAGCATCCAACCCTTTCCTGATGGCTGTTTCAGCAAGAAACCCACCTGAACCACCACAAACTCCAACCTTACCAATTAAGTCATCACGGTAACTGGTATGACGAACATACGGGATGTTCAACACTGTTTTGACCCGTTGAATAAACTCTTCTGCTGGAATCGGCTCTGTCAGTTCGCCATAGCATCCCGATCCGGCATAAGGATCATGATTGATCAATCCAATCACATCATATGCAACCTCTTCATAAGGATGGACTGATTTCATGGCACCCACAACAGCATCTGTCAATGGTTCCGGCACAATCATTTCCAATCGGTACTCTGATTCAGTATGTAACTGATTCTCTGTACCAATACAAGGATCAGAACCTGCCAACGGACGATAGGTACCCTTTCCTTCCCCCGAATAACTGCACATATCATATTTCCCAATTTGCCCCCCTCCTGCCCTGAACATGGCTTCCCTCACCTTCGTAAGTGCTGATGAAGGACAAAAAGTCACAATCTTATTCAGTCTTCCGATCCCTGGTGCTAAAACCTTCGGATAGGACACCCCCAACCGGGCAGCCAGCAAATGATTCAATCCCCCGGGAGCATTGTCCAGGTTAGTATGCATTACATAGAGGGAAATCCTGTTTGCGATCAATTGTATGATACAACGTTCAACCTCAGTGTGATTTGATATCTTCTTAAGAGGCTTGAATATGAGCGGATGATGGGCAACAATCAGTCTGTAACCAAGCTCAATGGCCTCCTGAATTACCCATTCATTTACATCCAGCGTTATCAATACCCCTTTCGTTTCCTCATCGGCATTTCCAACCTGAAGACCACTATTGTCATAGGATTCCTGAAGATACGAAGGAGCAATGGAATCCAGATATGACAGAATCTCTCCTGTTTTCATTTTAGTAAAATAATTACATACAATTGTTTAATGATTCAAAAATAACCATTTGATTTGGTTTGACCACCTAACTCTGCCCCTTTTTGGTGTTTCTTAATTGAATGCTTCATTTAATGTTCTTCTGTTATCTTAATATGAAACAGTTTTGTAATTTTGAGAAGTGAAAATACTATTATTCCCTTTTGCACTATGTTATGGATTTATAATCCGAGTGAGGAATTTTCTATATGACAGAAAAATCCTTAAATCACAATCATATTCATTGCCAATCATTCTGATAGGTAATCTGACCGTTGGAGGCACAGGGAAGACACCTTTCGTTGAATATCTGTCAATGCTCCTAAAAGACCAATACCGTGTCGCTGTGTTGAGTCGCGGCTATAAAAGAAAATCCAAGGGTTTTGTAATAGGTGGCCAAACATCTACATGGAAGGATATTGGTGATGAGCCATTGCAAATGACCATAAAATTCCCCGATGTGGTCATTGCGGTTGACCGCAGCAGGACGCACGGTATACAAGAACTGTCGAAACTGCCAGATCCCCCAGAATGCATCATATTGGATGACGGATTTCAGCATCGGAGGGTAAATCCGGGATTGTCTATCCTCCTGACCGAATTCAGTCATCCATATTCCGATGACCTCCTTCTTCCCACCGGAAGACTTCGTGAACATAGACATAACAGCAAACGTGCTGACGTTATTGTTATTACAAAGTCCCCACCGGTAAAATCCCCATTAGTTGATAAAATTCTTATTAAAAAACTCAAACCGTTAAATAGACAGCTCGTCTTTTTTTCCTATATTGATTACGGCGACTTGATCCCGATCTCTGCTACTGCCAGGAATCGACCTCCTTGCAATGATCCAAATACCATCATTATGGTAACCGGCATTGCCAACCCTATCCCTTTACAGCAACACCTGCAAACCAGATGCAATAACCTCATCAGTATTGTATTTCCCGATCATCATATTTATATGATAAAAGATGTTCAGAAAATCCTCCGGGTGTTCAACGATCAGTTTACCAGAAACAAGGTGATTGTTACCACAGAAAAAGACATGTACAGGTTCAGGAATGATACTATCTTTGACCCATTATTAACCGAGCCTCTTTTTTATATCCCCATTTCTGTCAAGCTTCACTCAAGTTATAAAGGATGGGATTTTAATAAGGTAATTAAGCATTATGTTAAAGAGAATAACAAGGATTTCATCCTGGATACAACAACATTATAAAGCTGCCCCTGAGGTCTGTATTATTTTGGGTAGTGGATTAAGTCACCTCAGCGATAAAATAGAGATCCGCTGCTCTATTCCTTACGAAGATATTCCGGAATTTCCCGTTTCAACCGTGGAAGGTCATGAAAGCAGTCTGGTATTCGGGAAATTTGCAGGGAAGGAAATTATGGCAATGAAAGGAAGGTTTCATTTCTATGAAGGATACAGTATGGAGGATATCATCTTACCTGTCAGGTTAATGAAAATGATGGGAATAAAGATGCTTGTTCTCTCAAATGCTGCCGGTGGAATGAATCCGGACTTCAAAATAGGCGATATCATGCTGATCAGTGATCATATCAATCTTATGGGAACCAATCCACTCATTGGGAAAAACATTGATGAATTTGGCCCACGGTTTCCTGATATGAGCCATGTCTATGATCCGCATTTGCGTTCGTTAGCCATTGAAGCTTCCAAAAAACTCGGAACCCCGGTTAAATCAGGTGTTTATGCTGCTGTTACAGGACCTGCTTATGAAACACCCGCCGAATATCGCTATATCCGGTTGATAGGAGCAGATGCCGTCGGGATGTCAACCGTACCTGAAGCAATTGCAGCACACCACATGGGTATTAGCATTCTCGCAATGTCGGTCATAACGGACTTAGGCATTGATGGTCTAATCAAGACCATCACACATAAAGAAGTTATCCGTGAAGCACAGGCATCGGAACCCGCTCTTACATCCCTGATCCAGAATGTGCTTTACCTTGCGTGACCAGGCCAACAATAGCCTTTTTATTTATCGCTTGTTGGAGTTTACTTAATAAGCACGTGCAAAAACCACTCGCTGTTTTGAAGGTTTTCCGGAATAGATGCAAAACCCTGATTGTGGTTGTTCATCTATTGGTATGACCCGGATGGTGGCCTTAGTCTCCTCCTTTATCTTTTCTTCTGTCTCGGCTGTTCCATCCCAATGTGCATAAAGAAAACCTCCTGTATCATCCAGAATAGATTTGAACGCTTCATAAGAATCTACATAATAGCTATTATTCTTCCTGAAGTCCAATGCTTTATTATACATACTCTGCTGAATCTGTTCAAGAAGCAGGGTGATGCCATTGATGGCATCTTCCAAAGTCATTACCTCTTTCTTAAGGGTATCCCTCCTAACAACCTCTACAGTTCCATTTTCCAGATCCTTTGGCCCAAGGACAAACCTGACCGGGACACCTCTAAACTCATGCTCAGTGAATTTAAATCCCGGCTTTTGTGTATCACGATCATCATAAAGAACCCTGACTCCATGGCTTTTAAGTCTTGTCTTTAACTCTTCTGCAACCTTATTGATAGACTCCATCTCCTCCAGCTGCCTGAAAATGGGAACAATTACCACCTGCACCGGAGCAAGTCTGGGCGGGAGAACCAGCCCGTGTTCATCTGAATGAGACATGATCAATGCTCCCATCAACCTTGTGGAAACACCCCATGATGTAGCCCATACATATTCAAGCTGGTTTTCCCTGCTCAGGAATTTTACATCAAATGCTTTGGCAAAATTCTGTCCCAAAAAATGTGAAGTTCCCGCCTGTAGCGCTTTCCCATCCTGCATCAAAGCTTCAATACAATAGGTGTCTTCAGCCCCTGCAAACTTTTCGGAAGGGCTCTTGCATCCCTTTAAAACAGGTATGGCCATCCAATGCTCAGCAAAATCAGCATACAGATCAAGAATCAACTTTGTTTCCTGAACGGCCTCCTCACGGGTGGCATGGGCAGTGTGCCCCTCCTGCCAAAGAAATTCCGTCGTTCGTAAAAAGAGCCTTGTGCGCATCTCCCACCTAACAACATTCGCCCACTGATTAACCAGAATTGGCAGATCCCGGTATGACTGAATCCATTTTCTGTATGTGTCCCAGATAATGGTTTCTGATGTAGGCCTGATGATAAGTTCCTCTTCTAACTTCGCATCCGGATCTGTCTCCAGCCCCTTTCCGTCTGCTGATTTCCTCAGCCGGTAGTGCGTTACAACGGCACATTCTTTGGCAAAACCCTCTACATGCTCCGCTTCACGACTGAAAAAGGACTTAGGTATAAACAATGGGAAATAGGCATTTTTGTGACCGGTTTCTTTGAACATACTGTTGAGTGTATCCCTCATGGCTTCCCAGATTGCATAACCATAAGGTTTGATAACCATACACCCCCTGACAGCAGAGTTTTCTGCCAGATCAGCTTTTATAACGAGATCATTGTACCATTGAGAATAATTTTCTTCTTTTGATGATAAAACTTTAGCCATTATACCTCCTTTATGGTATAGTTATTGCAATTTTTCTGTGCCCGATTTCGGGCAAAATTAGCATATTTCAGGAATATCATGAATACAATAAACAAGCAACGATGTTAACCAAGGAGGAACGAACCATGAAAACCTTTATCAGTCTTCTTATCCCGGTCATTCTTTTGTTCTTCTCGTCCTGCTCATCAACCTACCTCGCCTCAGGCACCGATGATGTGTATTATGTACCCAACAATTCAGACAGCGGTACTGATAAGATGAAACAGGGAGAAACAACAAACCAGGACTATTCCATCACAACACAGACCAAGCCAACGACAGATTATTCAGCTGTTTACAAAGAAGATCAACCAATCCAGACAGATACGGATAATTATGTTGATGAGAACGGTAATACTTTTATTACGAATAATTATTATGACGAATACTCTGACTATGATGATTACTATGATTACGCATATACATCCAGAATAAGAAGGTTTCACACCGGATATTATACAGGTTTTGGATACTATCACAATTATTACACGGATGCTTACTGGTATTGCTATGATCCGTTTTATTACGGAGTCAGTATCTATTTTGGTTACCCCTGGTGGTATCCCTCCTATTATTACTACAGACCTTATAACTGGTACTGGGGATACAGTTATTATCCTTACTACGGTTTCTACCCCTACTATTCACCATGGTATGGATATAATTATGGATATTGGGATGGATACTACGATGGATATTGGAATGGTTATCACAATTATTATTATAACAGTTATGACGGTACAAACGGCTATTATTATGGTTCACGGAATTATGTAACCTCCGGTGATGGCACAGGCAGAAGTAAAAATGAATGGTTCGGAAACAGGTATGAATCTGCCATTGCAGCTGAAAATGGAGGGAGTAATATCCGCGGATCCTCCTCTGTTCAGGATATTCCAGCGTTTGAAACATCCCACGATAACCGTAGTAATATTGATCCTTCCATTTCAATCCAAGAGATTTCAACAGCAGAAACCAACAAAACCATTGAAAGTCGCCCACCATCATCAGCTGTTTCAAAAAGTGAAATCCCTGTCACTGAAGGAGGCAATATTCGCACAGCTACTTCTTCCAATGAGTCGGCTACTACTGTTAAAACCCAGGAAACCAGACCCACTGGTACACAAACTACCCGGACAACCAGTGAGATTTCAACCAGCAGACCTCAATATCAAAGGCCTGTAACCAACCAGCCTGTCAGGCAGAGAACCTACACTCCGCCTGTCCAGAGAATCCCTTCTGAAAACCCGAGTTATTCCACACCATCAAGGACACAACAACCTGTGAAAGTTCCTTCCCGGCAAATCCCTCCAGAAACCAGAATGCAAAATGACCCTGCCGGTTCAAATAACAAAAGTACCCAAACTGGTGTGAATGTTCAGTCTCAACAAAACAAACCATCAACCGGAACCAACACACGACCAACAGGTGAAAATGTCCGCCAGCCGGAAAAATCAAATAATGTACCTGTTAAAACCTATTCAAAACCCAGGACAGAAGCCTCCTCCTCGTCAACCTACAGACAGCCTGTCAACAACTCATACCGCCCAGGGACAGACAGAACACACAATAGTCCTTCAAGCCAAACCAGACAGACTGATTTAAACCGAAAAACCTATACGCGGCCTGCAACATCCAATCATCAATCCAGTACTTACAGCAGACCTTCCACTCCATCCACACGCACTACCGGAAATACTCCTTCTGTCAAATCATCATCGCCGCGAGACAATCATTCCTCAGGGACAAGAATACAGACCCCATCCTCTTCTTCAAGAAGTAGCTATTCACCTTCAGGGTCATCCAGGTCCAGCTCCTCGGGTTCCAGAAACTATTCCTCTGGCAGTTCTTCAAGATCCAGCTCTTCCTCTGGAAGTTCTTCAAGATCCAGCTCTTCCTCTGGAAGTTCTTCAAGATCAGGATCATCCGGACATTCCAGCTCCGGCAGAAGATAATTCAGGTTAGTATAAAATGCTACGCATTAAACCATACAATATATACATTATCTATATGAAGGGAATCATCATCATGGTTCCCTCCAACAAATAACAACCTAACAATCAGCATTACTATGAAAAGGATCATCGCAATTTTTTCGATGTGGCTTATGGCAGCATCCATCATGGCACAATACCCATCCGACGCTTTACGCTACTCTATGTTCAGCTTTGGGGGTACAGCCCGTTTTATGGGAGCAGCTGGTGGATTCGGTGCAATTGGGGCCGATTTTTCCTCACTAAGCACAAATCCTGCTGGTATCGGATTATACAGATCATCAGAATTTACCTTTTCACCAGTCATCCATTACAACACGATTAAGACGGGTTACAACGGTACATCACAGGAAGATGATAGGTATAATCTGAACGCTAATAATCTGGGGATTATATTTGCTATGGGCAAGTATGACGATGAATCACCCGGTTGGAAAAAAATTCAGATGGGATTTGGATTCAACAAACTTGATAATTATAACAGAAATTTCAACATTGAAGGATTCAATGATAACAGTTCAATCCTTAACGCATTTGAACGTTATGCCATTGGTGTTGCCCCAAAGGATCTACATCCCTTTGACACAAGACTTGCCTGGGATTCTTACCTGTTTGTTGATACAATAAGGGATAACAATGGCCTCCTCCGCTATACCCTGGCCGTTCCGGGAGGAGGGGTGACACAAAGTAAATACGTTGAAACCAGAGGATCGCAGAATGAAATGGTCCTTTCCCTTGGCGGAAACTACAATGACCGACTGTTTATTGGTGGAACCATTGGATTTCCAACAATCCAGTACCGGGAGAATGCCACCTATAAAGAAACGGACACTGAAAATGCAGTTCCAGGGTTTTCATCTTTGACCATGGAAGATTATGTTTACACCTCAGGAACGGGTGTCAACTTTAAGTTGGGTATTATATCCCGCCCTCTTAACTGGATCAGGGTAGGGGCTGCCATTCATTCCCCAACTTTTATCAGTATGCGTGATGAATACGGCCGAACCCTAATTCATCATACGGATGCATTTCAGGAGTTCATTGCCAAGTCTCCTTCAGGCAACTTCGATTACAACCTTAGAACCCCTATGAGGGGAACAATAAACCTGGGTTTTATTTTCAAACAATTTGGTTTTATAGGGATCGATTACGAGGTGGTGGATTATTCTGAAGCTAAATTTGAAAAAAAACGGGAGAACTTCAACGAAGTGAATGAAATAATCAGGGAAGATTACAGGGCTGCCTCAAATTTCAGGATCGGAGGAGAGCTTAACCTTATGCCCATCAGATTACGTGCAGGATATGCCTTATATGGAAGCCCTTATAAAAATAAAATCAATGACCTGGCAAAAACTTCCTACACGTTTGGGATAGGATTCAAGGATAAGAAATATTTTCTGGACTTTGCATGGGTATTGACCTCTTTTAAGGAAGATTACTATTTATACAATGCTGAGCTGGTCAATCCCGTAAAAATGGATAATTTTACCAGTTCGATGCTTATGACCCTTGGGTTCAGGTTTTAACTCATCCATTGGCGGCAAAAAGGAAGAGGCTGCACCGAGATAACGGCACAGCCTCTTCTTTATTAGGTTATCTTATGTTGTTTTACCGGACCGTGAATTTTTGTGTGGTCACGTTGCTTCCGATATGTACCTTTAAAATATATACGCCCGGCGAACAGTTGCTGACGACCAGCTGATGCAAGTGTTCTCCGGCAGGAAGATTTCCAAGCGATTGGGTCATAATTTTTGCACCCATCATCGTATATACTTCAATGTTTACTTCTGATGGTCTGGTCAACATGAATTCAACGGTGGCAATATCCTGTGTGGGATTTGGAAATAAACTCAACAATTCTCCACTGTGTTCCAATTTATTAATCCCATCAATTACACCCAGAGAATACCTGGCTGCGTTGATGATAGCCCTTTTATTGATATTGGTGTTATATTTCTGAACCAGTACCACAACGGCTAACCTGTTAGGATTGACTGTTCCCGGGATATCATAAGTATATTGTTTTGTAAAGACATCGTACTTATTGATGGTTGAAGGGATAACCCCTGCTGAACCCCATGACCCACCGAGCATGGCACGCAATACATGCCTGTGATTGTATCCGATGATAGGATTACCTGCTCCATAATAGGGGTGACCAACTGTTGTATTATAATTATTGACCTGATTGTACCCTGAACCTGATCCGGTTACACTGTCTTCAACGATGTAGGCATTCACTCTGTAATCACCACTGGCGTTTGAATAGAATGATGCAGTCAAATCAATGGTAATTCTCCGGTTAGCGGGATCATAAACATTCTGCGCTTCCACCTCAACAGGTACGAGCTCGGCCATCCTTTTCTGGGCTTTAGCGGCCCAGACTCCCCTTGAAATTCCAACAGCCTCCTGGTCCGGGAACAGTACCCTGTCAACATATCCGTTTGGATATCCCTGGGCATAGGTGCTATTGACCGTGTTTCCATTTGCGAAAGCCATTCCATCGCCGTTATGGATAGCTACGCCAATTACTTTTGTCGGATTTGCGGCAAGAATCTGACTCAACACATAGGATCCATCCGGGCAAAAGCCACACCATGCACCGGTTGCTTGTTCAATAAGGACTCTTTTAAAGGCGGCTGAATCAACAACAGAAACCTCGGCTATAAGGGTATCATTGGCCCCAAATTGATCCTGCATCCCGTTCGGATTATTTGCCCAGACCTCCACAATGTGGTCACCTGATATGGAAGGTGTCCATACAGTGTCATGCGTAAATGAATAAGTTTGCCCGAAAGGAACATTGAGGCCGGTGAGGTTCTGGGAAACAACCTGACCACCATTAATACTATAGTAAAGATCAAATGAGGTCAGGGTAATCATACCCTTGTTTATAATATTTCCTTTTACTTGAAGTGCATTGTTAGTCAGTGAAGAAGTAGGAATATCAAGGATATCCATTGCTACATCAAAAGAATCGGGTAGCAAACTGGACATGTCATATCCGAAGAGCATATCATTCTGAATAATCCCGCCCAGGGTAGCTGTACCCGGAATCAGGTTTTGCGCAATGAACAATCCTCCACCTGACGAAGCCCCCGTTGTGTTGATGTCATCTGTGGTCAGATGTGCAATCCCGGTTGATTGACCGGTAGTCACACTAATCTGATGGATGACGGCAGGATTGGCATCAGCAGTAATGATCCAGATAAATGGCCCTCCGGGTGTAATGGTATCATAGGCAGACCCTGCCATGGCAGTTTGACCATGGGTGGCAGAGGTAATGGTATTAAGAAGGATTCCGGTTTTGCTGATGAGAGCGAGATTAGAATCCCAGGCTCCTACCCATAATCCGTCCGTAACAGGGTCATAACAGATATTCCTGACGGTTACACCGCTCCCGGCTGAGGCAGGGACTGAAATGGTACCCACCAGTGTACAGTTTGTGAAGTCCATTTTGTAGATAACCGTTCCATTGGACCCACCGTAAAAATAGGTGCCGTCATAGGCAAGGTCTCTTAGTCCGGACACACCCGGGATTTTGAATATGGAATCCAAAACGCCGGCAGGGGTATACCTCCATATCGTATCCCCACTCCACTTTGTAATGTAGATATAGGTGCCATCGAATTCGGCTCCGTAGGAACCCGATTTGGGAATATTGGTATAGGTAAACTGAGGAATCCATCCTTTGGAGCCAACAGGTTTGATACCGGTAAAAGGTGCATTGGAAGATTCTGCTTGAGCAGCAACAACTGACACTCCTGCTATAAGCCAGGCAACAAAGAAAACTAGCATTTTTTTCATAAATCATTCACTTGTTAATGGATTAAATTATTGATCAGACCAAGATTATTTCTGGATGATGAGTTTCTGGAGATCGGTACCTGTGGGGGTTTGCAGCCTGACTAAATACAATCCACAATGCAAGCCGCTCAGATCGAGGGATTCATGGTGTTCACCCTGCAGAACTTCCGGATGGATTATGCTCCTGATAATTTGTCCGTTGACATTATACAGTTCGATGACTACTTTCCCGGGACTATTGATAAGGTAAGCAAGAGAAGTATTTTCTTCAGCAGGATTGGGGGAAATTCTTAAAACCGGTTGTCCTGCACCTGGATCATCCATGCCACTCATTTGGGTTGAATAGGCAGCCTGGTAAACCTGCTTGGTTGTATTGTCCTGCACAAAAGCCACGACAGCCAGGTTATTCCAGTTCTCAATGGTATTAGGTGTAGGGAAAGTGTAGGTCCTTGTAATAGGCAATGTGAACACACCCTGCTGCAAGATACCGAGGTTAATCCCATTGGCATCAGGTATAAACTTTTTAAATGTATGATAGAAGATTGTTTCCCCGTTGGTTCCAACATTGTTGGTTGTGGTTTTCTCAACAACGGCATATCGCAGAACAAGTGTCCCCTGTGAGAAGGTCTGGAAAGGGAGGACGGTTGTGGAGACCGTGATTGTATTACCTGAGATAATGTGGTATGGATTGTTGATCATCATAAATGACTTATCCCACAATTCCATATATTGAATTGTATCAAAGTATAATGGGTCCACAACAACATTACCGTGTACATACATATCAGGCAATGAATCAACATCATAAAATGTTTTTCTGGTTCCGCATTCAGTAGTATAGTAAGGATCGCCTGCATCGGGGTAGTTCATCGGGTACTTGATAATGGCAAAATCACCGGGATACCTGTCCAGTACTGTTTTTAGGTTGATATTGGCATCCTTACAGGTTTCACAGGTGGAGGAGGTGAACTCCTCGAACAATCTCAACTTTGGTGTAAAGGCATGTGAAACTTCAATGATTTTATAAGCTGTATCGTTACTATTGTTTTCATCAGGTCCTCCGTTGATATTGTTAGCCCAGAATTTCAGCACATAAAGACCTGTATCTGGCGGGGTCCACATGCTGTCGTGAATAAACCATTCCTCGCCATATCCGGGTATTTTAAAAGCTACACCGGACATGTGACAGGTCGCAGGTGGTCCATTGTTCACACTATAGTTTATATCGTAGTCATTCACCATGTTGCCCGTATAGTTTTTTACCGTTCCTTTCACATCAAAGGGAGCTGCATTCAGAATTAAAAAATTGCTGAGCTGAAGCCAGGAAATCCCGACATCCCGCTGAGGAGGAGTTCCATGGATAAAAGAGTAATGCTTATTATCCCAGACTGTTTTGCTTGTACCGGCAACTGAACCCAGATTAGGTGAACCGGCAACCATAAGAGCGGTTGTGGAATTAATCTGAATTCCAACGGTTAATGTTGGTTGGGCTCCTTTATCGTTACATCGTTGGTCAACCACATAGATATTGTTTGAGGTTTCTTCAAGTACGATGCTAATGTACAGATAGGTCCACTGCGTATGCTGGGCCGGAAAACTATAGGTATTGAACTGAATCCAGTGCTGCCGGTGTGGTGCGGTTCCAAATGTCTTTGTCACGATCCTATCGTTACACATTCCGCCGGAATAGGTAATCCCCCAGATACACACTGACTTATCCGGTATATTTATATCCGGTAAAATGTCGTTTGAGGTTCCTACAACTGATGTTGCCGTTGTTGTAAAGGTCAATATCCCGGTATTGGATACCTTATATTGTGTAACCGGCTGGGCATTGAACTGAAAAGTAAAGGGTATGTTCTGGACTGCAGACCATGCCGGGGAATTATCCATCGGATCAATATTGGTCCATCCAGGTGCCAGGCCATCCCCATAAGGTTCCTCCAGGTCTGTGTTAAGACTCCCCGGGTTCCCATTAGGATTGATGTTGGCTGGAATGTAATAATACTGTGCACTTAGCGAAAAAACGCCAAACAGTAAAAGTACCGTTAAGTTTAGACATGTTCTCATTTTTAAATCGTTTTTGGTTGCAACCTGCAAATATAGTTATTAATTGAACCCACAAGTTTTTTCCGTTTAACCCTGATTTTTCTTTATGCCATTCTTCTCACTGGGTTGAAAAAAGGCACAATCATTGAAACTCTTTAACTAATCAAATTATCTATATCTTTGCCCCTAGAATTCAAATGTTCTTCTAATCAAACATCCTTTGGCCCATGAAAAAAATGATCCTTTTCTGTCTGTTTACCATCTTTTCAGCAAAAGTCATGATAGGACAGGACACAATCCCTACAATGACATCAATCCCTGCTGCAGAACTTAAAAACTTTGATGGGAAAATCTTCAATTCACGTGATATCCTGAAAGATACCGTACCGGTTGTATTGTCATTCTGGGCAACGTGGTGCAAACCATGTATCAAAGAATTAACGGCAATCAATGAAGAGATGGATGAATGGCAAGAGGAGATCCAATTCCGGGTGGTTGCCGTTTCCATTGATGATGCAAGGACCACACATGCTGTCAGGAACCTGGTCAATGCCAGAGGATGGGCATTTGAAGTTTATCTCGATCTGAACAGCGACTTTAAAAAACTTATGAATGTCGCCCAGCCACCCCATACTTTCATCCTGTTCCATGGAAAAACTGTTTATCAGCATACCTCCTATGCAGAGGGGGATGAAGAAGCTTTATATGAGGAGCTGAAAAAATTTCAATAAGACTTTGTATCCAATATTTATAAAATCAGATTCAGCATGGTCCGCATACTGTTGGTCATTCTATTTGTCATCTGTGTTACAGAAATGTTTGGTCAGATCACAGGTGGTGCTGTGAGTGGGAATTTCCAGACCGATTTCCAGTATTACCAGCAAGATGAAAAACTTGGTATTACCGACTCAACTTTATGGGGAAGACGGACCGGATTAAATTCCTATGCAAACCTGTTTTACAATACCGATCACTTTGAAGCGGGTATTCGTTACGAACATTACACCCCTCCCATCATAGGTTATGATCAGCGTTTTGAAGGGAATGGCATAGCCAGCCGTTACATTAGGTTTTATGACGATGCATGGGATATAACGGCAGGTAATTTCTATGAGCAATTCGGAAACGGATTGATTTTCAGGTCGTATCAGGATTGGGCGCTTGGCCTTGACAATTCCATGGATGGTATCAAGCTAAAATATCGGCCAGTAAAAGGTGTATATCTGAAATTGTTGTCCGGCTTACAGCGATATTACTGGGACAGGTGGGACAAGAATGATGACAGGGGCATTGTCAGCGGAGCAGATCTGGAAATCGACCTGAACCAATCATTGGTTGCATTAGCTGACAAGAAAACCAGGATTGTTGCAGGAGGCAGTTTTGTTACCAAGACCCAGAAAGACAATCATCCCTTTTACAGGGTTCCGAAGAACGTGGGCAGCTTTGCAGGGAGATTGAATCTTTCAAGAGGAAATTTCGCCCTGATCGGAGAATATGCCTATAAGATCAATGACCCTTCAGCCGATAACGGTATGATTTATAAACCCGGTGAGGCATTATTCCTGCAGGCCTCCTATGCCATGAAAGGTTTTTCCTTTTCAGTTGGATGTAAAAGACTGGACAACATGAGCTTCAGAAGCGACCGGAATGCACAATTAAATGATCTGATGATCAATTACCTTCCGGCTTTAAGTAAACAGCATGTATATGGATTGCCGGCAAACTATCCCTATGCGACACAATCCAACGGGGAAAACGGCTTCATAGTTTCGGCAGGATATAAAATAAAGAAAGGTACCTGGCTGGGTGGAAAATATGGCACAGACCTCTCGGTGCAATTTTCACGGATCACCGACATTAGAAGAGATTCCATCAATACGCACACCACCATCGGTCAGGCTGGAACCGCAGGTTATGTATCGCCATGGCTACAGGAAGGAAACAAGTTCTTTGAAGATCTCTCATTCGAATTGCATCGACGGATCACCAAAGACTTGAAAATCACCCTGATGTATGCCTGGATCTTTTATAATATCGCTGTCATTGAAGGTCATCCGGGTGAAGAGGATGTGATATCCCATAGCGTTGTCAGTGACCTGACATGGAAACTCTCACCGAGGCAGGCATTGCGATTTGAAGCTCAACATCTTTCTACCAAACAGGATGAAGGAAGCTGGGCACTTGGGCTGATTGAATACACCAACAAGGGGTTTTTTACCTCGGTACAGGATGTCTGGAACTATGGTAATGCCCTGAAAGAAAAACAAATACATTATCTTATGGTTTCAGCCGGTTTTGTTAAAAATGCCACCCGTGTAGCAGCTAGTTACGGCCGGCAGGTTGACGGTATCGTCTGTATCGGTGGTGTATGCCGTTATATGCCAGCCATAAGCGGATTTTCTTTAACCATCACCACATGTTTCTGAATCAATCCGGTTAATCTTGTTTGTAAATTGAAATTCAATGTATAAAAAAATGATCAGGTGTCTTTTTGCACTATTTTTAATGGGGCTCATTGCACTAGGTGGATGTGATATCCTGGAGCCCCCTTATAAGAAAGATAATATTCAGATTACCTCGGATCGCAAAGTGCTTCTTGAAGACTACACAGGCCATCAGTGTGTAAACTGCCCGGCAGCGGCAGGTATTATTGATAGCATGCTCCATGCTTTTCCGGACAATCTGGTGGTTATCTCGGTACATGCCGGCAAATTTGCCAAGCCCTTCCCCCCTACCTTTTCGTATGATTTCCGGACAGAGACAGGTGATGCCTGGTGTGACTTTTTTGGGTTCGATGATCTGGGTTACCCCAACGGCTTGGTTAACCGCAAAGAAAGAAGCGGCAGTTTGATTATCCCCCCTAACAACTGGGCTGTGGTAGTGGCCGAGATGCTTAACGAACCTGTTGAAGCAGAGATCACCCTTACCGGATCGTATGATCCTTCAATCCGCCAGATACAAGTTAAGGCTGAAACCAACATCTCTTCCCCGAAGGTTGATGAACGATACTATCTTACGGTCGTGCTGACAGAAGACAGCATCATCCGGCCACAGAAAAACATAGGCCCCACGCCAACCATTATGGACTATACTCATATGCATGTGCTAAGGGAAAGTTTAACCGGCACCTGGGGGGTACAGATCGATCCTGATATCATTGATCAGAAGAACCTGACTTTAACCCTAGACACCGGTTCGGACATCATTCCGGAACGCTGCCACATTGTTGCATTCATCAGCAGGCAAAACAAAGAGATCCTTCAGGCTGAAACGATCTGTCTTATGAAGTAGGTCTATTCTATGTAAATAGATATTCCTTTTGTTACCGGACGATGTTCAGTTCATCGATAAGGTTATTCGCACCAGCATATTTATCGATGATAAAAAGCACATATCTGATATCACAAATGATCGTACGCTGAAGTTTCGGATCAAACTTCAGGTCACTGCTCATTGCTTCAGAATTGCCGTCGAATGCAATCCCTATGATTTCTCCATTCCCATTGATGACCGGACTACCAGAATTACCACCTGTAATATCATTGTCAGTTAGGAAGCAAACAGGCATCTTCTCATTTATCCCGTATGGGCCAAAGTCTTTGTTACGGTAAAGGATCTTCAGTTTTTCAGGCACGTCAAATTCCTCATCACCCGGAACCTCTTTTTGCATCACCCCTTCCAGAAAGGTCAGATAGTTATAAAAAACCGCATCCCTGGGATGATATGACAGGACTTTCCCATAGGTCACCCGCATAGAAGAATTAGCATCAGGGTAATAGAGCTTATCGGAATTCATTTCACGGATCCCTTGGATGTAGAGCCGATTGGCTTCACGCAACTTGTCATCCGCATCACCTTTTAAAACCAGGACGCCACGATACATATTCAACAATTCATACATAATGCCCGTTACCGGATCTTTACGGAACTTTTTAACACATGGTTTCCTGCCAAAGGCAATAAGATCTTCCCGAGAAGCAAAGAGTGACTTCCTGAAGATGTCATCTGCATATTTCCACCAGTCGCTTTTATACTTCTTTGCTGCTTTTATAAGGAATGCTGGTTTATAATCGTCACGCAATCCGGTATAAAGCTGCTCCATCATGGTCGCAAAAATCGCTTTTTCAATATCGGGATTGTAACTGGCATACATTCCGTCAACTTCTTCCATCAGGTCTGCTGCAGCTTCCTTGCGTGATTTTCCGGCATTGATCATTCTCAGAAAAACATTGCTCTGGTAAGCATTAAAAATAATTTTCGCATCTATGAAGGATTCGAAGAAATAGGCCATGACTTTTTCATATTCCTGGTTACTGATCAGTGCATACGCTTCGGTAATGTCACGAAGTACATTCCCATAAACTTTCTGCCTTACTTCCTTTTCATTCACCCAATCGATAAAATCCTTTTCTTCTGCCTTTTTCTGATCAACCACATTAAGGGCGATCAGGGCTTTGCGTTGTTCTGCAGATTTCTTCCAAAAGTTTCCCAGATAGGCATAGGAATCGGCATACATAATCTTGAGTGTAACATCTTTGTCCATGAATGGTTTCATGGCATCCATCTTGGCTCTCCTCAGGTCCCGCCCTGCAGGATCTATCTGATCTATGTTCAGTTGAATTCCATGGGATGTCCTGTATCTGTCTGTTGTGCCCGGGAAACCCCAGATCATGGCAAAGTCGTTTTCTTCGACACCTTTCAGGGAAACAGGTAGATAATGTTTGGGTTCAAGAGGGATATTATCTTTGGAATAGGGAGCCGGTTTTCCATCGGGTCCGGTATACACCCGGAAGAGGGTAAAATCTCCTGTATGCCTTGGCCACATCCAATTATCGGTATCCCCACCGAATTTGCCTATGGAAGAAGGAGGTGCACCTACGAGGCGAACATCCAGGAATACCTCATACACATAAAGATAGAATTCACTACCCCCGAACATCTCCATGACCTGACATTCATAATGGGTATCCTTAACACTCTTTTCTTCAATCTTTTCAATGTTAACTTCGATGACCGAATCCCTTTCTGCCAGACTGATCGAGGGGGTAACCCCTTTAAGCACTTCAGCGGTGACATCCTCAATCCGAATAAGGAATGAGGCGGTTTTCTCCGGATTTGGCAACTCCTGATCCATGGAATGAGCCCAAAATCCATTCTCAAGGTAGTTGACTTCCGGGGTTGAATGATCCTGTATTTCACCATAGCCACAGTGATGATTGGTAAGCAGAAGTCCTTTGGCAGAGATAATCTCTCCGGTACATGATCCCCTATCCAACAGCACAATGGCATCTTTTAGGCTACTATTGTTCATGGAATAAAGCTGTTCCGGGGTGAGTTTAAGTCCCAGTCGCTGCATTTCAGCATAGTTTTTCCCTAGCAACAAGGGAATCCACATTCCTTCATCTGCTTTAGACAGAAAGCTGCTTATGAAAAGAGTTGCACCAAGCAGAAAAGCGAAAACTTTGTTTTTCATAGTGTTGATACTTTTTTTTGCGAATGAGCTGGAAGAAGAAAACCATAACCAACTGGTTACGCACATTGTTATAACATAAGTAAGTTAAAAATTATAATGAGGTGGCTGCAAAATTAACTGATAAGTATCTAAAAAAAAAGGAGTGGATGAAATGATATAAAAAGGAAGGGATAAATTTGTTCGGGTAAATAAATGTTAGTAATTTCGCAGCCCCAAATTCAGGGTGGCATATAAGATTGATAAAAACGAGTGAGATGGAAACATTGAGTTACAAGACAAAGTCAGCCAATCGTTCAACGATAGAGAAGGAATGGCTTGTCATTGACGGAACGGATCAGATAGTTGGGCGTTTGGCAGCACGGATTGCGATGGTACTGCGCGGAAAGCACAAGCCATATTTCACACCGCATGTGGATTGTGGCGACAATGTAATTGTGATCAATGCAGAGAAGGTCATCTTTACCGGGAACAAAACCGATGACAAACAGTACATAAGGCACAGCGGGTATCCAGGAGGTCAGCGCACACGGACACCTGCAGAAATGTTTGTCAAATTTCCGGAGAGAGTTCTTGAGAATGCTGTACGAGGTATGTTGCCTAAGAACCGTTTAGGCCGCGAGCTTTTCCGGAACCTTTATGTCTATGCTGGACCGGAACACAAACAAGCCGGACAACAGCCAAGAGAATTCAACATAAATGAAATCAAATAATCCATGGAAGTAATCAACACTTCAGGCAGAAGAAAGACTGCCGTTGCAAGAGTATATCTTAAGCCCGGCAATGGACAAATCCTTGTAAATGAGAAAGACTACAAGGAATATTTCACAACCGACCTGCTGCATTATACCATTGAGCAGCCATTGGTACTTACGGATAACATCGGGAAGTATGATATCAGGGTGAATGTGACAGGTGGTGGGTTCAAGGGTCAATCGGAGGCTGTTCGCCTGGCCATTTCAAAGGCTTTGCTTGAAGTAAATCCGGAGTTCCGGACTGTATTGAAACCGGAAGGACTTCTCCGAAGGGATCCCAGGATGGTAGAACGCAAAAAGCCGGGACAAAAGAAAGCAAGGAAGAGGTTTCAGTTCAGTAAACGTTAGCATTTTGATATCAGAACCGATATTGTTTAGTATCTAAATCACAGAGACTCCTTTTCAGGGACTACTCAGTGATTGCTTTTTAAGAAGGTAAACAAACACATAAGATGGAAAACAGAACAACATTTGAAGCGTTACTGGATGCCGGTGTACATTTCGGGCATCTGAAGAGAAAGTGGAATCCGAATATGGCTCCTTATATATTTATGGAGCGCAACGGCATTCACATTATTGACCTGCACAAAACGATGGCTAAGCTTGATGAGGCTTCGGCTGCCATGAAACAGATCACAAAATCGGGAAAACGGATCCTGTTTGTAGCAACGAAGAAGCAGGCCAAAGAGATTGTGGCAGAGCGGGTAAAAAAGGTCAACATGCCTTATGTGACAGAAAGATGGCCAGGCGGTATGCTTACCAATTTCGCTACTATCCGGAAAGCTGTACGAAAAATGTCTTCGATTGACAAACTCATGACAGACAGGTCATGGAATAACATATCGAAACGTGAAAGGCTTCAGATCACCCGTGAGCGGGCCAAGCTGGAAAAGAACCTTGGGAGCATTGCAGATCTGAACCGTCTGCCTTCAGCCATTTTCATCGTGGATATCATCAAAGAGCATATTGCACTGGCTGAAGCACGGAAGCTCAGCATCCCAACTTTTGCCATCGTTGATACAAATTCAGATCCCAACCTGGTTGATTTTCCGATCCCGGCCAATGATGATGCAGCAAAATCGATTGCCCTGATCATGGACGTACTGGTTGATGCCATTGAGGAAGGGATGTCAGAACGCAGAATGGACAGGGAAAGAAATATCCCTGAAGAGTCGGTTGATATGGAATCTGAGTATGATCAGGAAGAAATAGCCGAGGAGGAGATGGAAGATGAAGAAATCAGTGAACTGGTTGAAGATGAAGATGAAAAGATCCGTGAAGAGGACCAGGATTGAAGCGGATTCCGGAAGGATAATACACATATAAAAATTTCAGAGTAATGACACATATCACAGCATCTGATATAAACAAACTGCGCCAGATGACCGGTGCAGGGATGATGGATTGTAAGGCAGCCCTTATTGAAAACGAAGGTGATTTCCAGAAAGCAATTGACTGGTTGCGCAAGAAGGGGCAAAAAATAGCTGAAAAACGTGCAGACCGTGAGGCTAATGAAGGTTTTGTGTATGCCAAAACCAATGATGAAAGGACTTTTGCCGTGGTTCTTATGCTTAATTGCGAGACCGATTTTGTGGCAAAAAATGACGACTTTAAAAGCTTCTGCATGCAGGTTGCTGATATGGCATTGGAAAAGAGGCCCGTCAGTCTGGATGCATTAAAAAAGACAGACCTAAAAGGGCGGCCCGTTTCGGATCATGTAACCGAGCAGGTTGGAAAGATCGGGGAAAAAATTGATTTCAATGCATACCACTGTCTTGAAGCACCCCTGGTTTTTGCATACAATCATCATGGTAACCGGCTGGCTACCATCATGGGAATGAACAAACGTGAAAGGCAGGATATTGAAATCCTTGGTAAGGATGTAACCATGCAGATTGCTGCAATGAATCCGATTGCCATTGACAAGGACGGCGTCGATGCCAGTGTCATCAACCGTGAGATTGAGATCGGGATGGAGCAGGCAAGACTGGAGGGAAAACCTGAAGCTATGCTGGAAAACATTGCCAAAGGTAAACTGAATAAATTCTTTAAAGAGAGGACACTCTTGAACCAGGAGTTTATCAAAGATAATAAAAAAACGGTAGGACAACTGATTGCGTCTTTTGACAACGAACTCAGGGTTACATCCTTTTACCGGGTAGTTCTGGGGGAATAATGTCAGACCATGTTGAAAAAAAAGAAGCCTTAACCTGATGGCTTCTTTTTTTTTTATGCAATTTTACAAGTAAAAACAAGGAATATCATGAAGTATGATACTGTATTATTAAAACTCAGTGGCGAATCGTTGATGGGTAGCAAGACCAGTGGTATTGATGACCAGCAACTAACCTATTATGCAGGAGAGATAGCTGAGGCACTTACCACCAGTTGTGCTGTCGGTATTGTGATAGGAGGGGGCAATATCTACCGCGGGCTTCAGGGTATTTCATCCGGAATGGACCGTGTTCAGGGGGATTACATGGGCATGTTTGCCACCATTATCAACGGGATGGCTTTGCAATGGAAACTGGAGGAGAGGGGGATAGCCACCTTATTATTGAGCGGGATCCCTGTAGAGGGGATTTGCAAAAAAGCCACCACCCGCAGGGCAAAAAAAGCCTTTGTTGAGGGTAAGGTTGTTATTTTTGCAGGGGGTACAGGCAATCCCTTTTTCACCACCGATACAGCAGCAGCACTTAGGGCTGCAGAGATCCATGCCCAGGTATTGTTGAAAGGGACAAGGGTAGATGGAGTATATTCTACTGATCCTGAGAAAGATCCGAAAGCAGTAAAATTTACCGAGATCACTTTTAATGATGCCATACGGAATCAATATAAAATCCTTGACATAACTGCTTTCACGATGTGCATGGAGAATCATATTCCGATCATCGTTTTCAACATCAATCAACCAGGTAATCTGAAACGCCTGCTGACAGGAGAAAATATCGGGACAATCGTAAAGTTCTAAGGAGAATGTGTACTTCAGGACCTTATACCCTGAAATTTCATAATTAACAGAGGGGTGTGCAAAAAAGGGTACGGTGTTACTAGAGTTACGAGATACTTAATATGTATATTAGCCGTTTGTTAACACAAAAAGCAATAGTATGGTGCTTTCCCTATTAACCCGGATACAGCTGGCCAATATTGTGGCGGCAACCGATACCATCCAGAATCCAGACTCAGATATGCTAACCGTATGGGAACTGATTGAAAAGGGAGGATGGGCGATCATGCTACCATTAGGCATTATGCTGGCACTGGCTGTGGTAATTTTTGTCGAGCGGTTTCTGATGATCAACCGTGCATCGAAAGAAGAGGGCCATTTCATGTTTAATATCCGTGACCTGATTCATGACGGAAAGATCGAAGCAGCACTTGCCCTATGCCGCAGCAAAGAAACACCCATCTCACGGATGGTTGAAAAGGGAATCACACGGATCGGACGCCCCCTGGGGGATATTAATGCAGCCATTGAGAATGTGGGTAAACTTGAGGTTTCCAGGCTTGAAAAAAACGTTGCCACCCTTGCAACCATTTCAGGAAGTGCGCCAATGCTCGGATTTCTTGGAACAGTGATCGGGATGGTAAGGGTGTTTTTTGATATCTCTTCTCAAGGCAACCAGATTGAAATTCAGCTTCTTTCCACCGGCATGTACCAGGCGATGGTCACAACCATTGCCGGTCTCATTGTAGGGATTCTTGCGTACATAGCCTATAACTTCCTTGTTGCGCGGATCGAGAAGTTGGTCTACATTATGGAAGCCCGGGCGACCGAGTTTATGGACCTGTTGCATGAGCCGGCCACCTAACCTTATAAGCTCAGCATTATGGCGATCAAGACCAGAAACAAGAAAGAAGTTTCGTTCAGTATGGCATCCATGTCTGACCTGGTTTTTCTTTTACTCATCTTCTTCATAATGATTTCGACACTGGTGAGCCCCAATGCCATTGATGTAAGTCTACCCAGCAGCCAATCGAAAACCATTAGCCCTAAAGGTCCAGTCGTCGCAATTGATAAGGAGAACCAGTATTATTATTTCAACCAGCCTGTTGATCTGATCACGCTTCAGGCACAACTGGCCATTGAGCTTCAGGGAGCCGAAAACCCGACCGGTGTTGAACTCCAGGCCGACAGAACTGCCGAGGTGCAATCCATCGTAAACGTTTACAACATTGTCAGCCAGATAAATTCAGGCAACAATACACAACATAAGGTGATCCTTAAAACCACCCCAAGGGACTGATACTTATAAATTGCCTTAAGACCAGCAAAGCAGGTAACTTTTCCGGCATATTTCAGTATACATGAAAAGCCCTGATAATATTATCTTTGTAACATTCAAGGCGATTATACGTTATCCTGAAAAACTTACAAGAAATGAAAAACAAGAATGACAGGTTGAAAGGCATCATAGCAGCGGCGATATTCCTATTATTACTGTTCGTACTCAGCCTGTTTCTTGGTTTCCACTATCCGGTACCTCCAATCCCGGATGTAGGTGTGGAGATTGAGATGGGTGGCAGTGGCAGCAGCGGAGGCATTGAAGGGCAGGAGGTTATACCCGAACCTACGCCGGTTACGCAACCTTCACCCTCTTCAGCCACAAAGACTTTTGTAACTGATGACCGCCCGGAGAATCCTTATAACCCACCTGTTGTCACACCGGCCACCAAGCCCGTTGAAGCTCCTGAAAAAGTTCAACCGGAACAGCCCAAAAAAAGTGTCAATCCGGATGCGATGTTCCCGAAGAAAGGGACATCCGGTCAACCAGGGACCGGTAGCGGATCAGGGACCGGCAGTGGTACAGGCACGGGTAAATCGAGTGGTGATGGAACGGGTACCGGTACAGGCCCGGGAAGTGGCCCAAGTTTTAGTCTTGTTGGACGTACAGCCAAAGAACTTCCCAAACCGGCTTATTATTCCAACAACCAGGGAAAAGTAGTTATTGATGTGCAGGTTGACCAGATGGGATATGTACAGAATGCTCAATACAATTCAAAGCTTTCCACAACTTCGGACCTGCAACTCAGAACTGCTGCGATCTCAGCTGCAAAGAAGAGCAGATTTTCTGTCAAGGAAAATGCGCCTGTAATTCAGCAGGGTACGATCACCTATACCTTTATTAAACTGAATTGATCTATTCCAAAACAGCCACACAGAACTGATGCACTTCATATACTTATATTGCATATACAATATCTAAAGATTCTCAGACGTTTTTGCTACTACTAATGAATCGGGTTGCTGCTCATGAACTACGACGAGACCCAGGCATATCTGTACGAGAGGCTGCCGATGTTTCAACGGATCGGTGCAGCTGCCTATAAAGCAGATCTGCAGAGGACCCTAAAACTTGTTGGGTTTTTTGGTAACCCGCATCATTATCTCAGGTTCATTCATGTGGCAGGCACCAACGGAAAAGGTTCCGTTTCTCACCTTATTGCCTCTGTATTGCAAAGCAGAGGACTTAAAACAGGATTATACACATCCCCGCACCTGAAAGATTTCCGGGAAAGGATCAGGATTGACGGGAAGATGGTGCCCAAAAGCTGGGTGTCTCGTTTCGTAAATTATTTCCGGAAGGACTTTAACCTATTCCAGCCCTCCTTTTTTGAGATGTCGTTCACCATGGCACTCAGGTATTTCAAAGAAGAAAGAGTTGATATCATTGTGCTGGAAACAGGAATGGGTGGCAGGCTTGACTCAACCAATATTGTACATCCCCTGATTTCTGTCATAACCAACATCAGCATGGATCATCAGGAATTTCTGGGTAACTCCCCTGAGATGATTGCTGCAGAAAAAGCGGGTATTATAAAACCCGGAGTTCCTGTAATCATTGGACGCCATCAGGAGGCAACGGATGATATTTTCCGCTTCAAAGCAGAAATGGAGGAGGCACCGATCCGTTTTGCCCCTGATGATTACAGCATTAATAGGATTGATTTTGCAGGTAGTCTGAAAGGGAAGCTTATCATGGATATCAACAGAAATGACCATAAATATCTTACAGACCTGAGATGTCCTCTGACAGGTTTGTACCAGCAGGAAAACATTGTGACAATCATGCCGGTATTTGAGGAATTGGTAAAGATGGGTTTTAATATCAGAAAAAATCACATCCTGAAAGGGATCAATGATGTGATTAAGCAGACCGGTCTTGCTGGCAGGTATCAGGTTCTCGGGCAACAGCCGCTCAGAATATGCGACGTGGCACATAATCCCGATGGCATCATGCAAGTCACGAAACAATTACTGACAGAAAAACACCGGAAGTTGCACATGGTCATCGGCATGGTCAAAGAAAAGGACCAGAAGAAGATACTTAAGTTGATGCCTCAGAATGCAACCTATTATTTCTGCAAAGCTCAGATTCCACGAGGATTGGATGCGCAGATCCTGTATGAACAGGCGAGGGATCTCGGACTGAAAGGAAGTGTGTACCCTACCATACAGGATGCTTACGGAGCTGCCCTTCGTAATGCCACATCAGATGACCTTGTATTTGTAGGGGGATCAACCTTTACCGTGGCTGAGGTGCTATAATGCGCTCCACAGCAATAAGCTGATCATAATAATTTCCTGGTTTTCTATAATACACCCAGATGGTATAAAAATTCTCTGTTTCGAAATGATCCCCTTCCGTTAGAAATGTGCCTGCCATTGTAGTGGCATTTCCCAACAGCACGTATAGGTAGTTATAATACCCCTGTTTAAGATACAAGGTTGTTTCATAAGTGTGTTTCTCCTTGCTATAGACCATACGGGCTTCAGGAATGAACTGCCAGTTAGTCATTGCTCCTAAAAGATAAACGGCTCCCTGTTCATAAGGATTGTTAACCGGAAAGGTAAAATGGACCCATGCATAATCAGCTTCCGTATAGTGATTGGACAAGGCATCCTCGTTCATAATAATATACTCTCCGTTCAGGTCTTTATCTTCAATATAGACCTGAAAAGCCCTTTTATAATCGGGCATAACATAAACATGATGATAGAGAGAATCACGTTCGATCATGGCCACCCGGGGAGTCAACCTGGAAAGTGAACGAAGGTCAACATGCCGGAATTCATTCGTCCCATCAAAGACGTTTATTCTATCCCAGTCGTAACTAAGTTTATTTCCCAATACAAGTTTCGGTTCAATGTCACGGATCAGATTATCAAGACGGCCATTTTGCTGAATGAACACCTTTAATTCCGTATATGGATTTTCTATTGGGTAGGTTCCCCTGTCGATTTCAAAATCGATCTCCTGCTTATATTTCAGGTCTTCTACAACCGATGACCTTTTAACCCAAGCTTTTACTTTAACACCAGGTTCATAGATCATAAAGCGCCTTGTGAGAATCACACGGTTACGGTCTCTTGCATCATACACCATTATTACATAATTACCTGATTTTGTTAATTTCATATTCTCATCAGGGATCAAACAGTTATAATGTACATAGGGCTGACGGGTTGCCTGCGAGAAAGCATATTGCGTGATCAATCCCTCCGTAAATACCTCTATGTAATCCTCAGGAAAAAGGTTGGAAGGCTCCCAGAATGCATCGCAATGTATCACCATGTACCTGTATTCCTTATAGTAACCATCCAGGTCATCAAAGATCAGTTGCAAGCGATCGGTATCACCTAATTCCATTACCGGCATCGACAGTTCAATATCCTGCCTATATAGCTTTACACTTTTAATATTCGGGGCATATTCCCAATCCTCCATTTTCAGTTCCCCGGTTTTAAACCAGATGCCTGATTCATCACCTGCCTGTTTTGCCTTCCCGGAGGAATTCTCCGTGAAACGATCCCGCACAAGTGTCCGCCTGCCGGTTATACAACCTGTCGCCAGGACCATGACTAAGGTAATGATCATTAAGCTGAACAACAGATAAGGCCTTCGGTTCCTTACCTTGCTTGCCACTATTCCGGAATTATTTATACTTTTTGATAAAAATGGATCTCTCTTCTTAACCATAATATGCATAACTTACAACCGCGGTTCCGGGTATCCCGAATGATTGAGCTACAAAGATAGTTTTTATCTTTACAGCTGGGTTAACATTCAACTGGGTGCCATAATGCCAACACATCAATGCCGACCTGTAAGGTAAGATTACGGTTGCTGAATGGGCTGTTACCGGTTATAAGGTTTGCATAATTGATCAATACTGTGATATTAAAACCTAAATAGTATGAAGAAAACACACTTGGTTTTAAGCCTGGTTATAATATTCCTGACCATTCAGGATATCACCGCATCATTTGACAGTTGTTTCCATGATAAGACCCTTCGGATGGATTATTATCATTCCGGAAACAGCATAGAGAGCAGTATACAACTTTACCGGTTCATTGAAGAACCTTTCTGGGCAGGTTCAAAACGGAACCTGACGGATACATTTGGCTACGGGCGTTTTTATTTTGAAGTTCAGCTTGCATCAACCGGGGAGGTGATCTATTCGAGGGGATACAGCACCTTGTTTGTCGAATGGCAGGATACGGAAGAGGCAAAAGAAAGGGAAAAGAGCTTCAACGAATCACTGATCATGCCATTCCCAAAACAACAGGTTATCATTGAAATCTTTAAAAGGGATAAGAAGAATATCTTACACAGCCTGTTAATAATTCCTTTTGATCCAGCCAGCACCCATGTCCTGAATTCCACAAAACTGCCATATACAGTGAAGGACATTCAAATAAAGGGTCCGACAGACCAAAAGCTTGATGTTGTATTTATCGCTGAAGGTTATACGGAGTCGGAACAGGAGCTTTTTGTGGATGATTGCCATCGTTTTGCGGAATATCTGCTTGGATGTGAGCCATTTGCAACAAACCGTGCAATGATTAACATTCGGGGTATCTGTGCTATTTCCGAAGATTCGGGGGCAAGTCTGCCAGAAAAGGGGATCATCAAAAAGACAGCCGTTGGTGCTTCATTTTACACATTTGGTACGGAGCGGTATCTGATGGCTGAAGATTTTCACCGGGTAAGGGACATAGCCGGGCTGGCTCCATACGATCAGATCTTCATCATTGTGAACAGTAATCAATATGGTGGAGGCGGCATCTTCAATTTTTACGCAACAGGTACACGAGGCAATATTGTAGCAGATTTTCTCCTGATCCATGAGTTCGGTCATTCTTTCGCAGGTTTGGCCGATGAATATTACACATCGGAGGTAGCCGTAGATTCTTTTTATGACCTCCGGACCGAGCCATGGGAACCCAATATTACGACCCTGGTGGATTTCGGCAGCAAATGGGCCGACATGATAGGGCCAACAACCCCTGTTCCGACACCGGCAAAATCAAGATATGCAAAAAAGGTAGGTGTATATGAAGGGGGTGGTTACCTTTCGAAAGGTATTTACCGGCCTTATATCGATTGTTCCATGAAATCGGTGAAATACGATGCTTTCTGTCCTGTCTGCCGGCGCGCCATTACACGTATGATCAGGTTTTACAGTGACTGAATATTCAACGGAATGGCCCGCACTTCCTGCAGGCAAGGCATGATAATCTGCTATTGCATCAAACGGTTGAAGTTATTACTTTTGCACTTCATCGAATAAATGATATCCTAAAAGAAAGATAATGTTAAAGAAACTGAATGATTTGACAGGGAAAGCCAGGAAAGGAAAGATCAGACGACTGGCGGTTGCTGCGGCAGCTGACGAGCAAGTACTTGAAGCGGTAATGCGTGCCAATAAGGAGGGTATTGTCATTCCGATCCTTGTTGGTGACCAGGACAAGGTGAGTTCGTTATGTGCCAAGGTTGGTTTTGACCTTACAGGCATTCAACTCATACATGAACCTGATGGCTATAAGGCGGCTGAAAAGGCTGTTCGACTGATCAGGGAAGGAAAGGCTGAGATCCTGATGAAGGGGTATATTTCCACAGGTCCGTTGCTTAAAGCGATACTGGATAAGGAGCAAGGACTTCGTAAAGGGGGATTGCTTAGCCATTTAGCATTGTTTGAGAGCCCTTACTATCATAAACTGATAGGTGTAACAGATGCTGCCATGAATATTGCCCCCTCTTTTGAGGAAAAGGTTGATATATTGATTAATGCAGTTGAGGCTTTCAACAACCTTGGCGTTGCCCAACCCAAGGTGGCGGTGATTGGTGCGGTAGAGACCGTAAATCCCAAGATGGAAGCAACGGTCCATGCTGCCATGCTCACCATGATGAACCGGCGAGGACAAATTAAGAACTGTCTGGTTGATGGCCCTCTGGCGATTGACAACGCGATATCGAAAGAGGCAGCCATCCATAAGGGGATTGTAAGCGAAGTGGCAGGTGATGCAGATATTTTGCTTACGCCGGACATCAATTCAGGCAACATCCTTTATAAGACCATGGGATTCATTGGAGGAGCTGTTTCAGCTGCTGTTTTGATGGGAGCTTCGGTGCCTGTTGTGCTGACATCAAGGTCGGACAGTGACAGGAGCAAGATGTTATCGATTACCCTGGCTGCAGCCATGTAATATACCATCAGCCCTAAATTCAGACATTATGAGGGAACAACTGATTCTGACGATCAATCCCGGTTCCACGTCCACCAAAGTAGCCATCTTCGATGGGAACCGTCAGGTGTTCCTCAAGAACATACGGCACAACAGCGAAGAGATTGCCAGGTTTGAAAGGATCACTGACCAGTATGAGTTCAGGAAGCAGATCATTCTGGATGAATTAAGATCGGCGGGCATCGAAGTGGAGAAGCTGAAGATTATCGTGGGAAGGGGTGGTCTTTTAAAGCCTATTCCCTCAGGGGTATATGAGGTGAATGAGCAAATGAAGAAAGACCTTTCTGAGGGATACCTGGGTCAACACGCCAGTAATCTTGGTGGTTTGATTGCCAGTGACATAGCAGAGAGTTTACCAACAGCCAGGGCTTATATTGCAGACCCTGTGGTAGTGGATGAGATGGAACCCATTGCCAGGATTTCAGGCCATCCGAACTTTGAACGCATTTGCATTTTCCATGCACTGAACCAGAAAGCGATCGCCAGAGCACATGCCAAATTGCACAATGTCAAACCGGATGAGCTTAATCTGGTCATTGCACACATGGGAGGCGGTGTCAGTGTCGGAGCACATGAGAAAGGGAGGGTTGTGGATGTTAACCAAGCGTTGGACGGTGAAGGCCCCTTTTCCCCCGAGCGAAGCGGGACCCTTCCTGCCGGCGCGCTGGTAAAAGCATGTTTCAGTGGTCAATATAACATGGGGGAAATAAAGAAAATGATCACGGGACAAGGAGGATTTGTTGCCTACCTTGGAACCAACAACACCATGGAAATAGAACAGCGTGCAGAAAGTGGGGAGGAATCAGCAACGTTAATCCTGACAGCTTTTGCCTATCAGGTGGCAAAAGAGATCGGTGCAATGGCAACCGTGATGAAAGGGAAGGTTGATGGCATTCTACTTACAGGAGGAATTGCTTATAGCAAAACCATTATTGGTATGATCAGGGAACGGATTGAATATATCGCCCCGGTGTATATATATCCGGGAGAAGATGAAATGAAAGCCCTGGCAATAAACGGGCTGATGGTACTGAATAATGAAGTCATACCCAAGGTATATGAATGATACCTGGATGACACGTTTTCAGAATAACATTCCATTAACAAAACAAAGTAAAAGGTTAAATGTTAATCTATTAACTTTGCAGCATATACCTGCACCGTGAGGAAATTGACCGGACATATCGTTTCAGTGACGCTGGCACTTGTATTCCTTGTAAGTACCAGTGGTATCATGGTCTTCATTCATCACTGTCATCATCTGAATAAAACCTACTCCTCTGTCTTCATTAACCTTGCTGAGCAATCACATTCATCCTGTCAGGAAGAAGAACCATCCTGTTGCAGTGAGCATTCCAAACAGCCCAACAGTGTATGTGGAGAGCCATGTTGCCAGAATATTGAATTCCTCATAAAAATATCACCTGATACTGAACCTGTCAAGAAAACTTTAAACAAGGTTCAACCGGTTTTAGCATCTCAGATGCCAACCGAAAAGGATGGCATTTTTAAGGCCATCCACCATAACAAAAATGTCATTTATATACCTGCACCTGACAGATCACCCTGTGCAGGAAAGCGAATGGTAATCCAAAACCACCAGCTAAAAACGGGCGACTGTTGCTGATCATCCCCTGTCTTAGCAAATGCTGAAGACACGGACAGGTTTTATTTCCCTGGTAATCTTTTAAATTGAGCAAAACTCAGGTTGTAAATCCTAATATGGAGAGCCTGTCAGCTTGCAGGGAATATCAAAAAGCATAAATAATCAACAGTATAGAAAGAGATGAAAACAATAACTGCATTATTTATTTTATTAATTCCGCTGGGATTATCCGCAGCCAGGATCCAAGGCTTTGTGTATGAAGAGGAGGAGAAAGGGCAGCCCACACCTCTTCCCAATGTGCATGTTTTCTGGTCGGGCACATCGGTTGGAACTTTTACCAATGACGAGGGAAAGTTTACCATTGAAAGGGTAAAGAGCACCGATATCCTGGTAGTCAGCTTTGCGGGTTATGAACGGGATTCATTGAAGGTAAAACCGGAAGAAGACCATATCAGCATTGCCCTGAGCCGCAATATTACCCTGAACAGGCTGGTGATTATGGCCCGACAATCGAGTACATACATGGATCATTATAATCCTATTGTCGTTCAGCACATCACCGGATCGGAGCTGCACAAAGCTGCTTGCTGCAACCTGGGTGAGAGTTTCGAGACCAATGCTTCGGTGGATGTTTCTTACGGGGATGCCATTTCCGGGGCTAAAAAAATAGAGTTGCTTGGGTTAGCCGGGATTTACAGTCAGTTGATGATTGAGAACATCCCCGATTACCAAGGCTTTGGCCGCACCTTCGGATTAAATTACATCCCGGGACACTGGCTGGAATCGATTTCTGTTTCCAAAGGGGCCTCCTCCGTAGTAACAGGTAATGAATCGATCACAGGGCAGGTCAATGCGGATTATAAAAAACCAGACGGCAAGGAGGTGTTCTACCTGAATCTATACGGCAATAATCACGGCCATATAGAATTCAATTCCAATATTTCCCATAAAATGAACAAGAAACTGAGTACTATGCTGCTTGCCCATGGAGGTTATAACAACAAGCGATTTGACGGCAATGAAGATGGATTCATGGATGAACCGCTAACGAAGCGGCTACATTTCATGAACAGGTGGAAATATCTTTCCACTGATGGACAGCTTATGGGGCAGTGGGGTGTCAGTGGATTGTATGAAAAGCGTTTCGGAGGTGAAATGGATTACGGTGAAAAGCAAAACGGAAATATTGGCAACCGGTATGGATTTGAGGTCAACACTAACCGATACGCTGCATTCCTGAAGGGTGGATATATGTTCAAAGGGCGTGCAGCCACCAATCTGGCATTTCTTAACAATATTTCGCTACATAACCAGGGATCTGCGTTTGGAAATAACCATCACCAGGTACGTCAGATCAGTGCAAACCACAGGATGGTTTTCGATACCTATATCAGCAACACAAGTCACATCATTCAGGCCGGTGCTTCCTTTCAGTATCAAGGGTATGATGAACATATCAATGATTCCCTCATGAACTGTCATGAACGGATCCCGGGTGTATTCACACAGTACACCTATACTTTTCTTAAACAGTTCACGTTAATGGCCGGGATACGGGCTGATTTTAACAATATTTACGGATTTCAATGGACACCAAGGATTCATGTCCGATATCAGCCATTTGATAACACCATCATCCGGTTATCAGCCGGCAAAGGTTACCGCACCATGCACATATTTGCAGAAAACCTGTTCCTGCTTGCCAGTTCCAGAGATATCAGATTCCTGGAGGAGCCAGACCAGGAGATCGCATGGAATTACGGGCTACATCTGACCCAAAAAATGAAGATTGCCGGAAGGGATGCAACCCTTAACGGAGAGGCGTACCGGACAGACTTCATTTCACAGATCATCATTGATTATGACAGTGACTTTGAATACCTTAATGTTTACAACCTTGATGGTGCTTCATATGCCAATAACATCCAGGTGGATCTCACCTTTGAACCGATAAAAAAGCTGGATGTGCTGCTTGCTGTAAGATTAAGTGATGTTAAGTCCACGGTGAACGGTGAATTGATACCTATGGCCTTTTCAAAACGATACAAGGGGTTGGTCAATCTGTCCTACAAGACCGGGCTCGAAAAGTGGCAATTTGATTTTACCGCCCAGTTTAACGGTCCATCTAGACTGCCTGATAATACCGGCCTTCCTTCAGTGTATCAGAAAGAAAAAACTTCTCCTCCTTATACAATCCTGAATGCCCAGGTGACGAAATACTTCAGGATGTGGAATATCTACCTTGGAAGTGAAAATTTGACTAATTTCGCCCAGCCAAATCCAATCATAGCTTCGGATGATCCTTTCGGAAAATATTTCGACGCTTCACAGATCTGGGGGCCTTTGCTTGGGAGAAAGGTTTATGCGGGAATAAGGTATAACATCAAGAGGTATTAGTTATCAGGGAAAAGAACATGAAAACAGGCATGTAAGAAAATGAATTAACCAAATAGTATCACTAATTAAATGATGAAAAAATGAAGAGAACTGGTTTGTTTGCAATGTTATTCGCGGTATTGATATTAGGTTTCAGCCAGCTTCAGGCTACGAATCCAAAGAAAGAAACAGTGAAATTCTGGGTAAGTATGAGCTGTGTTTCATGCCAGCAGAAAATCATGGATAATATTCCTTTTGAGAAAGGGGTAAAGGATATGAAGGTTGATCTTGCAACCAAGACAGTTGAGGTAACATTTGATACCAGGAAGACCGACAGTGAAAAGATTCGGTCATCTATTGAGAAACTCGGCTACGAAGTCAGGATATTAAAACCTGGTGAAGATGTTCAGGTTGCTGCTTCCGGACATTCCTGCAGCGGGCATTACAAAGGGGATGTATCACAAGATGGTTGCACCAGTAAAAATGCTGATCATAAGTGTTCAGGGCAAAAGGATCCAAACCACAAATGTACTGCAGCACAAAAAAAAGATGCCAATCATACGTGCACCGGGAAAAAGGACCCCAATCACAAATGCACGGGACATGGCAATGAGGAATCCGGAAACAATGATGCCCATAAGTGCAATCACGGCGCAAAGTGATTTACAGAGGACCCGGATTTCCTAATATTACTGAGCAAACCCTGGTATGTCAATCGCGATATACCGGGGTTTTTATTTTTTCTTATTTATCATCTTCTTTGTAACTTTGTTAAAATATATCAACAAAAGCGATATCATTATCAACCTATCCTGCATAGAAGCAACTACAGTTATTATGGCATTTTTGACAGTTACATTATACAGGTTTTCCTGTAACCTGATGCAATAACTGTTTTCAAAATACGTAAACATGATAGTTGTACCATAGGAACAGGGTAGACGCAACCAAATTACAGTTTGGATCATCATTTACAAGCCGTCAAAGGTGAGAGAGCAAAGCCAGATCGGTGATATCATAGAGGGATGTACCCGCAACAACCAGCAGGCGCAAAAGATGTTATATGAGATGTACAGCGCAAAGCTTTTTGCTGTTTGTTTGGTTTATGCTTATGATCGTTCAGACGCTGAAGACATCCTGCATGACGGATTTATTAAGATATTAACCAACATAAAACAATACAAGGGAGACGGATCTTTTGAGGGCTGGATGAGGAAGATTATGGTCAACACAGCGCTGGAAAAGTATCGCAGGGATCACAAGATGATGGCAATTGCAGAGAATATTAAAAGCATGGTCGAAATGAGCGTGGAAGACATAATCGGACAGATAACAACGTCTGAGATCATGGAGGCAGTGCAGTCTTTGTCGCCACAGTACCGTGTTGTTTTTATGCTATATGCTGTGGAAGGGTATAATCACAAGGAGATCGGTGCGATGCTGGATATTACCGAGGGGACCTCCAAATCCAATTTGTCGAGGGCACGATCGATACTTCAGGATAAGATCAGACAGATTTATGGCCATCGTTTAGTGCCTGGTCGAGTCATACAACTATAACGTAAGATTGAATGATAACCATCTATACCATACACTATGACACCGGATGATCATCTCATCGATAACAGGGTGAGGGAGGTGTTCACGGAATATGAATCTCAGCCACCCGGACATGTCTGGAACCGTCTCGAACAGACACTTTCCATCCGCCGTATGCAACAGGCACGTATTCGCAGAACATGGATGCTTGGGGCAGCTGCTTTACTGCTTGCTTTTGTAACCGGTTATTATACAGCGTTACATATCATACAACCGTCCACTCTGATACAGCCTTCCATGACAGCGGACTTACAGCCCCCTGTTGCAAAGGGGAGGCAACAGTCGCTGACTTCATCTCCAGGTACGGGCATTCAACCCGTAGCCGTTGGAGAAAGTAAAGCCGGGAATCTGCCATCCTTTTCCACGGACTACAGTAGAATGGCAAACGAGCCTACCAGGGACCTGTTTACAGAAACCTCATTTATCGAACCTGCACAGGTTGCGTGGTCAGAAGAGTATTATATGCCTGATCTGTTGATTCCCCGCCATGACATCATCAAACTACAGGATTTTCTTCCTCCACAGATACCCTCCCTGGTTATTCCTGTCAAAAAGAAGCATCAAGACGAACGCTGGAGCATAGCATGTGCTGCAGGGCAAACCTACAGCAACTATTACAATACCGGCACATCGGTGACAGATGGCAGCGAATATGATCATACACTATTGGGTTCCACCAAAGACCAGCTCAACAGGCCGATGGTATCTGCTACCATGACGGTGGATTACAGCTTTTCGAAACGCATTGGCCTTTCAACCGGTCTTTCGTATCACCAGTTTTCAACACAGCTTATTTCAGAGGCAGGAAGTGTTGCAACTCTAAGTTCAAATAAGCCTGTGATCAGTCCATTCGGAGATATTTCCTTCAATAGTGAAATCAGGGGCAACCTTGCTAAAAGCCCACTCCTTGAAATTAACTCAGGACAATTTGAGCAACATTTCTCCTACCTGGAATTTCCTGTGACAGGAAGGTTTCTGATAATCGACCGGCAGGTTGGATTAGCTGTGAAAGCCGGTGTAGGTGCCAATCTTTTAACCGCCAACCAGGTTTTTCTGATCGAAGATGAAGAATCCAGCCAGGTGGGCCAGACCAAGGGGCTGAGGGATTTATACCTGAGCGGCATCATGGGGATGGAAATTTATATAAAGTTGCACCCCCGGTTGCTCTTAAGTTTTAATCCTGTTTACCGTCACGCTCTCCAGCCGGTAAGCAGCGAGAGCTCTTCTGATCCGCATCTGCTTTCCTTGGGATTGTATTCGGGGCTTCAGTACCAGTTTTAAGTTTTATTACTTTCTTTGTGGGTAAAGTGATCTCTTTTACGATCAGATTCCTCACCCATATACTTTTCAGAATCCGCATAATCGGGCATAGTTTAGACCATGGAGAGGTCGTTGTGCCAATTATCCAAAGGCAAAGGGTCTGTTGTTCATCCGAACGACCTGATCCAATGGTGCCAGAAATTTTATATAAAATACTCTATATTTGCATCTCCAAAAATGATTGATAGCTATGGAACCACAAAACATGATGAAAAGCGGGGAATTTCTTTCAAGGGACATTCAGCCTGAAGAGATGTTCATTCCTGAGGAGTTCAATGAGGAACAACTCATGATTGCAGATACGATCAGGTCATTCATTGAAACGGAAGTTTACCCGAATCTTGACAAGCTTGATAAAGGAGACAGGGAACAGATGGTAAGTCTCCTCAGGAAGTCGGGGGAGCTGGGTTTGATGGGGATTTCGCTGCCGGAGGAGCTTGGCGGGTTTGGGCAGAACTTTGTGACCCAGATGCTTGCAGGCGAAGTTGTTGGTGGAGCTTACTCTTTCTCCGTTGCATTCATGTGCCATACAGGGATCGGAACATTACCGATCATGTATTACGGTAATGAAGACCAGCGCCAGCGGTATGTAACCAGACTTGCAACAGGCGAATTACTTGGGGCTTATTGTCTTACAGAGCCTGGGGCCGGCAGTGATGCTAATTCGGGAAAGACAAGGGCGGTATTAAGTGAAGACGGGAAGCATTATATCCTAAACGGTCAGAAGATGTGGATCACCAATGGTGGTTTCTGTGACACCCAGGTCGTATTTGCCAAGATTGACAATGACCGGATCCTGAGTGCATTCATCGTTGAGACATCCTGGCCTGGGGTTGTAATTGGTCCTGACGAAGTCAAGATGGGTATTAAAGGCTCATCCACCACACAAATCTATTACAACGACGTCAAGGTGCCCGTTGAGAATCTGATTGGCAAGCGGGGTGAAGGATTCCGGATTGCGCTCAGTATTCTTCACATGGGAAGGATGAAACTCGGAGCCAATGTAATCGGTGCAGCGAAAGTAACCATTGACCAATCGGTACAATATGCCAATGAACGGAAACAATTCGGGGTACTTATTTCAACATTCGGTGCCATTCAATATAAGCTTGCAGAGATGGCCATCCGCACTTTTGCCCATGAATCAGCAATTTATCGGGTAAGTAGAGATGTAGATATACTGTTGGATGAGTATAAATCGACCATGGAGGATATTGGCAGGGCAACCATTGAAGCGATCAGCCATTTTGCGGTTGAAGATGCCATCCTCAAGGTATACGGATCCGAAATGCTTGACTATGTTGTTGACGAGGGTGTACAGATACATGGCGGTATGGGCTATTCAGCAGAGATGCGGGTTGAACGTGCTTACAGGGATTCACGCATCAACCGTATCTTTGAAGGCACCAACGAAATTAACCGGCTCCTGATCGTTGAAAGTGCATTGAAAAATGCCAGAAAGGGGATGTATGACCTTTTTAGCGAGGCTGAAAAGATCTATGAAACCATTGACCAGATCCAGCCGGTTACCACCGGAGATTCTTACGGGATTTGTTTCAGTGGAATAAAAAACTTCAAGAGAGCCATCATGCTGGTGGTGTACTGTTTCACAAGAGCATTCAAGTCGATCGTTGAAGAACAGGAGATTCAGAACAACATTGCAAACATGATTATGGAGCTATACATTGCAGAATCGATGGCACTCAGGATCAGGAAACTGGAAGCTCTGAAAGACAAAGCCAGCCATGATATCCTGAAGGACATGCTGGATGTAAGGTTACGCGATGCTGCCCATATCATCCGGAAAAACGGCATGGATGCGGTCTTCTCTTTTGCTGACGGAGAGGAATCTTCCAGGCTGATCAAAGCCATCGGGACTTTGACCTACCTGCCGGCAGTTAATATAAAAATGGCAAGGAGACGGATTGCAGGGAAGATCATCGAAGAGAACAAGTATTGTTTCTGATGATTCAGAAGAGCCCTTTAACACGAGGTTTTTCGGCAATAAACTCTTTGAGGTAAAGCGGCTCGAAATAGGCCACATTTTCGAACTGTTGGGCTGAAAAAGCAGACAGGGCAGGTTTCCCCAGAAGCCTTGCAGAAGGAAGCACATCATCTCTGATGACGACGTTACGGTCACCACTGAACAAATCCCTGAATTTGAATGCGCCGTTACCGGTCAGATATCTGCACGCCGGTGATGGCAGGTTATCAAAACTATCACGACTGATGATTTTTGCACCCAGTGGCTCTATTACCCTCATAGTCCCGTCGAAAATCATGGTATATACCTCCATCCGGCCTGCATCAATCATGGGTATGAAATAGTCATCCGGGTTGCATTCTTCTGCCAGATGCAAAGCCATGGCTTCAAGGGCAGAAACACCGATGAGAGGTATATGATGGGCAAAGCACACTCCTTTTGCGGCAGAGACACCGATACGTAATCCTGTATAGGAACCTGGGCCTTTGCTGACAGCGACTGCACTGAGCTGATTAGCGTGATATCCCTTTTCTTCCAGAACTTCCTGAATAAACCGAGTAAGGAGGGCAGCGTGGTTGTAACCCTCATTGACCTCTCTGATGCTCATCAACTGCAGACCATCAAACAAAGCCACTGAACAAACCGAAGTTGATGACTCTATGGCCAGGATCAGGGTCATGGTCTGTCAGTTTTTAAACAACTCTTCTTTCTTTACTTTGGTAACCTTGTCACCACTTTTCAAATCACGGGTTATGGCCCCGTAAGGTGCAATAACCACCTCCTCTTCTGCTTTAATTCCTTCTGTAATCTGTATGTATTCGCTATCCTGAATACCTGTTTTCACTTCGCGGATTCGCACGATGCCTTTACTGTAAATGAACACATACTGTTTCAACTCCTGAAGTTCTTCTTTTTTATCTCTCTTTTTTTCCTCTGCTGTTTTCTCCTGTACGGGTTGATCCTGGACCTTTTTATAACGATCAAGTCGTGAGCCGGTAGTATCTTTCCTTGTGGTAACAGCTTCGATCGGGACAGCGATCACATTCGGTTCAAATGCTGTGCGGATATCCACATTGGCAGTCATTCCAGGGCGAAATGGGGAAGCATCCGAATCATTGCCCGGAACAAGGTCTTCATAAGAGGACCTCAGCAGGCGGATCTTCACCTCGAAATTGGTTACCTGTTCAGTAGATAAACCGGTGGCAATGGCTGAATTGGCAATTCGTGTAACCACTCCGGAAAACTTACGGTCACGGTATGCATCCACTTCAATGGTTGCCGTATCATTCAGTTTCACCCTGATGATATCGTTTTCACTAACCTCAATATTGACCTCCATGCTTGAAAGGTCGGCTATACGCATAATCTCAGTGCCTTCAAACTGTGATGTGCCGACCACCCTCTCTCCTTTCTTTTTCGACAACCTTGAAATAGTTCCATCCATCGGTGCAACCACAGTTGTTTTTGTAAGGTTTACCCTAGCATCCTTCAGGGATGCTTCAGAGCTTTTCACGGCGAAAAGTGCTGCTTCCACACTTCGTTTTGATGCTTCAAGTTCTGCATTAGCCACCTGCCAACCGGTTTCCGCATTCTCAAGTTCTGCATCAGACACTGCCCCTTTTTTATGAAGAGAGCTGATACGGTTGAACTCATTTCTGCTCTTGATAAGTTGGGCCTCGATCTGGCTCTGTCGTGCCTTTGCGTTGGCGAGGTTGGCACGTTGGGCATTCACACCGGCTTCCATTTGCTCCAGATACGACATGTAATTCTCAGGGTTGATCCTCGCCAGGGGCTGTCCTTTACTAACTTTTTCCCCCTCTTCAATAAAAAGCTCTACAATCTCCCCGGACACATCAGGGGTAATCACTAGTTCCGTTTCCGGCTGGATTTTTCCGTTTGCTGTAACTGTCTCGATGATACCTCTTGCTACCGCTTTTTCTGTAGCTACTTTTAGGGTTTTATCCTTTCCGATCCATCCCTGCTTTTTGCCCACCACCAGCAACACCAGCAGTATGGCAATTCCGCCCAGGATGTAATACAAAATCTTTTTTTTCATTAAGTTTTTCATTTCCATTTTAGTATAAACATAAGGTATTGAATGTTTACCAGAGCATCTTCTTTTTAAGGATTCAGAGCCGTATTTCATGTCCCATATAAAAATCCAGCAGCCTGGATTTAAAAACATATTCGTACCTGGCGCCAAGCATCTGGGCTTCAGCAGCCATAAGCCGGTTTTTGGCATCGTTATATTCAAGACTGTTGATCATCCCTATATTAAAACGTTCGGTAGCATAATTGAACGATTCTTTCAGGGCATCCAGTGATTTGGCTGAAGCAAGGTAGTTATTAAGGGATGCATTAGCATCGGCATGGGCCTGTTGTATTTCCTGCATCAGTTTTTGTTTCTGGAGATCAAGATTGTAATGAGCGTTGGCCAGTGAAAGTTGTGCATTTTTTATTCCGGTATGGTTCTGCAAACCGTTGAACAGGGGTATAGTCAGGTATAAAGCCACCGACTGATTGAAATTATCATTGATCTGCTTGCTGAACGGTCTGAGGGATTCGTTGATGGTGAAATCGGGGGCAAAGACCGTATCGAAGGAGGAGGTGATCATCCCATTGGGAGCAAATCCGGTGAATGTATAGGCATAATCTTTCCGTGCCCCTGAGAATCCTGTCCCCATGGAGGCGGTAAGGTAAAGAGTGGGTAATGCACCGCCTTTTGCTGCCTTGACACCGGCACCTTCACTTTCAACCATCACTTCTGAAGCTTTGATCTGGGGCTGAATGTCAAGGGCGGTATTATATATCTGCACAGGTGTCAGAAGAAGGGTCTGGCTTACTTCAGGCCTTTCCAGATCGGGGATTGCAATGGTAAAAGTGGTTCCTGGCGGTATATTCATCACCTGGGCAAGGGTAAGGTAGGCCATGTCAAGCGTATTCTGCGCCCTGACAAGGTTTACCTCTTCAGCCGCCACCTGTGCTTCAATTGCCAGCAATTCTCCTCTTGCAAGCATGCCCTCCTCAACGAGTTGCCGTGTCCGAGTAAGTTGCTGCTTGGTGATGCCAAGCTGTCCTTCCGCAACACCCAATTGTTCCATACTGTAAAGGACCTGCATATAAGCAGTTGCCACATTGAGCATAATATCATTCAGGGCTTTATCGCTTTCCAGTTGCCTGGCCATAAGATTAAGGTGCTGCTGGGAAGCCATGTGGAGCAGTCTGAATCCGTTGAAGAGGGTGATTCCTGACTGAATATAAAAATTATTGGTCTGCACCCTTTCCGAAGCAAACTGATTGGTATAAAGGTCAACTGTCTGACCCCAGTTATATCCATGGCTTGCATTGGCTGTAAGGGTAGGGAGCAATGAGGCTTTTGCCTGTTGCAGTGTATTTTGTTGCATTTCAACATTCAGCCGACTGATTTTCAATGAGGTATTGTTGTTAACTGCCTGATCGATGCATTGCTGCAGATCATATACGGCAGTCTGAGCATCAGCCGGATGGTAAAGCAATGGTATACACGATAGTAGCAACAGGAAAAAAAGTATCTTTCTTTTCATAACAGCAGATTGATTTCCGGACTTTTAAAGAAGAGGGACCGATTGGTGAACAAGGAAACAAACTTAATGAAAAATGTAGCGAAGTGGTCAAAACAATGAAGGAAGTTCTGAAGGGTTATCCTGTTTCGAGGGCCATTCGGCTTCTCTCTGTGACATCGTATTAGTAACATCATAAAAAAAACTATCTTGCGGTGAAAAAAAACAGGATAATGATGAATCTGCGATCTGTATGTATCATACTGATATCGTTTGCTGTCGGATCTTCACGGGTATCAGGCCAGGCATTAAAAAGCGACACAATCAACGTACTGAACTATACCATCCATCTTGACCTGAAACATTTGTCGCATCAACAGCTTTACGGAGCTGCTGACATCACTGCCATACCCGGGATGGCATCCATCAACAGCTTCTCTCTCGACTTCCGCAAACTCACTGTAGATTCAGTACTCCTCAATGGTATCGTTCACTCTGGATATGTTTACAATGATACCGTGCTCAGGATTTTACTTTCCACTCCTTTTTCCATTGCTGACACATTTGTGCTACGTGTTGTGTACCATGGTATTCCGTTGATCGAACCTTACAACTGGGGTGGATTTCATTTTCTGTCCGACAGCACCCTTGCCTATAATCTTGGGGTTGCGTTTGATGATTATCCACACAATTACGGACGGGTATGGTTTCCCTGCCTGGATGATTTCATTGACCGTGCCACCTACGATTTTTTTATACGAACCAAAGCCACTCATAAAGCTGTATGCGGGGGGATTTTTCAGGGAAGCAACCTAAATCCGGATGGCAGCATTACCTGGTACTGGAAACTGGAGCAATCCATCCCTACCTACCTGGCATCGGTAGCTGTCGGGGAGTTTTCTGTCCTGTCATCGGTTTATCATGGTATCTCTGATACCATTCCTATACTTATCTATGTAAGACCGTCTGATTCCGCCAAAGCGGTTGGTTCCTTCTCCAACCTGGACGAAATGCTGAATATTTTTGAATCGCGTTATGGGCCCTACCGTTGGCCAAGGGTTGGTTATGTCGGGACTACCAAAGGGGCCATGGAGCACGCAATGAATATTGCCATGCCGCGGAATCTCATCACCGGTAACTTTTCCTACGACTGGCTGGTGGCACATGAGCTCTCCCATCATTGGTTCGGTGACCTGGTCACCTGTTCTTCCGCTGAAGACATGTGGCTCAATGAAGGATGGGCCAGGTATTCCGAATCGGTTTATACAGAAGGGATGAGCGGTTGGCAGACCTATAAGGCGGGGATTATGAACCTCCAGAAACAGGTGCTCAATTTTGCCCATACCAACGCCTCAGGAGGAGATGGAGTATATTTCCCATTGTATCCGGTACCCCAGACGCACACCTATGGCACCACCGTTTATGATAAAGGGTGTCTGATCGCTCACACGCTCCGGGGATACCTGGGTGATTCCGTTTTCTTTGATGCCATCAAAGCCCTCCTCAACAATTTTGCCTTTCAACCTGTTTCCTCCTACCAGATGAGAGACTACCTTAGCCAGCATACCGGGATTAACCTCACCCCGTTCTTTGATGGATGGGTCTTTACCCCCGGATTCCCTCATTTCTCAATTGATTCGGTGCAATCGATTCAACATGCAGGTGGCTGGAATGTAACCGTTTATGTCAAACAGAAGATGGTGGGACGAACTACCCTTGTCAATAATAATGTCGTGGAAATTGGTTTTTATGCTGACATCAATACATGTGAAATACGCCGGCTTTCCTTCTCCGGGGCAAACGGACTAGGGACATTCTGGCTTCCGTTTAAGCCCATACTGGTCCTGATGGATCCGGAAGACCGGCTTTCCGATGCCATTACCGCTGAAACTGTAATGATTACCGCACCGTCCCAACCCCAGTTCAATAATATGTTTTTCAGACTCAAAGCAAACACCATCACCGATACCCTTTTCGCACGTATTGAACATTCATTCGTGCCACCTGATCCCCTTCCACAACCTGTTGCAGGACTGACCCTTTCACCAAACCGTTACTGGAAAATCACTGGTATCATTCCTCCGGGAAGTTCTGTTGAGGGCATATTCTCATACAGTACCGGAAATCAGTTCGACAATGCCTTGATCACCAATACAACAGATTCTCTGATCATCCTGTACCGGCCTCATGCCGGTGAAGCCTGGCATGGTATCCCCTTCATTAAAAGTGCAAATCCCAATGTAGGTAATATCACGGTTTCTGATTTTCAACCGGGCGAATATGTTCTTGCCAAATGGGACAAAGACCATATCGGAATAGAAGCCGTAGCTACCAAAAGTGGTTCATCCATTCAAATCTATCCAAATCCTGCATCAGACAAGATCATTCTCCGGTCAGAAGGACCCGGCAAGCTGACGATCAGGATATACGATCTCAAAGGTGAACTACTGGGGCAGATGGAGGTTCAGCCCTCCGAAGGAGAATCGTATGTTGATCTTGCAACTTTCAACCGGGGTATCTACCTGATAGAAGTACTGGATGAGCATGGAGTGGAAATCGCATCAAAAAAGATAACCCTGGGTAAATGAGCAAGACGAGATTCACCAGCATCATCATATTGATCCTCTTCATGACAGGCATATTGTCTGCCCGAGGTCAGGTGTTGTACCGTATCGGTCCTGAAAATGCTGATTGTGATAACCCCATTCACCTGTATGACACGATCTACGGACCTACCACCCCTCCTGTCGGCCACGGAGAGATCATAGAATTCAACAGCCATAAGAACGACCTCTATTCTTTTGAAAAAGAACATCATACTGTATGGTATACCTTCGAAGCACATGAGAACTGTGATCTTCTTCTGGATATCATCCCACTTTCGATCAAGGATGATTATGATTTTCTCCTTTTTCGCTATGAAGGCACCCAGACATGCCAGATGATCAGGGAAAAAAAACTAATACCCCTAAGGAGTTGTATCTCAAGAAATGATACTGCGATCAACAGCCGTACCGGGTTAAATGCAGATGCCAGTGATGATTTTATACATGCCGGTCCAGGCCCTTCGTATGCAAAGGCACTACCGGTAAAAGCGGGGGAACAATACCTGCTTATACTTGATAATGTTTATCCTGACGGCAACGGGCATTATGTACACTTCAAATTCAGGAACTGCAGGGAAAAATCCGAACCTGAAGAGACTACTCCGTCAAACTATTTGAATATCAATGTAAGAGATGCATCAACCTTTAATATGATAGACGCCGATATCATCCTTATCAACCGGTCTGTACCCAAATCGGAAGAAGCTACCATGCAATGGAAGAAGACCGGAAGCCTGTTTATCAGCATTGAAAAGCAAACCACTTATCAGATCATTGTAAAAGCACCCGGTTACTTTCAGTTTACGGATCAGATCAAGACGGGGGCTGATTACCAGACCTACCTGAAAACCGTGAACCTGAACAGGATTGAAGAGGGGAAAAAGGTAGCTTTCAATAATATCCATTTCATAGGAGGAAGCGACCAGTTTCTCCGGGAATCCTACCCGGTATTGGAAGATATCATTCAGACACTGATGGATCAACCTGATATTGAAATTGAAATTATCGGGCATGTCAACGATCCGTACAACAATCGCAGCGGCATGTCTCCCGCCCACAACCAGACACTGTCCGACAAGCGGGCACAAGCTGTCTACGAGTACCTGGTAAGGAAAGGGATATCAACATCAAGGCTGTCATGGATCGGAAAGAGCAATTCAGAAATGATCTACCCGTACGCCAACACGGAAGAACAGATGCAGGCCAATCGCAGGGTTGAACTTTACATAAAAAAAACAGGGCGATAGAAGCTGCTGTGCCTGTATCACCCTGTCCGGAACAAACCGGATGGTCATCATTTCACCATTATGACAAGGTACTTTGAGGAACGCCAGAAATTGGTATGATCAATAATCTCGATCTTTTCTATGGCTTTTTCGCCAATCAGGTTGTAGCTGTTCGAAGGATGGACAGTGATCAATTTTGCTGTTTTCGCATTAATGGGGATCGATTTTACCTTACGAATGTCAATTTCGGTAAAGTACTGCGCATTGAAATCTTTTGACAACGCTTTGGTCTTTCCTAATCCGACAAATCCACCTTCCCTGGTGATGATGCCATGGTCACGCAGTTCCCGTTCGGTTCCGATAACATAATATGCTTTGTTCAGTTCAATATCCTGCTGAGAAATAACCTCCTCCCTTGAGGCCAGATCAGAAGTAATTGACTGTATATGTCCTGCCAGATTCTGTATTTCAACATCCTTTGCTGCAAGTTGGTTGGTGAGGGTTACGATTTCCGCATCTTTATCCTCGATGGTTTTTACAAGAACATCGACGGTTTTTTCAAACTCAGCAATTTTCAGGTCTGCATTCTTCACCCTTCTTCTTAGTGATGCAATGGTTTGCTTGTTTTTTTCCATAAGTTCGGCAATAAGGGTCAGGTCTTCCTTGATCCGCTGTTTTGCATCCATGGTAAGATCTCCGGTGCCCTCCTTGCGGATCAGTTTTTCCTTTTCCTTGATCAATGCCAGGTTTTCTTCAATCTCATTATAAGATGAAAACAGAGCATTCAAGGTAGAATCTTTTGTCATGGATTCTGTCCGTAACCTCTCGTTTTCAGACTGTAGGTTTTCAATTTCAGTGTTGGTAGCCCTGTTACAAGCAATCAGCAGGGTCAGCGGCAATAAAAAGAACCATAATTTTTTCATAGCATCAGGTTTTACGTTAAACATTCAATCAGTGAATTTTTTACTCATTTCTTTGATCCACAAAATTACAAATCATTGAGCACTCCCTGATAACAGCAGGAAGATTAACGCAGTTCAATATGAAGTAATTGTTTAAGGTTAGTAACAATCTTATCCATCACAGCTTCAATTTCTCTTTCTGAAAGAGTTTTACCGATATCCCGCATCATGACGCCAATGGCATAGGAAACTTTTCCCAGAGGGAGCTGATCCGATTCATAAACATCAAACAAAGATACGTCATGTATCAGCCGGGGTTCTGATTCCATTACAACTTTTCTGATCTGGCTAAAACTGATCTTCCGGTCCAGGATCAGGGAAAGGTCCCTCCTTACATCCGGAAACTTATGTAACGGCTCAAACCGGAAAGGGGTTCCCAGTTTGATGACCGTTAGCTTTTGCCAATCCAGTTCAGCATAAAACACAGGTCGCTTCACAGCAAAGTATTTCCCGATCTCTTTGTTCAGGGATCCATAACGGGCAATCCAAAGATTTTCATAGAAGCAATCCACACCTGAATCAAAAAACAAATTCCTGGTCTCATGAAGAGATATCTTGTCCGTCGGACAGCCACAGATCCGGAAAAGGTCATCCATGTAAACTTTCAGGTGATAATAAGTAATGTCCTCTTGTTTTTCGAACCAGGATTCTGCTGTATGCATACCCGACATCAGCAGCGCCAGTCTTGGTTTTTCCTGGAATTGCTCTGTGACGGGATCACTGCTGTCTTTCCCTGTAACTTTATGATATTCCAATCCAAACTCGAATAATTTCAAGTCCTCCCATCTCCTGTTGATGTTATGTCTTGCAGTTTCCATCAGGCCAAAGAGTAAAGAAGTCCGCAACGAATCGAGTTCTCTGCTTAACGGATTCAGAATGGCAACCTGTTCCGTGTCATCCTGATCTCTCCTGAACAGGTGATCATAATGGGAGGAGGTCAGGGAATTGTTCCATGCTTCAAAAAAACCGTTTGCTGTAAGGTATCCGGCAATGAGATCCCTATAGCCGGAATACCCTGAATGATCTCCTGGGGGGATAGAAATGTGGGTTTTAGCAGGGACAGAGATGTTATCCATCCCAAATATCCGTATCACCTCTTCCAGAACATCAATTTCCCTGGTTACATCATACCTGTATGTAGGCACCTGGAGCCATGCACCGTCAGGTTCTTCATGCATGATGGTAAAACCAAGCAATGTCAGGATATGGAACAGATCCTCCCTTTTCATCACAAATCCCATGAGCATATCAAGCTTTTCATACCTGAGAAAAACCTTAACGTCCATGGGTTGTACAGCAAAATCACCCTCATCGGTGATCACTGAACTAATTCTGGCTCCAGCAATATCACACAATAATTTTGCTGCCCGGTTGATGGCAAAAATGGTGATCCCGGGGTCAGCCCCCCTTTCGAAGCGGAATGAGGCATCGGTATTCAGGGCATGGTAACGTGCTGTACGACGGACCGACACCGGATCGAACCACGCGCTTTCCAGAAAAACACGTGTGGTTGTATCCGTAACCCCGGAATGGACGCCGCCATATACGCCGGCTATACATAATGGCCTGACCGGATCACAGATCATAAGGTCATTCGCAGATAATTTCCGGTCGATCCCGTCAAGTGTCGTAAAAGGGGTATTGTCCGGCATATTTCTGACTACGATATGGGCATCGGTGATCTTGTCATAGTCAAAAGCATGCAGGGGGTGCCCCAATTCATGCAACACAAAATTGGTAATATCCACCACATTGTTGTGAGGCTTGATATCAATGGCCTTGAGCCTGTTCTGCAGCCATTCAGGTGAAGGGCCCACCTTTACCTGATCCAGGGTTAACCCGGTATATCGTTTACATCCTTCTTTGTTTTCGATGGTTACTTTTACTGGCAGAAGATTGTCGATCCTTTCCTTAGGTGCTGTTACCGGAGGGATGAGAGGTACCTTTTTCTTTTCCCTGAAAGACAGGCAGGCAGCCAGGTCACGGGCTACACCGTAGTGCGACATGGCATCTGTCCTGTTGGGTGTGAGGCCTATTTCAAATACAGTATCGCTCATTACATGAAAATACTCGGCTGCTTCCATGCCTGGTTGGACTTTGGGATCCAACACCATGATTCCATCATGGGAGGGCCCTAACCCCAGTTCATCTTCTGCACAAATCATCCCTTCTGACATCACACCCCTGATTTTCGCTTTACTGATGGTCATTCCCTCCTCTTTACCAAAAGGATACAATGATGCGCCAACAAGTGCCACCGGGACAGCCTGCCCGATGGCTACATTCGGAGCTCCACAGATAATGGTCAGCAGATCGTTTCCCCCGACATCCACACGGCAAATTTTCAGTTTATCAGCATCAGAATGGGGATCACAGGTCAGCACTTTCCCCACCTTTACGCCACGCAAGCCACCTTTTACACTCTCATAAGATAACATCCCTTCCACCTCAAGCCCTGTTGAAGTAAGATAATCAGCCATCTTCTGCGGATCCAGGTCAATATTCAGATAATCCTTAAGCCACTGATATGAGATTTTCATCGTACAACAGGTTATTCAAGATTAAATCAGCATTGCAAAAATAGGTTAAGTTTTTGACTTTCTATGAAGGAATATCCATCCTGTGATCCTCTGAATCAACCACTTCTTAATAAAACGAAAATAAAAAGGACAAAATCAGTACTTTTGCAGAACATCCATCAAAATGAGGAAATATGGCAGACCTTGGCAGACACATTCTGGTTGAATTCAATCACTGTGATCCTGAGTCACTCAATGATGTGATTTTAATTGAAAAAGGGATGGTTAATGCTGCGCGCGAAGCAGGTGCAACTGTTATCAACAGTACTTTTCATCATTTTTCTCCGTTTGGTGTATCGGGTGTCGTGGTTATTCAGGAGAGTCACCTTGCTATCCATACCTGGCCTGAATACCAGTATGCAGCGGTAGATCTTTTTACATGTGGTGATGAAGTCAATCCCTGGATATCTTTCGACTATCTGAAGGAGGTGTTGAAATCAAGTGCCTACGGGGCTTTGGAGTTGAGACGTGGAAATATTAATCTTTTAAAGAAGATTGATTTTGATTTAGGATCGATTCGCGAAGAAGCAAAAAGACACATCAATCCGGGCATGTACAACCGGAATGTATGGTTTACCGATAAAGACGACAATCAGGCACTCAGTCTCAGGCATACCGGTGAAATCCTGTTTGACAGGAAATCCCCATATCAGCATGTGCGCATACTCCAGACCTATGCATACGGTAAAATGCTTGCTATTGACAATATGGTGATGTGTACCGAAAAAGATGAATGCCATTATCATGAGATGATCACCCATCCCGCCATGTTTACCCATGGAAATGTGAAAAAAGCACTGGTCATTGGCGGGGGCGATGGTGGAACGGTCAGGGAAATTCTCCGGCATACCGGTATTGAAAAGGTCACCATGGTGGAAATTGATGAAACCGTTGTGGAAGCATCCAGACAATTTCTGCCCTCCATCTCTTACGCGCTGGATGATCCAAAGCTTGATCTGCGGATTGAGGATGGGATTGAATTTGTAAAAAATGCGGCCAATGAGTCATATGATTTGATTATCGTTGACGGTAGTGATCCTGTTGGCCCTGCCGAAGGGTTGTTTTCAAGGACTTTTTACGAAAACTGTTACCGTATTCTTCGTCGTGACGGAATCATGTCAGGCCAGACCGAATCACCCGTATTCAATGAAAAGGTTTTTACGGAAATCAATGTATTGCTGAAGGAGATATTCGGTAATGACCGTGTACATACCCTCACTTTCTCACAGCCTACTTATCCTACAGGAACCTGGAGTATTATGATCAGCCGTAGGTATGCTCCAATGCCGTTAATAGCTGACCGAAAGCAGATAGAAGCCTTCACAGCGGAGAACAAAACAGGTTTTTACAACGCGGATGTCCATTTCGCGGCTTTTGCGTTACCCAATTATATCAAGACTTTGCTGAATGAATGATGATCGATACGATGCCAGCAGAGTAGGGATTGCCAACGGTAATTATTTCGGCTTTCCCTGGAATACGGACGATTCGGAGATTGTGATCGTCAATGTGCCATGGGATGCAACCACCTCATACCGAAGGGGCACTTCCGGTGGCCCTGAAGCCATGATATCAGCATCTGTTCAACTCGACTTTTACAGTTTCGATAATCCGGGGTCAGGACTTGTACGTTGTGGCACGGATCATTTTCTACACGATTCCATTGCAAAACTGAATGTTGAAGCCGGAAAAGCCTCCGCACAGATTATACAGGCACTGGAGTCCGGTAAGGGGATGGATGATCCACAATCGTGTGCACAGATCCGGAAAGTGAACCTTATTTCCTCCGATGTGGAACGGATGGTTAACGACAGGTGCCGGTATTGGATGGATAAAGGCAAAACCGTGCTGGTTGCCGGTGGTGAGCACAGTGTTCCTTTGGGCTTCCTGAAAGCGCTCGCTGAAAGGGAGAGTTCATTCGGGATATTACAGCTGGATGCACATGCCGATCTACGTAAGGGGTTTGAAGGATTTGTCCAGTCGCACGCAAGCATCATGTATAATGCACTATCGGTGCAACAGATCTCAAAACTTGTGCAGGTAGGCATACGGGATGTTTCGGAACCGGAGATGATGCTGGGGATGAAGGATCCACGGATCACACAGTTTTCAGGCCCGGCCATCCTGGAGCGGCGTTTTGCCGGGGAAAGCTGGTTTACGGTATGCCGTGACATAGTGGCTTCTTTGCCAGAGAAGGTATATCTGTCGTTTGACATTGACGGGCTCGAACCTGTCTTTTGCCCTAACACCGGAACCCCGGTTCCAGGAGGGTTAACTCCTGACGAAGCCATTTACCTGTTAAGGATGGTTGCTGAGAGTGGCCGTGTGATCATCGGGGCCGATCTGTGTGAAGTAGCACCAGGGAAAGAGGATGAGTGGGATGCCAATGTGGGGGCAAGGCTCCTTTACAGGATAGCCGTTCTTATTCACCATTCCCATCAACCGACATAGGCATAGGTAGCAGCTTCCTTGAATTTAGATTTCAACGTTTTCCTTAACAATTGGTTGGCCGGATGAACCAGACGCGTATCTTTTTCAATGATCTGGATGGCCAGCTCCCTTGCCTCTTTCAGGATTTTTTCATCTTTCGACAGATCCGATATTTTCAGATCCGGCATACCGCTCTGCCGGGTGCCCTGCATGTCACCGGGCCCGCGAAGGGAGAGGTCCACATCAGCAATCTCAAAACCATCGTTGCATTGAACCATAGTCTGGATACGTTTTTTAGCTTCGGCCGATAGTTCATAATCGGTCATCAGAATACACCAGGATTGATCGGCACCTCTACCTACCCTTCCCCGGAGCTGATGCAACTGAGAGAGGCCAAAACGCTGAGCGCTCTCAATCACCATTAGTGTAGCATTGGGCACATCCACCCCTACTTCTATTACCGTAGTGGACACCATAATTTGTGTTTCCCCTTTGACAAAACGGGCCATCTCAAAATCCTTGTCTTCGGGATTCATTCTGCCATGCACCATGCTTACCGCATAATCAGGCAACGGAAATGCACGTGTGATGCTTTCAAAACCGTCCATAAGGTCTTTCATGTCCAGTTTTTCCGATTCATCAATCAGTGGATACACAAAATAAACCTGTCGCCCCAAGGCAACCTGCTTCCTGACGAAATCAAACACCATGTTCCGTTTAGCGTCATAGTAATGAACGGTCTTGACCGGTTTACGGCCTGGAGGCATCTCATCTATCACAGAGATATCCAGGTCGCCATACAGCGTCATGGCAAGGGTTCTTGGTATGGGTGTGGCGGTCATGACCAGGATATGGGGCGGGGTTTCGCTTTTACTCCACAACCTGGCCCTTTGTTCAACCCCAAAACGGTGCTGTTCATCGATGATGGCCAATCCCAGGTTGGCGAAAACTACCCGTTCCTCGATCAGTGCATGGGTGCCAATCAGGATGTTCAGCTCTCCAGATGTTAAAGAGGCAAGTATTTCTTTCCGTTTTGCCGGTCTTGATGATCCGGTCAGTAATTCAATGTTAATCCCGATCCCTTTCAGGAAAGCAGTAATGGTGACAAAGTGCTGGTTAGCCAGAATTTCGGTCGGGGCCATGATGGCTACCTGGTAACCGTTATCTGCGGCAATCAGGGCAACCATAAGTGCCACCAGTGTTTTTCCGCTTCCTACATCGCCCTGCAGAAGCCTGTTCATCTGACGTCCTGAACCCATATCCTTCCTCAATTCCCGGATTACCCTTTTTTGTGCATCTGTAAGTTCGAAAGGGAGGTTTCGCTCATAAAACCGATGGAAAAAATCACCCACCCTGTTGAATGTAAATCCTGTCACTTTTTCATACCTGTCATGTTTGATAGAAAGAAGATGCAACTGTATGAAGAGCAATTCTTCAAACTTAAGTCTGTATCTTGCCTGCTGGAGGATTTCGGCTGAGGCGGGGAAATGGATGCCATGTATGGCCTGATCCATCGACAGGAGCTTTTTCCTTTCGACGAGCCAATCAGGCAGGGTTTCGGGAAGGGTTATTCTCTGGGTCAGCAAAGCTTTTATAATTCTTGCAAGCCCCCGGCTATCCAGCCCTTTACTTTTCATTTTCTCAGTTGTGTTGTAAAGGGGTTGAAAGGTATCTTTGGGAGAAGCCTGGAATTCGCAGAGGTTTTCAATTTCTGGATGTGGGATGTTGAACCTATTACTGAAAAGTGTTGTACGACCAAACACAACGTAGGCATTTCCAGGGAATACCTTATCTGCAGCCCATTTTAATCCCTGAAACCAAACCAGTTCAATGGAGCCCGTCTTATCCTGGAAAAGAGCGCTCATTCTGCTTTTCCTCTTATTTCCATGGGTTTGTACTGCTATCACCTTCCCGATAATCTGCACCCATTGTCCCTCTTCACGGATATCGGCTATTGTGTGAAAGCGGCTTCTGTCAACATACCTGTAAGGGAAATGGAACAAGAGATCTCCAAACGTATTAATGCCCAGCTCCTTTTTCAGGGTTTCCCCTTTGACCGGGCCCACACCTTTTGCATATACCACAGGTTGGGATAAATAATCGTTCTGCATTCGAATCTTCCTTTTTCAGAGAAGATAAAGATATAAAAAAAGCTATCCCGAAATCAGGATAGCTTTTTGGTTTGTTGACAATAATATTTCTAGTATTCCCAGAGATCCATCTCGAACTCCTGGTACTGCCTTTTAATCTGATCCGATTCGAGTAGTGCATCAAGTCCCATTTTATATTCTGAGATATACCGGTTATGCACATTGTCCGTCTTGATGATCCGGCCTGCGAACATTCTTTTGAAGAACAGGTCATCGAACGTCATTCGTTCCGTATCGTTCCAACGATTAAAGACTTCTGTCTTAACAAGGGTATTCCTTGCATGGGGGAAATAAACCCAGAAGAGAAGCTCCATTCCCTGCAGGATCCTTTCGCCGGTGATTGGATCTGTGGTATATTTCTCCCTCATGGGGGCCAGACCAATGATCCGTTTTTCAAGCACCGAGCGTTTATTATCAAAGAACCAGTCTTCAACGATCCAATAAAACAACACATCAGCCGGGTCAAATTCTTTCTGGATGACGATGGTGGTATCATAGTCGGGATCAAGAGGATTCGGTATGGTGATGGTGTCGTTGACGGTTAGTTTATTCTTCAATTCTTCAACTGTATAAGGATACTTAAAATCCTCATCACTGTAAACGGTGAGATGTCCTTCGACGACAGCAGCCTGCCAGAGGGCTGACATAAGGCTCATGCGGTGGCGGACCGGTTGGGCAGGATAATAAAGGGGGTGATTGACTTTCTCCCTCAGGTCGAGTTCCTGCCAGACCCGTTTTGCCCACATAACATCGGCTTCCCGCAGGTAAGGGTATTGGACAGGAATGCGGTTCATCGCATTGCTGATCCACTCTTCCCCAGCGTTTCCATCCTGTACCTTAGCCCAGGCCCTTCGGTGTATGGGACCTTGGGTTTCAAGCACCTGGGCTCGCAATGTACCTGTAAGCACAAGAGCCATGAATACTGCTGCAATGATAGGTTTCATAACACTATGATTTTGTATGCTTAGTTCAGTTTAAGAATGACGCTGGAGAGGGGTACAATTTTCCCATCCGGACCTTTGGCTTTGATCTCTTCGATGAAGATACGTTCGCCTCTGGAGGCAGCCTGTACTTTTGCCAGCGCTGCACCATCAAGGTTGCTTCCCCTTTGCGGCAGGGAGGTCAATATTCCGCTTTTCTCCCGTATCACAAAGTTGAAGGAAACGACATTGAACCGAACGCCTTCAAAAAGAAATTCCTCAAGCACGGCTGAAACGAGCGGCGCAGCAGCAATCTGTGCTTTTGAAATTTCTCCGGTTTTTTTACCTGCAAAATAGGGTGTGGGGCTGGGTACATTACGGATTCGGTATGGGAATGAACCCATGGTTTGTGTTGCAGTCCCGATCTTGGCAGTTACTGTTACAATTGCATCCTTTGATTGACCTGGTTTGACAATATAATTACCACCACCTTGTGAAATAAGCTGGTGCCCTCCACTGAGGCTTACGTTCACATTACCGTGTGACACCCCGGGGACAGAAACCGAGAGTGGATTTTCCAGTCCGCGATAAAATACATTCATCTTGGTGGCAGACACTGTTGCCGTAGGCTTGAATACGCTATAGGATGTATTGAAATTATAAGGGACATCTTTTCCAGATGTAGGGTCAAACACAAAAATCTGGCCCTCCACCTGATGGTCTCCTTCACCACCGGAAGGGGTGCGATAGATCACCTTGCCGGAATCACCCTGGATGGTTTGCCCGTTGATGACAGCCTTGATGGGTGTTTTTGTATCATATGCAGCTACAAACAAGGTTGCTTCATAGTTGCTCCCAGCGGGTATCATCATGGAATTCGGGACAATCTTGGCATCGATCTGATCGAATTTAAAGTCCTTCCTGGTAATATTGTTCATGAGCTTTCCAACAATTTCCGCCTCGGCATTCCTTACCTCTGCAATCATCTTGTTAAAGATCACCACATCGGCTGCAAGGACAGTATGGTAAAAAGTATTAAACTCCCATGACATCTCCCGCTTGTATTCTTTATTCCTGGCCCTGTCATAATGGAAACCCAGATCAGTTTTTCTTATCAGGGCAGTATCCTCCAGGAGTTTTACCATATTCTCTTTATACTGCTGCATCTTCATCCGAAGTTCATAAGCCTTACCGGTTTTCTCATTGGCCTGATCCGGGATCAGGATATTGATTGGCTTATCATATCTATCGATTTTTTTTACTTCGTGAAGGCTTATATCATAAGCTTTCAGCCATTTTGGGTCTTTCCTGTGCCTGTTGTCTGCATGAGGGGCTACCCCGAATTCAGTATAGGCGAGTACATCGGTCATGAGGTTTTTGATGTAATCAACCATAGAATCTGAAAGAGCCTTGGCTACCATGGCTTTTTCGTAATACGGTCTGACTTTGTCTGCCTGCTGTTCTAACTGGGCTGCAAAATCAGAATAGAGCATCTGGTTTTTCCCTTCGAAGGTTCGGTTGGTCTGCACCAATCCATCATTCACATTGACAAATGCCTGCAGAATATCCTTGGAGACGTTGAGTGCCAAGAGTGCTGTCAGCACCAGGTACATCATCCCGATCATTTTCTGCCGCGGCGTTTCTTTATATCCGGCCATTGATTAGATCTCTTTTGGTTACACAATTACAGTTCATTATCTTACCCACGTATGTTCATTGCAGCCAGCATATTTCCATAAACCTGGTTAAGGGCTTTCACATTTTCAGTGAGTTTGGATGCTTCCACCTGGTATAGTTGGGTATTGTCGATCGAGGTATTCAGATACTGCACAAACTTATTAATACCATCCTGCATGGAAACAGATGCATCAACCTGGGCTTGTGAGCTTTGCAACTGGAGCTCATAGATATTGTTAAGAGTTGCCAGGTTTTTGGCAATACGTTGCAATTGTGTATTGTATTCGATGCCGTCAATATCACTGAAGTTGATAGCTTCAGCGGATTTGGCAATAGATTCGGTTGAATTTTTCAGCACATTGGAAGTTTTCTGATAGGCATCGCTCAGTTCCAGTACTGAAGCGCTTGCATTTTCAAGGTTGGAAACATACCCCTGGGTAGCCGCAGCAGCGTCAGTGATATTGGCCAGCTTATTGGCGTTTTCGCTAAGGTGCCTCATACCTTCACCCAGACTATGGATAAGTTCAGGTTCTATTTTTGCTTCTGCCAGCATATTGTCAAGTGCCTCGGTCAATGATTTGGGCTCTTCATGCTTCTTGGCCTTGGAAACTGCTTTGGTTTCAGCATCATGATACATGCCGGCAAGTTCCGGATAGACGAGACTCCAGTCGGGTTCTACGAAAGGAGGTTCAAAAGCGGAAAAGAAGAAGATGATAGACTCGGTACACAAGCCAAGGATCAGCATGATCTCTGCGCCAGGGTAGTGGTTGATCTTGAACAGAGCACCAAGGATCACAACTGAAGCACCCCATCCATAAAGCCTTGCCATAAAGTTTTTAAACTTCCTTGTTCGAACTAAACTATAAATACCCATAAGTTTAAATGATTTAAGATTAAACAAATTATTTGGTAACTGTTGATTTTCTGAAATGATAAATTTGTGATATGGTCCTTCTGTAATTGACTAATAGATAGCTGAGGAGTTAGGTCCATCTCCCTCCATCCGTCCGAGATAGGTCTGCACGCACCTGAATCCGATGAAGCTTTTAGCAGTATCCTGGAACTCATAGGTACGGGTTCCGGTCTGGATATAGTAGTGAATATCTTTCCATGAGCCGCCGCGGATCACTTTTCTTTTCAGGACAGGAGGATCTGTATCTTTTGCTTCAAAGGAATAATCCATATTAAGGTCATGGGCAAAGCTATAGGCAGATTCATCAAAAGCGTTGCTGGTCCACTCAGATACGTTGCCGGCCATGTCATACAAGCCAAAGTCATTGGGTGCGAAATGGGCTACGATAAGGGTATGGAACCCTCCGTCATCAATATAATTGCCACGCAGGGGTTTATAATTGGCAAGGAAGCAGCCGTAATTATTCCTGACGTATGGGCTACCCCATGGGTAATTACTCAGGTCAAGACCACCACGGGCAGCCCATTCCCATTCAGATTCTGTAGGAAGTCTGAAGTCTGCTTCAAACGGGCGATCTCTTCCTTCCAGGTAGGAATCACGAATTTGTGTGCGCCAGATGGTAAAGGCCCTTGCCTGCTTCCAGTTGATACCAACCACCGGATAATGGTCGTAGGATGGATGCCAGAAATAGTTTCTTGTCAAAGGTTCGTTGAAAGAATAGGTAAAATCACGCACCCATGCAAGGGTATCGGGATACACATTGGTTTTTTCCGTCTTGATAAAAACTGAGCGGTCGCGCATCCCCTGGGGTCTGTTTTCCAGGGCTGCAGCAGCACGGTAATCGATCCATGAATAGACATAATCCAGTTTGCGGGTATCAATTTGCTTCCGACGGAAATACCGCTCATGCTCAGGAAGGAACATCTGGTCCAATGGGTTCTCGCCATCTTCCTCATACCCTTCCCAGCGGATATCCTCTCTCCAGTTGATGAGCTTGTAGGGTATGTCCTGCCCATATTCGATCACTTCCCCGGTTTTCTTGTCGCTCTTGTAGTGCCGTCCGTAAAGCTCCGGATCATCGAGGTCTCCAAGAATGGTGTGGGCGATGGAATCCCGGACCCAATAGACAAACTGGCGGTACTCATTGTTGGTGATCTCTGTTTCATCCATATAAAAAGACTGGATGGACACTGTTTTCCCTGGTGCAAGGTTTGAATAGGGTATATCCTGATCGCTGTTGCCCATCGTATAACTTCCCATCGGGATGAACAACATCCCAAAAGGCCGCTGATCAACGTATTCAGGACGGTCTTGAACACCGATAAGCTGTCCGTTCCCTGTGTTACTACATCCGTAGATCACAAGAACGAGCACTAGAAATAGAAGCAGCTTTTTCATCTTACCAAATGTTTGTTCAGGCATATCTCTGGTTTTTATCTTCGTTTTTAACGCTTATTCGCCGGAATGGTTACGTAAACGGGGCTTTGATTTATAGGGTTGGCAAATATCTGACATTTGAATAGCTGGACGGGATTTTCACCCTGATAATTTTGAAACAATAGCTGGCATATACCTCGTGTGATCCGGAACTTCGTCCACTCCTTCCCAGTTGTGAGGTAGTGACATCGTATGAATAGCCAAGGTTAAGGGCGCCAAGGCCACCAGTATCAAAAGGAAAAGCACCCAACATAATACAAACGGCATCATTTGCGCGATAAGAAACGCCTCCCCAGAATTTATTATTGTATATCCCAAGTACATTTACATCAAACTGTGTTGATCCGAAATCGGATTTTACAAGGACATTGGGGTTGACGACCCAGGAGGGATTGGGTAGCAGGTAGTAATAACCCCCTGTAAGATAATAGTGACGTTTTAATGCATAAGGATTCTTTGAATTGATGTCTTTAAATTCATCCTCAGCTATTTGTGAAGAAGAAAGCCCTACATAGAATTTATCAGTAATGCCATAATGTGCCCCGAAAGCAAAATCAATCAGCATGTCCGATTCTTTTCCGGCAGCCAACAGCAAAGGATCATCAGGATCGATGGGTTTGAATTTTGAAAAGTCAATGGTTTTGTCAAGAAAACCGGCGCTCAGACCCAAAGACATCCTGCCCTGACCGATGTTGAATTTGTAACTGTACATCAAACGAACGTTCAGATTCTCTTCAAAACCGATTTTATCGTTCATGAACATGATGCCAAGTCCGCTATTAATCTTGTTGATGGCCATGTCATACGTAAAAAGGTACGTCTGCGGGAACACCTTGTCTTCCCCATCACTGAAACCGACCCACTGCTGCCTCATCAGGATATTGAAGCAATTGGCATCCCTCACGCCGGCATAGCCGGGGTTGAAGGTAAGCTGGTTAAACATAAAATGGGTGAGCTGAACTTCCTGCTGCGCAAACACGGTGAATCCGAATACAGTAAGAATGGTTATGATAAAATGCCGTAATCTGAACATGGCTGATTTTGGGTTTCTTATGCGGTGCTAAAATAATAAAATTAATTATAAAAGATGAACCCTTTTATTTCAGGTATTAGTGTACCCATATATCGGCTTGTTTTTACAAATGTCCTTGTGATTTATTACAAAACAATGCCTTTTTAATTATTTGATTTTGTGTTCTTTATGACGATTCTATTTTTAATTGCCCGCCATACGTCTTCCTGCTTATGATTATTTAGAAAGACTATAAATAAGCGGGTTACAAAAAATAGCGATTATTTTCAGATTACATGAGCTTCTGATATACCTGCCACCATCGGTCAGGGACCTCATTTTTCAGGGCTGTCTGGTAGTCGTTGAAGGAACAGGGTACAAAATAATGTCTTTCATAATGGGATGGATTTTCAGACCTACAGGGTACTTTCATCCACCAACGGTCGCTTTTCCGGCTTTTCAGAAATACGATCTCATGTTCATGGTCTTCGACCGGCACCATATATTTGATAAACATGTGTTCATCCCATTGCTGGCCTTTGGCAGGCAGGTCATCGCTCCGAAGGTAAAAACCCTCCAAGAGGTACCAAATCATCTGTGCAATGAGTTGGGCTGTCTGGTGTCTGGGGTCAAAAAGGGGATTGTATTCATAAAAGCCGATGGAGGTAAGTTTATCGCTGCGGCCGGAATAGCGCATGATCTGGCATATTTCCTCTCCATAGAAGCCGTTGGGGGATGCATTTTCACTCCCTGGGGCATCTGACATTCTCACCGAGGTGACATCCACTGAAATGATATCAGCGTTTCGGATCAGGGGTTCGGCCTCTTCAAGGTTCTCGCGTATCATACCAACCCGATAGGTGTCAAACAGAAGGTTTTTCATCAGTTGGATGGCATCCTGATCAACATAATAGGTCTGGAATCCAATATTTGTGAAATTAAAAAGGAAATTGGGCTGATGCAGGATAATCTTGCTCAGGTATGAAAGATTGTCAAGTGCTCCTTCCACATCCCCGAGGTCAAATCTCGGATCGATGGTCACGAGGTTTACAATCTGGCCCAGCTTCTCATACGCTCTGTATTGAGCGTAGGTAATGTCCTGGCTGCCACCCAAAATTACCGGCAGGACATTCATTTCAATCAGGTGGGCTACCACAGAGGAGAGAGCAAAATAGGTGTCTTCCGGGGTGAAGCCGTTTTTCAGGTTCCCAAGGTCGGCGATCCTGGATTTGAAATTACCTTCATGCAACTGGTAGAAGGCTTTTCTGACCGCATCCGGGCCTTCGGAACTGCCCTGGTTGATAACCGCATTCCTGTCTTCAGTCACTCCAATCAATGCTATGTCACACAGCGTTACATCCGGTATGTCCCCGTCCTGAAAATACCCGAGAATACTTTCACCGATACGGTTTCGTTTGATCCCGTCATCAAACTGAAAACTTCCATCCAGTGGTTTAAAGTAATCTGTTAGTTCCATGCCATTCCGGTTTGGCGATAAAATTACTTCTTTTTTCGTTTGGTAAAAGCTTTGGGTTTCCCTGAACTTGCTGATTCGGTCATGATCTGTTCACAATCGGCGAGTGTCAGATTTTGAGGATCTTTCCCCTTGGGTATTTTATAGTTTTTTTTCTGAAAGGATATATAGGGGCCGAATCTTCCTTTCAGGATGGTTAATCCGGGTTTATCCTCAAATGCTTTAATGACATTGTCAATGTCTTTCTGTCTTTTTGCCATGATGAGTTCCACAGCTTTTTCCCGGCTGATGCTGAGGGGATCCGCTCCTTTGGGAAGTGAAAAGAACTTTTCGTCATGACGGATATAGGGCCCAAATCGTCCAACAGCAACGGTCATAGACTTTCCTTCAAATTCACCTATTTCCTTCGGGAAAGTGAGCAGCGCAAGTGCTTCATCCAGGGTGATGGTCTCAATGCTTTGTGTTTTCAGCAGACTTGCAAATCGTAGCGGGCCACCACTTTCCGTTTCTCCGATCTGGACCATCGGACCATACCTGCCTATCTTAACAAACACCTTTTGACCCGATCCCGGGTTAACACCCAGGCATTTTTCCCCGCTGAAGCGCTGGGCTATCTCGTTTGTCTGTCTGACCTTATCATAAAACTTTTCATGAAAATCTCCGATCATCCGGTTCCATGGGGCTTTACCGGCTGCCACCTCATCAAAGGCTTTTTCCACCTGAGCCGTAAAATGATAATCGATGATGTCTTCAAAATACTGTTCTAAAAAACGGTTCACCAACGTTCCAAGATCTGTTGGTAAAAGTTTTACCTTTTCCATTCCATATTTCTCGGTCTTCTCATTCCGGGATATTTTTCCATTTTGAAGGATAATTTCCACAATTGATCTGAAAGCTCCTTCTTTGTCAGTTTTAACAATGTATTCCCGTTTTTGGATTGTAGAGATGGTTGGTGCGTAGGTGCTGGGTCTTCCGATCCCAAGCTCCTCCATTTTTTTTACAAGGCTCGCTTCCGAATAGCGGGGCGGAGGTTGGGGGTAACGCTGTTCAGCCTTTATAGTTTCATAACCAAGGGATTGCCCCTGTGTTAAGATAGGAAGTCCGGTATTATTTCCGTTTTCAGTTTCATCATCAATCGACTCGGAATAAACTTTCAGGAAACCATCAAACAGGATGACCTCCCCTTTTGCAACGAAAGGGATTTGCTTTCCTGAAACTCTGATGTTAACCTGGGTTTTTTCCAACTGCGCATCACTCATCTGTGAGGCCAGTGTCCGTTTCCAGATGAGGTCATACAGTTTTTTCTGGGATGCATCACCGGTAATATCCTGTTTTTCGATATAGGTTGGCCGGATAGCCTCATGGGCCTCCTGTGCTCCTTTTGTCTTTGTTTTATATTTCCTGATCTTTACGTACTTGCTTCCGTAGAGTTCTGTTATTACCTTCTTTGCTTTTCCCAGTGCCAGATCAGAAAGGTTAACACTGTCTGTCCTCATGTAGGTGATCCTTCCGCTCTCGTATAACTGCTGGGCTACCAGCATTGTCTTGGACACCGAAAATCCGAGTTTTCTGGAAGCTTCCTGCTGCAGGGTGGAGGTTGTGAAAGGGGGTGCCGGTGAACGCCTGGCAGGTTTTTTCTCCACCGACTCTACGGTAAAGGTTGCCTCCCTGCAATGGTACACAAGCCTGGCTGCCTCCTGCTCATGTTCGAAACGCTCCTGGTATTCTGCTTTTACCGGCATTGGAAAAGACCGGACGGCATCCTGAAACACACCTGTGATCCTAAAAGAGGGCTGAGAAATGAAACGCTTTATCTCTTCCTCCCTGTCAACAATAAGTCTGACCGCAACCGACTGGACCCTGCCGGCAGAAAGGGCGGGCTTAACCTTCTTCCAGAGCAGGGGTGAGAGTTCAAAACCAACAAGCCGGTCGAGAACCCTGCGTGCCTGCTGGGCTTTCACAAGGTTCATATCGATGTCTCTCGGATTCTGCAACGCTTTTTCAATGGCAGGTTTTGTAATCTCATGGAACACAATCCTTCTTGTGTTTTCGGGTTTCAGGTTAAGTGAAACCAGTAAATGCCAGGATATAGCCTCCCCTTCACGGTCTTCATCCGTTGCCAGCCAAACCTGTTCTGCCTCTTTGGCCAGCTTTTTCAACTCCTGAATGACTTTCTGTTTATCAGCAGCAATTTCGTATTGCGGCTCAAATCCTTTTTCAACATCCACACCCAGCCCTTTCTTGGTAAGATCGCGCACATGCCCGAAGCTTGACTTTACGACAAAACCGGAGCCCAGATACCTTCCGATGGTTTTTGCTTTGGCCGGAGATTCAACAATAACCAGATTCTTCCCCATCACCTCAAAAATTTTCATGATCAACTTCAGGATCTGATCCGGCAATCCGGAAAAAATCCGGTGCAAAGAAAACGAAATTATTAATATGGTATGGCAGTATTAACGTATCGGGTCACTCTAAGCGGGTATAATCCGGGGCGGATAGGGCGTGTACGGAAAAATCGGATAATTTTGCACCACGATCCTGATATGAAACTGTTCATAGAGACCTTTGGTTGCCAGATGAATTTTTCTGATAGTGAGATTGTAGCCTCCATTCTCACAAAGGAGGGGTATTCGTTATGTGATGATCCTTCCGGTGCAGACACTATTTTCATTAATACCTGTTCGATCCGTAACAATGCCGAGATGCGGGTAAGGAAGCGGTTACGGGAGCTGCGGGGCCTGAAGCGCAGGCACCCGGAGATCACCATCGGCATTCTGGGATGTATGGCTGAGCGACTAAAGGAAAGTCTGCTGGAGGAGGAGGTGGTAGTGGACCTTATTGCCGGTCCTGACAGTTACAGGGAATTGCCTGCCATGCTGAGGCAGGTTAATGCCGGGCAGAGAGCTGCCCATGTGATCCTGTCTGAAGAGGAGACTTACGGGGATCTGGAACCAGTCCGTTATCATTCGAACGGGGTGTCGGCCTTTCTTTCCATCATGCGCGGGTGCCAGAACTTCTGCTCCTATTGTGTTGTCCCTTACACCCGTGGCAGGGAGCGGAGCCGGAATCCGGAAAGCATCCTGTATGAAGCCGGGGAGCTGATCAGGAACGGTTACCGCGAGGTAACCCTGCTTGGACAGAATGTGAATTCATACCTCTGGCAGGAAAAAGATGCAAAAACCGACTTCCCCGACCTGTTGAAGCAAGTGGCATTGTTGTCGCCGCTACTCCGCGTCAGGTTTGCCACCTCACACCCCAAAGATTTGTCCGACAAACTGATCAGCACCATGGCCGATCAGCCGAACATCTGCCGGCACATTCATCTCCCGGTTCAATCGGGCTCCGACCGGATCCTTCACCTGATGAACCGGAAGTATACCCGCGAATGGTACCTCTCCAGGGTCAGGGCTATCCGGTCAGCTATGCCGGATACCGGCATCAGCACCGACATCATTGCCGGATTCTGCAGTGAAACGGAGCATGACCATCAGGCAACCCTGTCGCTGATGTGGGAATGCCGTTTCGACTTTGCCTTCATGTTTGCCTATTCTGAGCGACCCGGTACTATGGCTGCAAACCGGCTGCCGGATGATGTCCCCGTAGAAGTGAAGAAAAGGAGGCTCCATGAAATCATAGCGCTGCAGCAGGAACTGTCACACCTCAGCAACCGGCGCGACCTTACCAGATCTTTTACCGTGCTGGCGGAAGGGGCATCCCGGAAATCGAAAGACCATCTTTCGGGACGCAATGAACAGAACAAGGTGGTGGTTTTTCCTGCCGCAGGATACAAGAGAGGGGACTATGTAAAGGTGCATGTTGACCGGTGCACTTCAGCAACACTGCTTGGAAAAGCAGTACCGGCAACCTGACCGGTAATCCTCAGGATTTGTTATGGATGATCATAACTGTACCGAACCTGTCGGGTACATGCACGAGGTTTTCGGGTATTGTAGCCACAAAATCGTCAACCGCTTTAGACAATCCTTCCCATTTATGGGTGTAATCATGCACCATCAGCACCCCGCCTGGTGCAAGGCGGGGATAAAAGAACTCCAGCCCCTCTTTTACAGGCAGATAAAGATCTGCATCAATATGGACTAGAGCAAACACAGCCGTTTCCAGGTCTTTGGCTGTTTCCGGGAAATGCCCCACATGGAAGATGAGATTGGGGCTGTTGCCAAGTTTTTCCTTCACCAAAGAGGGGTCAGTGTCGGCAAAATGGTGCCAGTCGTAGGTTGCGGCCTCCCCTGTTTCCATGGATAGGTCAGGCTTGCTGAATCCTGAAAAGGTGTCGAACAGATGAAAGGTGCGCTCCGGCGCCAACTTGTGGATCAGGTAGGCAGATTCCCCCTGATAAACGCCCAGCTCGGCAAAATCACCGGGAATATCATCCTTCCGGATGCGCCTCACCTGGAACCACAGGTTATACAGACGGATCTTATCATCGCTCCCCTTCTCGGCCTTGTGTATCTCCGGCGGTATTTCGCCGTTACTGAACTGGTGGATCCATTCCTCCGGATGATGTACCCGTTGCAAAATACTGATCCGGAAATACCTTATCCCGATAAGGATGAGGATAATGACCATGGCATATATCAGGTATTGCAGTATTTCAGTAAACATGACCGGATTTTTTTGGCAAATTACGAAAATTCATTGTTCACCGGGGATGATATCATCGCAGATTAACATTCTTTGGTTGATAAAAGAATTTTATTCCTGATGGTTACGATCAACGAATGGGATTATTTTTACAAATTCAAAGCTCAATAAGATGGTCAACCAGGAGGAAGAAGGCATAAAAGGGCAAACCTCTAATGGGGGTATGGCACAGGAGGGGAGCCCGACAACCTCCCCTGAAGGCCGGATCCCGGATCCTTCGGCAAAAGCGGGTAGAAACCGGCTGTTCAGAATTCTGTCCAACAAATACCTTCTTGCATTTCTCATCATCCTGGTGTGGGTACTCTTTTTCGATGGCAATAATCTGATATCCAGGTTCAGGATTTTATCTGAAATCAGGCAGTTGCGTCAACAGAAAAAGTATTACAGGGAAGAGATCAGGATTAACGAAGATATCCGTGATGCGTTGCTTCATGATATTGACCAGGTAGAGAAGTTTGGCCGCGAGACCTACCTTATGAAGCGTGACAATGAAGACATTTACCTGATCATTGAGGAAGAAGAGGCACCGCGTTGAACCACATAAGCCGGCCATCCGGCTTTCTGCCTCCATCAGTAAGGGTCCACATCAATGATGAGCCGCACCTTCCCTGAGCGTTGGGCTGATTGCTGTTTTAATACCTGTTCCAGTATCCATTGTTTCTTTGCGGTAAGATATTTATCCGGTATAAGTTTAATCAGGATATGGCGCAGATATTCATCCTTAATTCTCGACACAAGCGGGTATTCGGGCCCAAGCACAGCACTGCCCAGTTTTGCCCTGAGATCATCGGCCAGGCGATAGGAGGTTTCATTCAAAGCGGAAGTTTGTTTTGATTTACAGACAATACGTATCAGTCTGGTGAAAGGAGGATAGGAATAGTGGCTCCGCTCTGTAATCTGCAGGTTATAGAGGCCCATGTAATCGTGCGCTTTGGCCAGTCTGATCACCTCATGGGAAGGACGGCCGGTCTGGATCACGACGATCCCCCTGGTTGCCTGTCTTCCGGCCCGCCCGCTGACCTGGAGAATATGCTGAAAACTGCGTTCAAAGCTTCTAAAATCCGGGAAAGCGATCATACTGTCGGCATCCATGATCCCTACCACCGCTACATGACTGAAATCCAATCCTTTGGTCACCATCTGGGTGCCAATCAGGATATCAATCTTCTGTGCTTCAAAATCTTCGATGATAGATTGATAGGCAGTCCGGGTGCGGGTGGTATCAAAGTCCATCCGTTGTAACCTGGCTTTCGGAAAGAAGATCCTGATCTCCTCCTCTATCTTTTCTGTGCCAAAGCCGGTTGTTCTGATCTCCGGTGAGGTACATTCATCACATTTCGAAGGTATTTTCCTTAAATATCCGCAGTAGTGGCATTTCAGCCTGTCGATGAATTTATGATAAGTTAAGGTCACGTCACAGTGAGGGCATCCAGGGTGCCATCCGCACTGTTCACAGACAAGCCGGAGAGAAAATCCCCTTCTGTTCTGGAAGAGGATAATCTGCATTCCTGCTTTCAGTGCCTTTTCGATATGTTGAAGGAGAAGGGGTGTATAGTGCGACTTCAGCTCTTTTCTGCGCCGTGCTTCAGCCACATCGGCGATAAGGATCTCAGGCAGCACGCTTTTACCGTATCGCACCGGAAGTTGCACCAGATGGTATTTACCTGACACTGCGTTGTACATGGATTCCATTGCCGGTGTGGCGGAACCGAGCAGCACAGGTATTCCCAGCTGTGAGGCCAGCATGATGGCTGCATCGCGCCCCTGGTAGCGCGGAGCCGGATCAAACTGCTTGAAGGAGTGATCGTGCTCCTCATCCACGATGACCAGGCCGGCATCGGTGAGCGGGACGAACAGTGCCGAGCGTGCACCGACAATCACCCAGGGATCATTGTCCTCTCCGGCGAATTGGATGACCTTATTCCAGAGTTCCGTCCTTTCACGGTCGGAATACCTTGAATGATAGACCTGGACCCTGTCCCCGAAAAAATCCCTCAGCCGGTTGATGATCTGGCTCGTAAGAGCTATTTCCGGAAGGATATACAAAACCTGTTTACCGGCGGTTATCATCTCATGGATCAGGCGGATATAGATTTCCGTTTTACCGCTGCCGGTAACACCATGCAACAGCACAGGTTTTCCCTGGTCGATACCCTCTCTGATGCCGGCAAGGGCTTCCTGTTGTTCGGCATTGAAAACGATCTGGTCAACATGCTTGGTTGCATCATAATGACCCAATCTGGATACTTCGACCTGGAATTCCTCCAAAATCTTCTTGTCTGTCAACGCTTTAAGCGCAGCAGGACCGGCACCCGCCTTCCCAAGAAGGTCGGCTTTGGCCATGGATGCACTACAAACATCACCACCAGCCACCTGCAGAAAACACATCATCAGTTCCAGCTGCCTGAAGGCCCGTTTGCCCAGTTCGTCCAGCAGTTCTTTCAGCGGTTCATCTTCATGGTAACCCTTGCATAGCCGTACCCGGGTCTGTGACTTTGGCCGGTAAGACTCGGCTATGGATTCGGAGGAGATGACCACCTCCTTGTCAATAAGTCCCTGGATAAGGTTCATCACCTTTTTCTGATCCACTATATCACAGATCTGGCTTATGGAGAGCGATTCTGAGAACTGTAACGCTTCAATGATGAGGTATTCCTTGTCCGTAAGGCGGCTCATATCACCGTTAAAGGCGGGATTAATGGATATGGCAGTTTCACTTTCGAGGCGGAAGGAGGCAGGCAGCGCGGCAACCATTACCTCGCCGGGTGTACAAAGATAGTAGCGTGCCATCCACTCCCAGAAAAGAAAATGGATTTCCCTGATGACAGGCCTGTCATCGAGCACAGCAAGCACCTCCTTCAGTGTCATGTCAGTTTGCGTTTCCGGCAAGATCCTTCTGACCAGGCCTGCCAGCAGCCGTTTCTTTCCGAAAGGTACCACCACCCTTATCCCCGGCACCACGGCCTCCCGGAGTAAAGGGGGTACCAGATAGGAGAAATATCCCGGCAGGGGAACCGGGAGAATCACTTCGGCAATGTTCAACTGCTCCTGCATCTGACCAGATTTTACAGCGAAAGGATCCTGGCCATTTCCAGCATCTGCCTGTTGATTTCCTGGTGGTGTTTGGCTGCCTGAGAAAAGGGGGTGAAAACGATTTTTTTATCAACCTGACCTACCATGACCCTTGAATGCCCGTTGAGCAAGGCGAGCACAGCCTCATACCCCAGGGTGCTTGCCAGCACCCGGTCCATGCAGGAAGGAGAACCTCCCCGCTGGATATGGCCCAGGATGGTCACCCGTGTGGAATAACCAGAGAATTTGCTGTTTACTTTTCCGGCCACGGCAAAGGCACCTCCCAGTTCATCCCCTTCTGCCACGATAATGATACCTGATGTTTTACTCTCCCTCCGATTGTGCTGCAGTTTTTCAATCAGATCGTCAATACAGGTTTTGGTTTCAGGGATCAGGATATCCTCAGCCCCTGTTGCTATACCGCTGCGCAGTGCGATAAAACCGGCATCACGGCCCATCACTTCGATAAAGAAAAGTCTGTTGTGCGAGCCGGCGGTATCCCTGATCTTATCAACCGCTTCCACCACGGTATTAATGGCTGTATCATATCCTATGGTGAAATCGCTTCCATACAAGTCGTTGTCGATGGTGCCTGGAATCCCGATCACCTTTACCGGGTAAAGACTGCTGAACTCCTCCGCTCCTTTGAAAGTACCGTCCCCCCCTATCACGACCAATCCATCGATGCCGTATTGCATAAGTGTTTCAAACGCCTGCTGCATGCCAATGGCTGACTTGAAACGTTCGCTTCTGGCTGACTGGAGGATGGTACCTCCCCGCTGGATGATCCTGGCCACTGAGACGTAATCCATGGACATGATATCACCGTCGATCAATCCTTCGTAACCCCGGTAAATGCCAAAGACTTTCAGTTTTTGGTATAAAGCGGTCCTTACTACGGCGCGGATGGCCGCATTCATACCCGGAGCGTCACCACCGCTGGTAAGCACGCCAATGGAGTGTATCGTTTTTCTCATGGAAAATTAATGACAATGAATAATGAAGACACAAAGAAAATGAAAAGCGCGGATACTACCGGGATGGATTTTCAGAAATCGCTTGTTTTCTACTTTTCAGATCTCCATTAAAAAGATCAAATCCCATAAGCCGGCATTCGAGTTTACCGTTGTAAAGAGTATATCGTGCGTGTGATTTCAGTCCGATGGCCTTCATGGCATCTGTATCGGAGCTGATGATCCATGCAGAGAAACCGGCAAATCTCCTTTTCAATGTATCTCCAATATTACGGTACAGTGCAATTAGGTTTTCCCTCCTGAGCCGTTCACCATAAGGGGGATTGATCACCACAAATCCCTTGTTGACAGGCGGCTTTAGCTCCATAAAATCCGCCCTCCCGAGGGAGATATCCTTATGAAGCCTGATAAGGTTGATGTTATCCCTGGCAATCATGAGGTTACTTTCGGAGATGTCGTATCCGAAGATCTGTAATTCGGCGTCAAGCTGATGGGAGAATACCTCTTCACGGATTTTTTTCCAGGCGAACCGGTTATAATCGGGCCATTTCATAAAAGCATAGAAAGATCTGTTAAAACCGGGCGGTATATTCATGCCGATGAGGGCTGCCTCAATGGGGATCGTACCGGATCCGCACATGGGATCGATCAGGGGGGTATCGGGTGACCACCGGCTCAGTTTCAGGATGCCGGCAGCCAGAACTTCGTTGATGGGTGCTGCAACCGTCCTAATCCGGTATCCCCTTTTGAACAGTGCCTCACCTGTACTGTCCAGATAGACGGCGCATTCAGTTCCTTTGATCGCCAGCAGCAGTGTAAAATCGGGATTCTCTTTACTGATAGAAGGGCGCTGATTGAAGCGTGAGCGGAACTGGTCCACGATGGCATCTTTTGCCAGCTGAACGGCGTACAACGGATTGGAGAAATATGGGGAAACAATGGTATTATCGATCCTGAAGGTTTGGTCCACCCCGATCCACTTCCACCAGGGCACAGTTCCCACACCATCGTAAAGGTCGGCGGCCTTACCGATTTCGAAGGTATTGATAAGCCTGAAGAATCTAAGGGCGAGCCTGCTCCAGAGATTCAACCGGTACACCAGCGGGTTGTCTGCCGTAAAGGTTACGGCTCTGACTCCTGTAACCGGATTTTCCACACCCAGTTCCAATAATTCCTCCGCCAGGACATCTTCCAGTCCGGCAAGTGTTTTTGCAAGTACCTGATAACTTCCTTTGTCCACCTTACCAATGTCTGACCACCATTTTTGCACTGATCGAATGCTGATCCCAAACAAACCGGGTCAGGTAGCATCCGTCAGGAAGGGCTGAAATATCCACCTTCATTCTGTCGGCCTCTTTCCAGGAGATTTGTTTCACCAATTGCCCACTTGTAGCAAAAATCTGGAAAACGCCATTTTCGACTGCGGTTTCAAGGTCGAGGTTGATGATGTCATCGGCAGGATTCGGGAAGAGATAAAGCTTATTCCCCAGGTTTTCCTCATGGGCAATTCCCTGTGTCCCATATTGTATCACAACCTTCCTTGAGACGTAAACAATATCCCCTGAATTCTGATTGTCACCGTTTGCTCCAATGAAAGCACCATAAAAACAAACCGTTCCCATCGGTGAACTGGGTGCGGTCCATCTGAACATCCAAACAGCCGAATCCTGGCCGGCAGTACCAGTTGAGGTGTGTGTAATATAGTTGGTGTTCTGAACCTGCGTTCTGGCAGCATCGGTTACCACAGGCACACCTGTCTTTGTACCATCATCAGGTTTCTCAACGGTGATAAGAAAGCCGAATTTGGTACAAGCAGGTTTTTCTGCTTTTGCTTTAATATTATACTGAACGGTTGGCGACCAGCCATCTGCCAGTTCTGTTGAAGTGATCCACCCCAACTTTTCATTGTTGTTACTGGCATGACACTGTACACACGTAAGATTATTGTTCCCCGGTGAACCCGAAGCATTGGTGGGAGCTCCTGCCGAAAAACCGATCAGTTCAGCCGTAATGAACATAAAGACAACGATAAAAGAGCTCAGCAAAACGATGTATTTATATTTCATGATGTAGGGTTTTGGTGAGACATTAATGTTCTGTTGATTGAGGGTTGCAGTTCACTATGTAAAGATACAAAAAAAATAGGGAGATTTTTCAGGTTTGTACATTATAACTTTTCATGCTGCTGCCGGTCCTGTTCCAGTTTGTCCATAAATCGAGCTGTATTCACCATATACCTCTTATGTACAGCTTGGCCTATCTCGCCTTTCTCATCCCTGACGATGATAAGGAAGGTGAACAATCTTTCCTCTACCGCCTCCAGGGTCGCTTCACAAATGATTTTTTTTCCTACACCTGTAGCTCGGCTATGTTTTACATTGATTTCAATACCCAGTGTTATGTATCCATCCGGAAGAAAGGGCCGGACAACTTCCTGAGCTGTTGCTTCCATAAATCCCACCATTGCTGGTGTGGCATATACTGGTATCAGTCCGGAACCATAACTTCTTGCTGTGTCTTCATACTGAACGATCTTCTCTCTGATACAGGTCAGGCCTGCTTCCAGGTTATGTGTTCCCATGGCTTTAAAAATTGAACCGGATGGTCTGGACAAGATCGGTGTGAAGGCTTTGAGAGACCGGACAAGTTCTGGCTGCAGCTTCAATCAGTTTTTTTTCTTTAAGGGAATAATTGTTATGAGGGAAGTTGAAATCGATGATAATCTCTTTCACTCTGCGCGGAGCCTGGCCCATGATTTTGGTAATATCGATGCGGGTGGCGTCGATACTGAATCCATGCTCCCTGGCTGATATTCCCATGATAGTAAGCATGCAGCTTCCAAGTGCAGTAGCCAGCAGATCGGTGGGAGAAAAGGCTTCACCTTTCCCCTGGTTATCCAGCGGGGCATCGGTGATAAGGATATTACCGGATTGGATATGCTTTGCTTCGGTGCGGAGATCTCCGATGTACATTGTTGAAACTGTGATCATGATTATCTGTTTTGATGGAGATAAACTATATTCAATACCCGCCATATTGTCATATGGTGAAGTTCAAAAATACACAAAATATCTTCGGAATGATTTTTCTGTGAATTTCAACAACAATGTCGCGGGAATTAACCAGTCCGGTTCCAGGGTAACCTTGCACGGCAGGAAATCAAACGGTATCTTTGTGGTCATGATAGTCACCCACGGTTATCTGCAGGTTATTTCCAATGGAGGTACAGAAGAGCGCTGATAAGATGCAACAAGATGATACACAGGAAAAGGAGGGCGGTACATTATCCCGTCCTGTTGTTTTCGCTGTGATCACCGCACTTCTGCTGATCGTCGCCATATTTCTTTATCCTCTTTTCAGGAAACAGGTCAGGATAATTGAACAGTTTCCTTTTCTGGAAATAGAGGGATACTGGGCCGACAGCACCATTCTTACGCTGTCTGTATCCGGTAAGTCAGCCCAGATGATCATCCGGCTTCCAGACACCCCGGCCCTGGGGAACGCTAAAACCATCCTGCCAGGTATAGACGGATCGGGGATCATGTTCCCCCCTGACAGTCTGCTAAACTACAAATCAGACCTACAGCCTGCTGAAAATCTGCCATTGCCTTACCTGGCAGGTTTGCGTTCTGTGGACAGTCTGAAGGATTTCCCCGTATGGATTGATCGGGAAGGGCTGCTCAGCATCCGCAACGATTCGCTGCTTACATGTTACCTGGTCAACCACCTGGAGTTGGCACGGTACGCAGGGGCAACCATGGTGATATATCCGTTATGGGAGGAAAGAGGTCACACAAAAGCCCTTCCTGATACTCTCCTTCTACAGCGGCAGGTACGGCTGACCACCTTTTTCAGGGTAGAAGCCATGAAAAGAGGTATGATCCCAGTGCTGCCGTTGGCACACACTGCTCTGACCCTGGCACCTCCGGGCAATTTCCTTGACTCCGTTGTCAACAGACTTTTCAGAAATATCATCCATCAGAACCTGCCGACCCTGCTGATAGATACCATCCCTGCTTCACTAACACAGAACCAGGGACTGAAGCATTTCCTGAAGAGACAATACGGTTTTTCAGGCCTGATCTTCTTAAAAAGGAACACACATGACAACAGGGAGTTGATCAATGCTCTGAATTGCGGTGCCGACTTAATCCTGTCGGCCATTCCTGTCGATCAGATCATCAGCCATTCTACCGGGAAGATCCTCAACGACAAAGAGATGCTGCTCAGACTGCATGCTTCTGCCCTCCGTGTGCTATACTTCAAGGAATGGTTGTTACAACATCAGGTTGCGTCCGGCCAGGAGCTCTGCCCCACTCCCTCTTCTGTCAGGATGACTCAACTGAACCTGCTGCTCCTGGAGAAGTCCATTATCCGAATTAAGGACACCGGAAATCTCGTTCCCTTCCAAAACCTCCTAGCAACGACCTTTCTGATCCATCTTCCGGAAGGTATCGATTTTTCAACATTTACTCAATATTTCAATTACTTTGCTGATTTTCAAATCCGAAGATATCCCACCTATAAAAAGATCCGCCTCATGGAAGGAGCTTGCAACATCATTGTAACAGATGGCCTTCCGGGGAGGGGATCTCCTAATATCATCCAGGGTGAATCTCGCCGGGGTAAAACAAGGACAAAACTGATCTGCCTGCATTTCGGCAAAACGAAACAACTCGCCGGATGGTTGTCTTTACCCACAGTTGTGCATGTTGGAGTGAACAATATACATGCACAGCGGACAGCAGCCAATTTTCTGTTTGGTGGAGCGGCCTGTGACGGGATGATCCCATGGGATATTCACCCGGGGTTTCTTGCCGGTGCCGGTCTACCCGCCACAGGCAGGATCAGATTAAATTACACCCTGCCCGAAGAGATTGGTATCGAGAGCGATTTCCTGCTAAGGATTGATTCCATTGCGACAGAGGCCATACTGAACGGGGCATTCCCCGGTTGCCAGATTTTCATCGCCAAAGATGGGAATGTCATCTATCACAAAGCATTTGGTCAAACAGCTTACGAGAACGGCATACCGGTTCAGTGGACCCATCTGTATGACATTGCCTCCATGACAAAAACAGCAGCCACCACGCTGGCATTCATGAAAATGTACGAAAGTGGCAGGATGAAGTTGGGGGATATACTCGGTCGTTTTTTTAAGGACCGAACCACCTCTTTCGGTTATATCATCCTTGACACTCTGATCCGGCAGGATACCATCACCGCGAAAGGACGTGAGAAAGACCGGGAAAAGAGACTGGCAGCTTATGCTCATCACCAGCAAATCAACGATACCTTATACCTGGTTACTGACACCCTTGTTTTCAGCACTTCGACAAAGCGGAATGTGTTCAGGATCCCACTTCGTAAGTTCCTCAACCATCAGTCAGGTTTGCCTGCTGCCCTGCCTATAGCACCTTTTCTTTCAACCTTTGACCGGAGAACAGGAACGAACCGTTTCAGGGACTATTATTCCCCTGGTTACCTTAAAGACAGTGCGACCATCCGGGTGGCCAAGGACATGTATCTTTTCAATCATTATCTTGATACCCTTTGGATGCGGGCCAAAGCAACGGGCATACATCCCTCAGCAGTTTACCTGTACAGCGATGCCAACATGGTATTTGTTCAACAGGCCATTGACAGTGTGAACAAAAAGCCGATCGATATTTTCCTAACGGAAGAGATTTACAAACCTCTCGGATTGCGAAACTGTACCTTCAATCCAGTTGACCGATTTTCTCTTGAGCAGATCGTGCCTACAGCCAATGATATTCGTTGGAGGAAACAACTGATACATGGTTATGTGCATGATCCAACCGCTGCATTGTTCGGGGGTGTTGCCGGGAATGCCGGTCTGTTTGCCAATGCAAACGACCTGGGCGTCCTTCACCAGATGCTGCTTCAGGGAGGTGAATACGGGGGGGTAAGGTTTTATGCCAAAGAAACAGTTGACCTATTCACTTCGCGGCAGGAGGTTGGGTACCGCGCACTGGGATTTGACATGAAAGCTGGGGAGAAGAGCATCACAGCTGCATCGGCATCAAAAGGCACTTATGGCCATACCGGTTTCACAGGAACGTGCGCATGGGTTGATCCTGAAAACCGGATCATATTCGTTTTCCTGTCCAACAGAATACATCCAAACACTGAGAACCAGAAGATCAATTATTTCAAGGTTCGCGAGAAAATTCACCAGGTTATTTATGATGCGCTGGAGGCCTCGGAACAAGATCCATCAGAATAGTACATCGGGTGCATGTAACTGAAGCGTCAGGCTAAACCTCAGGCCTGTTGGCGCATGGATCCTGTCGAGGTTGTAAAGGGAAACAAAATAGTCAAAATCAACCTTAACGCTGTAAAAGGCAGCCTGTTTTATCCAGAAGTTGATACCGACAAAGGAATGGATCCCTTTTCCGTTATGGAAAAAAATGCCCGGGACCGGTTGCCCGTTGATATCAAAAACAAGCAGTTCCTTAAGGTTCATACCTCCGTATCCGGCCCCTCCTCCAACGAACAGGCCCGACTTCCCATTGGTCACAGACCTGTAACCGGCCGCTTCAACCTGATAGGCATCAATGTCACCGAAGAAGAATCGCCCTCTTAGTTCAAGTATCAATTCGTAATTGCTCCAGGAAGAGGAAACCGTGAAACCGGGGAACAATTTCTGGTCAACAAGGGAGGTAAAAATGGTTGATGTGGAGACACCCATTCCGAATCTGAGCACAGAAGCATCACCACCAAGGGGATAGACAAACTGCTTTACGGGATAAACGGCCTGCCGGCTGTTTATGGCAATACGAGCAGCCAGAGCCGGTTCTGCCAGGCATATCATCCAGATGGCACCGATCAGGCAGATGACTTTTCTCATAAACAGATTCGTGGCATTACAAGGATGGATGAGGCTGTGATCACACCAGTCCATAATGCAAAAATAATCAATATAAAGCTTGAAACGGGAAAACAGGATCAGGGTTTCATGATGTTACCTGCTGCTTCCGAATTCCATCAGGAAAGCTTTGATAAAGGGATCGAGTTCTCCGTCCATGACTGCGGTTACATTGGCTGTTTCCAGACCTGTCCTGAGGTCTTTGACCATCTTGTAAGGGTGCATAACGTAGGAGCGGATCTGTGATCCCCATTCAATCTTTTTCTTATTGCCTTCAATGGCGGCTTGCGCTTCTTTCTTTTTCCTGAGTTCAATCTCATACAACTGAGATCTCAACATCTGTATGGCCTTTTCACGGTTCTGAAGTTGTGAGCGTGTTTCCTGACATTCGACAATGATGCCCGAGGGAGCATGTCTCAAGCGAACCGCAGTCTCCACCTTATTTACATTCTGGCCGCCCGGGCCTGAACTGCGGAAGGTATCCCAGGTAATATCAACCGGATTGATATCAATGTCGATGTTATCGTCAACGACTGGATACGCATAGACGGAAGCAAAAGAGGTATGCCTTTTATTGGCCGCATCGAAAGGTGACAAACGGACAAGGCGATGCACCCCGTTTTCCCCTTTCAGGTTGCCAAAGGAATATTCACCATCGAACTCAATGGTGACCTGTTTAATACCAGCCACATCGCCATCCTGCTTATCCACGATGGTAGTCCTGATATTATGGCGTTCGCCCCAACGAAGGTACATCCGCATGAGCATCTCGGCCCAATCCTGGCTTTCGGTGCCACCAGCCCCGGAATTGATCTGCAGCATCGCAGCAAGCTTGTCCTCCTCGGCACTCAGCATATTCATGAACTCAAGTTCATCAATCTCGCTCCGGATCACCTCAAACTGTACATCCAGGTCTTTCTCTTCAGCTTCTCCCGCTTCAAAAAAATCCCATACAACTTCAAAATCATCCCAGGCTGACATAGCTTTGCTGTAAGCATCCGTCCATCGCTTCAGCGGTTTGACCTGTTTCAGGATTTTCTCTGCTTCAACAGGATCGTTCCAAAAATCGGGTGTACGCGTAACCTCCTCCAGCAGTGCTATCTGTGCCAGTTTCTTATCAATGTCAAAGATACCTCCTCAAGGCCAGGAGCCTCTCATGATAATCCTTTTTCTGTTCCGGTGAAATCATCTTTCTTACTTATCTGTTTTTAATATTCTGTTCATTGCTTCCATGATGAGCTCCCTTTCATACCCTTTCGAAAGGGCAAAAGCGACAAGTTTCATCTGCCTGGTCCTTTTTTCGGTTTTCGTTGGAATCGTTGCATTCTTCTTCAGCAACAGCCTTCCCAGCTCTTCCATATAGTGTTGATCATCAATCTCTTCAAGCCCACTATTGATCCTATCAGGGCTGATCCCAAGTTGCTTCATATGCATCCTGATCTGTATACGTCCCCAATGGTTCAGGTTGAACTTACCACGTACAAATGCCCGTGCAAACCGTTCTTCGTTAAGAAATCCTTCCCGTTCAAGGTCTTCCAGCACTGCCAGGATGTCTTTATTTTGTACTTTCCAACTCTTCAGCTTACTGGTCACCTGCCGTGTGCAACGCTCCTCCTGAGCACAATATTTCCGTGCTTTGGAAATGGCTTCCGCCAGTGTTAAAGGTTGAAGGGGCATATCAATTCACAATGGTTTATTACAGAAGACTGATTTCATCCTCCATCTTATTGAAAAAGTGGTATTCCATAAAATGGTAGGATGATACAGATTCCAGCCTGATCCATTTCCAGTATTTCCGGTACCATTTCCACCTGACTGAAAGAAGACCTTTTTTAAGATAGGCATAAATAAATGGGTGCACCGAAAGTTTCAACCACGCAATATTCTGTTCCCGGAGCAGGTAGCGAATGTTGTTTTCAATTTCATCGATGATCACGATACTGGCCCTGATTTCTCCCGAGCCACCACATGCCGGGCATTTCTCAAGGGTTTGCATAGCAATTTCAGGCCTTACACGCTGACGAGTGATCTGCACTAGTCCAAACTTGGTTGGAGGCAGGATCGTATGTTTAGCTTTATCTGCCTTCATGCCATCGCGCAGGCTATCAAACAGTTTCTTACGATGCTCGCGGCTTTGCATGTCGATGAAATCAACGACAATAATCCCCCCCATATCCCTTAATCGTAACTGACGTGCGATCTCTACAGCTGCTTCAAGGTTGGTCTGAAAGGCATGGGCATCATGCTCTTCCCCTTTATTGGTACGGTGTCCTGAATTGACATCGATCACATGCATCGCCTCGGTATGTTCAATGATGAGATAGGAGCCCTCCTTCATTGAAACCTTCTTCCCAAAAGAGCTTTTGATTTGTATATCTATACCAAAATCCTCAAAGATGTTTTTTCTTCCCTTGTAAAGCCTTACGATATCACTCTTCTCCGGAACGATAGTTTTTATATAGTTCTTCAATTCATCGTACAGTTCAACATTGTTCACATAAATACTGTTGAAAGTATCATTGACGATGTCCCTGACCATGCTGGAAGAACGGTCCATTTCGCGGTGGATGACACATGGTGCTTTAGCCTGAAAGAGTTTCAGGGTTATCTTCTCCCATTTGGAGGTAAGGTCATTTAAATCCGCCACCAGTTCGGCTACCCGTTTATGTTCGGCCACTGTCCGGATAATCACCCCGTAGTTATTCGGTTTAATGCTGAGCAACAATCGTTTCAGGCGATTTCTCTCCTCAACGCTCCTGATTTTCTGGGAAACGGAAATTCTGTTGGAGAAGGGCACCAAAACCAGGTATCTTCCTGCAAGAGAGACTTCCGAGGTTATTTTGGGTCCTTTGGTAGAGATGGGCTCTTTGGCAATCTGCACCAGAACGGACTGATTGGGGCTCAGCACATTGCCCATTTTCCCCGACTTGTCAATGTCAGGTTCCAGGGTGAAGGTCTCGAGGAATTTTGGCTGGACTTTTCCCCCCATTGCCTGCTTGCCAAACCTGATCAGTGTCTTTACCTGCGGGCCAAGATCGAGATAATGGAGAAAGGCATCTTTCCCCTGACCGACATCGACAAAAGCAGCATTTAATCCCGGATTGATTCTGCGTACTTTACCGAGATAAATATCCCCGACAGAATAACTCCTGTTACTCGTCTCTTTATGAAGCTCCACCAACCGCTTCTCTTCAAGTAAGGCGATCCTTACTTCGGCCAGGGTAGCGTCAATCACAATTTCTTTACTCACGTTCTGTCCCTCATGGGTTATTTTCCATCACAACTTCCTGCAACAAGAAAAGTGAAGCTGTCTGTAAACCCCGGAGCAATTATTCCTTCCTCAATGATACTCATACAACCGTATGCGGCAAATACTTCCGACGGTCATTTCACCCCAATGAAAATACTTATTGTATGTCAAAGAATACTGACACTATCTCTTCTTGTGCCTGTTCTTTCTTAAGCGTTTTTTACGCTTATGGGTTGCCATCTTATGTCTCTTCCGCTTCTTTCCGCTTGGCATGACCTGGTTTTTTGATTTTCAACAACTATTTAACGCTGCTTTTAACTTTGTTGATGAAGGTTTTAGCAGGTTTGAACGCCGGGATGTTGTGCGCAGGAATAATGATGGTGGTGTTTTTGGAAATATTCCTTCCGGTTTTTTTGGCCCTTTTCTTTACGATGAAGCTGCCAAAGCCCCTTAAATAAACATTTTCCCCTGATGCAAGGGAAGCTTTCACTGATTCCATAAAGGACTCAACGGTTGCCTGTACAGCGACCTTTTCAATTCCTGTTTTGCCTGCAATTTCGGCTACAATTTCTGCTTTTGTCATAATTGCTTCAGTTTTTATTGTTAATAGACTGTTTTATTTAATTTAGGGCAGCAAAGATAGATTTATTTTTCATTATTTGAAACACCGGGAAAAAATTTTTAACGTAAATTCTTAAAAATTAAAATTTTGAATATGGCCGATCACCCGGATATCCTGCAAAGATGGTACAATGAGCACCGGCGGCTGCTTCCCTGGAGGGAAACAAGGGATCCATACAGGATCTGGGTATCAGAGATCATTCTACAACAAACCCGCATCAGCCAGGGCACTACATATTATTATGCATTCCTGTCCCGTTTCCCGGATGTTTCAGCCCTTGCTGCCTCTTCCATTGATGATGTGCTGCTGGTTTGGGAGGGACTGGGATATTACCGGCGTGCCCTCAACATGCACAAAGCTGCCATTATCGTTACAGAGATTTTCAGTGGTCACTTTCCTTCATCTTACCATGACCTGATCACACTACCTGGTATCGGTGACTATACGGCCAGCGCTATCTCCTCCATCTGTGCCGGAGAAGTTCGCCCGGCCATTGACGGCAATGTGAAACGGTTTATAAGCAGGCTGGGGAACATCCTGCACCATCCCGATAGTCCGGAGGGCAAAGATGAGATCAGGCAGTATGCTCTGCAAATGATTGCATCCAGGGATCCTGGTGAGATGAACCAGGCCATGATGGAATTCGGGGCGCTGCAGTGCATCGCCGGTACACCCGATTGTAGTCTTTGTCCGTTCCACGATTGCCTTGCTCTTCAACATAATACGGTGCAGTTTATCCCTGTCCGGAAAGAGAAGAAAGATCTGCGTAAAAGGTATTTCAACTATTTCGTTTTCAGCTGGCCGGAGAAAGATACCCTGATGTTCCTTGTGAAAAAACGCCAGGAGAATGATATCTGGGCAGGCTTACATGATTTTCCCTGTCATGAAACAGAGGTGCCTGTGCAGGACACAGAAGCGCTGCTTGACACCGCCGGTTCCTGGTGCAACATTCCGGAAAATGGTTACACATATTTCCGTTCAATCCCTTATTCACATATGCTGACCCATCAGATCCTTCATACTGTTTTTCACCTTATCCGGTTAAACAAGGAACCCGAACGTATTCACCAGCAACTTCAAAAAGTGACATTACACGCATTCAACCGAATGGCCAAACCCCAACTGATCCGAAGATATATTGAGGATACCCTGACCACTTTGCGTTAGTACCGGATTGTTGTAATTTTGCCTCCTGAAAACAATACAAAACTTTCAGCAGGAAAAATGCATATATCATTGTTATGAATGTAAAAGAAACCGATAAGAAACTATTCCCGGAATTTCCGCCGATACCGACTGTGACGTGGGAAAAGCAGATCCAGGCTGATCTGAAAGGTGCAGATTATGAGAAAAAACTGATATGGAAGACCCAGGACGGATTGAAGATCAGGCCTTATTACCGGGCTGAAGACCTTGAACACCTCACCTACCTGCATGCACATCCCGGGGAATTCCCCTTTGTAAGAGGAACGCGATCCGATGATAACCATTGGGAAATAAGGCAGGATATTGAGACGGATGATCTTCGTCTTGCCAATACTATTGCTGTGGAGGCAGTTGAGAGAGGTGCTGAAGGGATTGGCTTAAATGTCAAGGAAATAAGATCGGAAAAGGAACTTGGTATTATATTGAACAACATTGATACCCGGAAGATATCGTTACACTTCAAAAAGGCCAGGGAATACCCTTTCATATCGGAGTTGTTCATCCGCATGATGAAACAAAGAGGTATAGATGCACAAGACCTGAAAGGATCGCTGGGTTTTGATCCTTTCAGCTATTACCTTTTACATGGATCCTGGTACAACAGTTTGGAAGATAACCTCAATGAAGCGGTTTACCTTGTGAACCTCATGGCTTCATCATTACCCGGATTCAGAACAATCCATGTCAGCGGGAATATCTTCGAACATGCAGGGGCGACCATTGCACAGGAACTTGCCTATACCCTGGCATCGGGCCATGAATACCTCTACCGGCTGACACAAAAGGGATTATCGGTAGACCAGGTGGCCGGCAACATCCATTTCACCTTTGCTGTCGGATCAAATTATTTCCTTGAAATTGCAAAGATCAGGGCAGCCAGGTTGCTATGGGCAAACATTGTAGCAGAATATACACCGACTCATCCTGTATCTGCAGCCATGCACATACATGGAACCACTGCCCTGTGGAATAAAACTGTTTACGACCCTTACGTGAACATGCTGCGGGTAACCACCGAAGCCATGGCAGCCGCCATGGCTGGCTGCAACAGTATCTCCGTACATCCTTTTGATATCGCTTATAGCATCCCTGACCGGTTTTCAAGTCGTATCGCCCGGAACACACAGATCATCCTCAAAGAGGAATCCTATCTTGATAAAATTGTTGATCCGGCTGCAGGCTCATATTATATTGAAAACCTGACTGACATTCTTGCATCAGCTGCATGGGAACTGTTCCTGCAGGTGGAAGCGGAGGGGGGATTCCTCAAAGCGGCAGAAAGCGGGTACCTGCGGACGAAGATTGAAGGTGCCGCCTCGCAGCGTCTTCTGGAAATTGGAAGACGATCATCCATCATTCTGGGTACGAACCAGTATCCGAACGGCAATGAAACCATGCTGGACAAGATAACCGGGCCTGTTATGAAGGAATATCCCGGGCTGAAGCTTTGCCGTGGTGCCATGCCTTTCGAGGCACTGAGACTTGCAACGGAACGGCATGTAACTGCCGGTAACAGGCGTCCCCTGGTTTTTCTGTTCAATACCGGCAACCTTGCCATGCGCAAAGCGAGAGCAGCTTTCTCGGTCAATTTCTTCGGCTGCAGCGGCTATGAGATCATTGATCCACCCGGATTCGCCATGGTAGATGAAGGGGTAAAAGCAGCTGCACAATCGGGAGCAGACCTGGTGGTCATCTGCAGTTCGGATGAGGAGTATGCCACCCTGGGGACAGAGGCAGCCGAAAAACTGAAAAAAGATAACCCCAACCGCCCGGTGATCATCGCAGGCAACCCTGTTGACCTGGTTGAGAAACTCAAAGAGGCAGGTGTTGACGATTTCATCCATATCAGAACGAATGTAATTGAATCGTTGCAGCAGTTCAGTAAAAGGTTAGGTATTGTTTAACATGGAAATAAACAAACGAAATATATGAGACCTGATTTTTCGAAGACAGATTTCAGAAAGAGGAGCAAAACGGAGGCATTCAGGGAAAGGGAAGCTGCCCATGGCATCAGTAAAACCTGGATCACCCCTGAGCAGATCCCTGTCAAACCGGTCTATGGTGCCGAAGACCTGGAGGGGATGGAACATCTGCACTATGCTGCGGGTATCCCTCCATTTCTGAGAGGCCCTTATGCCACCATGTATGTACAGCGCACATGGACCATCAGGCAGTATGCCGGCTTTTCGACGGCAGAGGAGTCCAATGCCTTCTACCGCCGCAACCTGGCTGCCGGTCAGAAAGGATTATCCATTGCCTTTGACCTGGCCACACACCGGGGATATGATTCTGACCATGAAAGGGTTGTAGGTGATGTAGGTAAAGCGGGCGTTGCCGTAGACAGTATACTTGATATGAAGATCCTCTTCGACCAGATTCCCCTTGACAAGATGTCGGTGTCGATGACGATGAATGGAGCCGTACTGCCTGTCCTAGCTTTTTATATCGTGGCAGCAGAGGAGCAGGGTGTCCGGCCTGAATTGCTGACAGGCACCATTCAGAACGATATCCTGAAAGAATTTATGGTGCGCAATACCTATATATATCCACCGGAGCCTTCCATGAAGATTATTGCCGATATCTTCGCTTACACATCCAGGCACATGCCCAAATTTAACTCCATCAGCATCAGCGGATACCACATGCAGGAGGCGGGAGCTACCGCAGACATCGAGATGGCCTATACCCTTGCCGACGGGCTGGAATACCTGCGTACCGGTGTCAATGCCGGGATGGATATCGATACTTTTGCGCCCAGGCTCTCCTTTTTCTGGGGGGTGGGGATGAACCATTTCATGGAGATAGCCAAGATGCGGGCAGCGCGGATGATCTGGGCCAAGTTGGTCAATCAGTTCAATCCAAAGAACCCAAAATCGCTGGCACTGCGGACCCATTGCCAGACTTCGGGCTGGTCGCTCACGGAACAGGATCCTTTCAACAATGTAACCCGCACCTGCATCGAAGCCCTCGGAGCAGCCCTGGGGCATACACAGTCGCTGCACACCAACGCCCTTGACGAAGCAATTGCGCTGCCCACTGACTTCTCAGCAAGGATTGCCCGGAACACACAGATCTATCTGCAGGAGGAGACCAACATCTGCAAAGCGGTTGACCCTTGGGCAGGTTCGTATTACGTTGAAGCACTGACTCATGAGTTAGCCTCAAAGGCATGGGCTCTCATTGAGGAGGTGGAAGCACTGGGTGGAATGGCCAGAGCCATCGAAACAGGGATTCCAAAGATGCGGATCGAAGAGGCAGCTGCCCGCAAACAGGCACGCATCGACTCCAGAAGGGATATAATCGTTGGTGTAAACAAATACAGACTCCCAAAAGAAGAGCCACTGGAAATCCTTGAGGTTGACAACACAGCGGTCAGGGAAGCTCAAATTGCCCGGCTCAGTCAACTTCGTGAACAACGCAACGAAACAGAGGTGACAGCCGCCCTTGAGGGTATCACCCATGCCTGCCGGACCAACAAAGGGAACCTACTGGAACTTGCTGTCGATGCAGCCCGAAAAAGGGCAAGCCTGGGAGAGATCTCCATGGCCTGTGAAAAAGTATATGGGCGGTACAAGGCTGTCATCAGGACGATTTCGGGGGTATATTCATCTGAAACAGAAGAAGACATGAGATTTCAAAAAGCAAAAGAGATGGCCGATGAGTTCGCCCGTCTTGAAGGAAGAAGGCCCAGGATCATGATTGCAAAGATGGGTCAGGATGGACACGACCGGGGTGCCAAAGTAGTCGCTACCGGTTATGCTGATATCGGATTTGACGTGGATATAGGCCCTCTGTTCCAGACGCCTGCCGAAGCAGCAAGACAGGCCGTGGAAAATGATGTGCACATCCTTGGGGTTTCAAGCCTTGCAGCGGGCCATAAAACTCTTGTTCCCCAAGTGATTGAGGAACTTAAAAAACTAGGGAGGGATGATATCATGGTGATTGTCGGAGGTGTCATCCCCCATCAGGATTATGATTTTCTGTATCAAGCAGGAGCTGTTGCCGTGTTCGGCCCTGGTACCGTCATCGCGGATGCTGCCATCAAGATCCTCGAAATCATGATTGCCTCAAGAAAATAATCCGGCGACCATTACCCATTATTCTTCAGAAGGTTTTACCTCTCCTTCATAAGTGTAGCCCATCGTTTCAATACCTTTCCTGATGGCCTCAAAATCGGGTTTGTCAACAGTAAAGGTTACAATGCCGGATTGAATGTCAGCACTTACTTCTGTCACACCCGGGATTTCTCTGATTACGGTTTCAACATTGTTCCTGCAATGGTTGCATGTCATTCCCTGGACCGAAATACGATGAATATGTGTTGATATGAGATTTTGTTTTTGTGCTTTCCCTCTTAACCATCCCGACCTCCTTGCCAAAGCAAGAAGGATGAAGAAAACCATGATAACGAGTGAAACCTGGCTTATCCATTCAGGTATCAGATGGTGACCCTGCCCATGATGATCATGTGACATTATGCTAAGGAAGTATGATGAAGGAAGCAACAGATCGGTAAGATAGCCGAAAAACAACGCTCCTCCGATGATCGAAGCAAGGTAAGCTATCAAGGTCCGTTTGCCCAATGTTTTACCGATAACAGTTATGGTTGCGATGTTGGTGGCAGGGCCTGCCATCAGGAACACCAGAGCAGCTCCCGGGCTAAGGCCTTTCATCATCAGGACAGCCGCAATGGGGACCGATCCTGTTGCACAAATATACAGAGGCACTGAGGCCACCAATACCATCAACATACTGATAAAAGGATTGCCTAAATAGCTGGTAAAAAATCCGTCAGGTATTGCAACAGCCATCAATGCAGCCAGCAATAGGCCAATCACCAACCATTTGGCTATATCCTCCATAAAGTCAATGAAAGCATAATGCAGCATTCTGATCCAGGCAGGACGGGTATCCTTCACCCATGACCGGCTGGCATCTATTTCCGGCGTTGTATCATGGTTGGGTATCCGTAAGGCTGCAACACCACCGGCAATACCGGTAAGCAGAGCTGTTACAGGTCTGATAACCGCCATAGGCCATCCAAGCAATGACCAGGTCACCAGGATGGAATCCACCCCGGTCTGGGGTGTGCTGATCAGAAAAGAAACCGTAGCCGGTTTGGAAGCCCCATCCTTGTGGAAAGCAATCCCAGTGGGAATGACTCCACAGGAACACAGCGGCAGAGGGATCCCAACCAATGCCGCATATAAGGCTGATTTCAATGTCCTCCCCCCAAGATATCTGACGATTTTTTCCCTCCGGATATAGACGTGCAATATGCCGGCAAAAACAAATCCCAGTAAAAGGTAGGGTGCCATCTCTGCTGAAAGGGCATGAAGTTCATGGAGGTATTGCCTGATTATTTGCATTATTGTGTAGATCTAACAATAACAGATACAAATTTAGAATAATTCTTAATAAGGATAACAATTTCCCCTCATCATTGTTTATTATCTAAATCCCATGATATCCTGGGGATATCAGATCAAAAAAGCACAAGGAATAGAAACTGAAGGTGCAATTCCCGATTATTCGCTATCGGTCACATGGATAAAAAGTCCCCGGGAGGCGCAGAAAGGGCAATAAGGGTCTTCAAAAGAAAAAGTCCCTGAGCAAAGCTTACAAGTTTCCCGCTTTTCTGACTTACCTGACATATGAACCTGAGGCGCAATCCAATGCGTAAAAGGGATAAATAGTTCGATAAAAGAGGGTAACAAACGCAAAGTTGCTTTATTGGATGCTGTCAATGAATATAAGTTTGACTTCATATCAGCAGATAAATTTGATTGTTTAACGCAACCGTTTGCTTTTGGTTACAACGTTGGCAAAAATATAAAAAAAACAACAAACAAGTATCATCTATCATTTTTTTTGTTTCACCTATTATCAGTTGTTATAAGATTGTACAGCTTCGTACAGGATCAGGAAATCTTCAATGCTTAACTGTTCAGCTCTCCTGGTTTCGAAGGGAATTTTCATGTTTGGGCCGAAAGCTGATGCGATTGCATTTTTCAGCATTTTTCTACGCTGGTTAAAGGCGGCCCGTACAACCCGTACATACAGTTGCGGATCCGGGACAAAGGGAGGGTGCTCTTTTTTTCTCAGGAAGACTACAGATGATTGTACCTTAGGGGGAGGCACAAAGACTTTTTCCCCAACAGAGAACAGAAGTTTAACATCATACCAGGTCTGTAGCAATACACTCAGGATACCGTATTGCCGGTTGTCATGCGAAGCAGCGATCCGTTGAGCCACCTCTTTCTGAAACATACCGCAAAGGATGGGGATCCGATCATAATGCTCTATCAGCTTAAAAAGGATCTGGGATGATATATTATACGGGAAATTGCCTGTTATAGCGAACGGGCCTTCAAAAATGTCATCAGGATCAAGGGTAAGAAAATCGCCGGTGATGATGTCATCAGGATGGAGGGAGGGAAGGTGATGCTGCAGGTATTGTACTGCTTCCCGGTCGATTTCAACCACTTTGAGCGGATTGGTACGTTTCAGGAGGAATTGGGTCAGCATGCCCATACCTGGCCCTATTTCAAGGATAGGAATCGCAGGATCCGGGATCACGCCCGCAATCTTTTCAGCTATATTTCTGTCATTCAGAAAATGTTGTCCGAGCGCTTTTTTTGGCTTGACCCGTGTACTCATAAACTGATCTGTGTTCCCCTGAGTTCTCTGTACCTTTTCCTGGCCTCTGCCACGAAGATGCTTCCGGGATACCTATCGATAAGCTTTTCATAAAGTTCCAACGCTTTCTGGTTGTTTTTCAACTGATAATCATGCATCCTTGCCTGCATGACAAGTGCATTATCAGCCAGGATATCGTCCCCATACACTGCCAGAAGCTGCTCAAGGAGTGAATCTGCCGTATGAAAATCTTTCTTTGCTATATAGATCTCGGCTTTTTTCAGTAACACTTCATCCTGGATGTTATGGCGGGGAAAAAGTTCTGCAAGGGAATCGAGAAGCTTAAGAGCGAGGTCGGATTTCTTCCGGAAAGACAGCAGTTCTGCACGCGCATACATCGAAAGGGGAACGATATTGCTATCCTCCTCAAGATTATCAGAGATAAGCAGTGAAAGTTCCATGGCATCATTGGCAATGAGCTTTGAGGTTGCAGTCCGTAAGACATCCAGTTGTGTCCTGGCCCATTCAAATTCACCGATATAGAAGGATAGCCTGGCATTTTTATACTTAGCTTCAAAACCCACCGGGTCATATTTAAAGGCTTTTTCAACCTGGGAGTATAACAGGGTTGCCTCCCAGACATCATTGTTCATCAGTTGGATATCGGCAAGGTCGATCTTACACTGCGCCATGACTTGCGGGCTTACGTTGGGGAGGGTCAACGCCAGTTCAAGCAGTTCCAAGGCATGTTCGACCTTGTCAAGATAAAATGCCCTCAAATGGGCCAGGTTCCGGATCAGTGTAATCGTGTTGTTGTTTTTTCCCAGATCATCCAGGACTTTCTGATACTCTTCCTCAAGGGATGCAAGCTGTACATGATCGAAATCACCGGTGGACATCAGTTTGGAATACCGAACCTCCAGCAGGGTGATTTCAGCACTCAGGTACAGGAAATGGGTAGCCCCTTTTGCCCTGATAAGCTCAAATGCTTCAATGGCCACATCATAGTATCCATTGGAAGCAGCAAGCTGGCCAACCCTGTAGACCGTTTCACCCTCATCCCTGGTTCTTTTTTCCATGGCTTTGGCCTGCATCAAAGCCAGCACAAATTCCTTCTGCTGCAGTGAATACCATAATAATAACTCACTATAAACAATATTATCGGGAAATTTCTGGGTCCTCTCGATTAATTTTCCCTTGACCACCTGATTGAAATTTTCATCATTAAGGTTGTTCATCAGGTGTTGCAGAATATTCTGCACCTGTTCCGTTTTAGTTTCATCGCTGTTAACAAGGTCAAGGTATTCGTCCATCATCCCGGCAAAATTCCGAGCCGACTGGTACACACTAGCCAGTTCAAAGTAAAAAGGATAGGATTCAGGAACTATTTTTCTTCCTTTCAAATAAACATTAACCGCATAGTCGGGAAGGCGCCGGATCAGAAAAGCATTGGCAAGGTCCACAACGGCCATTCGGGTTGGTTCTAATTTTTCGATTGCTTTTTCGTATTCCTTTTCTGCTTTTTTAAAATCGCCCTGACTCTGGTACACATAACCCAGCTCGACCGTGAAGTCACGCCGCAGCTCCCTGGTAGGCTTCAATCCCTTCACTAACTTTTCAGCCTCCCTGTAGTTTTGAGACTCAAGCAATGAACCGAGATAATAGGTGTAAAAGTAAGTGTTGGGTGTCTTTTTAAAAAGCTCCCCATACAACTCCGCCGCTTTATCGAATTCACCGGCATTGTAATATTGCAAGGCCAGTTGCTCCGTCGTTTTGTCCTGTGCCAACAGCAGAAGCGGTATGTTCAACAGTATGATCAACCCTATCGTCGCACCCCTTTTCATAGAAAAACAATTTACCGTGACTTATTTGCCATTTTTTTCAATGTTTTCCTGTAGGATGCTATTGCCTCCGATGCGTATTGATGGAGGCTGTCAAGAACCTGTACTTCATTCCGGACACCTGTCATATATTTCAGAACATCCTGCTGAAGGGCAGAAACTGCAGAAGCTTCATTCAGGATATAGACCGGAACAGAATCTTCAGGAATCTGGTTTCTTTTCACAGAGGCGTAAAGATCCTTCAACTGGCTTCCGTTTTCTGCCTGCAGCTGGCTCAGCCTCATAAATCTCCTGTGATGCTTTTTCAAACTGCGATCGGTATTACTGTACTGGGTAATGAAAGTATAATATTCATTCCCTCTGATTTGTCCGGCGTCTTCAATACTATCCAGGATATCATTAATTTTCTTCCAGTTTAACGTAAAAGTCTGCCTGGCTTTGAGCAATGCAACGGTATCAACATCAGCAAGTATTGAACCCATGCTGTCATTAATGACCATCAGACTGTCGATCTGATTCAGTTCGCCATCAAACCTATGGGTGTGACAAGCGAAGCCTATGATCGTCAGGATAAAAACCGGGATCAGCATGAACTTCATTAAGGGACGAGGGAATTTATACGGTGTTTTCACGATGAGGATATATTTATAAAAGATGTTACCAAAAAACATCATCCTGGTAAATAATATTGTTAAGCCATGGTGAATGTTGATGCAAAAATACGGAATTAAAAGATGTCCCTGAATCCGGTATATGTTATAAGTACTTCCGGTATTCGTATCCCATGGGGGTGTTGATTGTTTTCAAGGATGGCTGCCATGATCCTTGGCAATGCGAGAGCACTCCCGTTAAGGGTATGGGCAAGCCTGATTTTTCCCATACTATCTTTAAATCTGAGTTTCAGACGGTTTGCCTGAAATGCTTCGAAGTTGGAGACGGAGCTTACTTCGAGCCATCTTTTCTGGGCGGCGGAATAGACCTCAAAATCGTAAGTCATGGCGGAGGCAAAGCTCATGTCTCCTCCACAGAGTCGCAGAATGCGGACAGGGAGTCCAAGCCCCTGAACCAGCCCTGTGACATGATCTCTCATCTCTTCCAGATGCTGGTAAGAGGTTTCAGGGTTGGCTATCTGCACGATTTCCACTTTATCGAACTGATGCAGCCGGTTCAGTCCCCGCACATCCTTGCCGTAAGAACCCGCTTCCCGCCGGAAACAGGATGAATACCCACAGAGTCTGACCGGGAGTTCATCCTGCTTCAGGATGACATCGCGAAAGATATTTGTCAGTGGCACCTCGGCGGTAGGGATCAGGTAGAACTTCTCCTCTGCCGTGGAGTACATTTGTCCCTCCTTATCGGGAAGCTGGCCCGTTCCGAAAGCAGAATCCTCATTGACCAGCAAAGGGGGCTGGTATTCCAGATAGCCGGCTTCTACCGCTTTGTCAAGGAAAAAGCTGATCAGTGCCCTCTGCAGTTTCGCACCTTTTCCGATGTAAAAAGGGAAACCCGATCCGGTTACCTTCGCCCCAAGATCAAAATCGATGATCCTGTATTTCGCCGCCAGCTCCCAGTGAGGCAAGGCATCGGGTGACAGCGTCGGGATTTCGCCCCATGAAAAAACCTCTTCATTCTGTTCTGCAGTCCTACCGGGAGGGACATCCTTGTGTGGCAGATTAGGTATACGAAGCATCAGATCGATGATTTCCTGTTCAACGGAACTCATCTTTTCGGAAAATCCCTTCACCTTTCCCTTGATCTCCTGAGAATGCTGTTTCAGCGTTTCTGCCTCCTCTTTCTTTCCCTCCTTCATCAATAAAGGGATGGCTTTTGATATCCGGTTCCCTTCAGACAGCATATTGTCCAACTGCTGCTGAAGATTCCTTTTTTGCCGGTCAAGGTCAATGATCTGCCCGATCATCGCAGCAGCATCAACATTTTTCACAGCCAGCCGTTGCACCACAAAATCGGGATTTTCCCTGATGGTTTGTATCTGTAACATGATGTGATCAAATCATTTATTGTCAATTGTCAAAGGGGGTGCAAGGTACAAAAAAACCCGGAGGGAACCGGGAATTTTCAATGTGTTCGGGTGTTATTTCAGTTTTTTTCCTCTTCAAACGGGATGACAGAAACGAAGGATTTGTTGCCTTGTTTTCTGTTGAACTGCACCACACCATCGGTCATGGCAAAAATGGTATGGTCCTTACCCATGCCGACATTTTGCCCCGGGTGATGCTTTGTGCCACGCTGCCTGATGATGATATTACCGGCAACAGCTGCCTGACCGCCGAATATTTTAACACCAAGCCGTTTGCTTTCCGATTCGCGGCCGTTCTGTGAACTGCCTGCACCTTTCTTGTGTGCCATGATATGCTAAATTAATAATGATTACTCAACGTTTTCACCAGGGACTTCAGTAACAACCTCCTCTGAAGTTGCCTCCTTTTTGGTTGCCCGTTTTTTTGATTCCTTGGCAGATATTTTATCAATCCTGATCTGGCTGAGATACTGACGATGCCCATTCAGTTTCTCATAGCCTTTTCTTCTTTTCTTCTTGAAAACGAGCACCTTGTCACCTTTGAGGTGTGTCAGGATCGTTGCTGTAACGGAGGCCCCATCAATGACAGGTTGACCGATCTGGATTTTACCATCCGTGTCGATCATCAACACCTTCCCGAAGGTGACCGAACTTCCCTCTTCGCCTGTAAGACGATTTACATAGACTTTCTGCCCTTCTTCCACCCGATACTGCTTTCCGTTCAAATCAACAATTGCGTACATCTCTGTTCCTGTTTAATGCATTTACCTGAAGTCCAGTTATCAAAAAAAATCTGCTTTAATCCTCCATTCAGCAGCCAGGTCTCTTGCCAAGTCTGAATTTGGGCCTGCAAAGTTAAGAACTTTTTTATAAAACAACGTTTCATGCAGAAAAAAAAGCTAATGGAATTATGTGTAGTTTTGCTGCATATCTGGAGAGGATGATTTTAAGGGCAGAGAATCTGACAAAGCGATACCGCAGCCGGACGGTGGTAAACCGGGTTTCCCTGAAGCTGCAACGGGGTGAGATTGTAGGATTGCTGGGTCCTAACGGCGCCGGAAAGACCACCACTTTTTACATGATCGTAGGTATGATCAAGGCCAATTCAGGCCAGATCTACCTGAACGATAGCGACATCACCCACATGCCAATGTATGAGAGGGCCCGCAGGGGAATTGGGTATCTGGCCCAGGAGGCGTCGGTTTTCCGGAAAATGAGCGTTGAGAACAACATCCGATCGGTCCTTGAGTTCACGACCCTTACTGCGAAAGAGCGGGAAATCCGGCTGGAATCGCTGATTGACGAATTTGGCCTATCCCATGTCCGCAAAAGCCAGGGAATCACCCTGTCGGGAGGTGAACGGAGAAGGACTGAAATAGCACGTGCCCTTGCCACCAGTCCAAGGTTCATACTCCTCGACGAACCGTTTGCCGGGGTGGATCCCATTGCGGTGGAAGACATCCAGAACATTGTATCGGGGCTCCGGCTAAAAAACATTGGCATCCTGATCACAGATCACAACGTGCACGAAACCCTCTCCATCACCGACAGGGCATACCTGCTTTTTGAGGGTAGCATCCTCAAGTCGGGCACAGCAGAGGAGCTGGCACAGGACGAACAGGTCAGGAAAGTGTACCTCGGTACCAATTTCGAGCTCAGGAGATGACATCAGAGACAGGCCATCAGAAGCACAGGCATTCTCACCTGGATTTCCGTCGATGGAGCGGTACCAACCGGTAAGAGATCCCGATCAACAGCAAGATGACGGACAGCAGAAGGGCAGCTTTTCCGATATAATCACCGTATCTGACATAGAAGGTGATTTTATCATTGGTATGGATCTCCCCTTTGATGGCATCTGGAGTCCAATATATTGTCGGTTGAAGGATTTCGCCCCGCTGGCTGATAAAGCATGTGATTCCCGTATTGGCTGAGCGGGCAATGTCGCGGCGTGTTTCAATAGCCCTTAACGAGGCAAATGCATTATGCTGCCGGTGCCCCGGTGTGTTCCCCCACCAACCGTCGTTGGTGATAATGAACATCATATCGGCGCCATTCCTCACAAAATCACCGAAAAACTCCCCGAACACCGATTCGTAACAGATGGCCACCCCGTAACGGTAGCCGGAAGGGTTATGGGTAAAGACAAACCTTTCATCATCAATAGCCAGGGTACCTACCGTACCGCCCATATTCATCGCTACCTCGCCCAGAAGTGGTTCCAGGTATTTCTTGAAAGGCATTCTTTCAACACCTGCCACCAGTTTTGACTTGTGGGTCATTCCAGTTATGCCGCCAGTGTCGAGGGCAAAGCCCAGGTTATAGGCATCAAACCAGCCGGAGAGCTTTTCAAGGGGCATTCCGTAAGTTGATGCATGATAGGAAAGGTAATCGGGGCTCACCTGGCGTGCTGAAACGGTAATCGGGTCATCTTTAAGAAGCATCCGGAAGGATGATGCCCCAACGATCAGGGTGGTACGGGGATGCCGTGCAATCCAGGATTTCAGACTGTCGATACTGGTCGAATAGTCCATATAACCTTCCCATATATTCTCCTGGATCATGGATTCAGGCCCTATCACAAAGGCTGTCTTACGGTCGGTCAGGGGTTCAGCCAGGGTCAGAAAATTCCCGATCGCCGTGAGCGCACCGATGTTGTACTGATCTTTATACGGATCATGGTTGGGCTGCACCAGGACCACCTCCAGTACCTCCCCTTTATTCTTATAAGTATGATATATCCATAAAGAGCATAACGACGGAATGATGAACCAGCCCAAAAAAATCAGGATCCGACGGGTGACCCTGCCCTGTACTCGTCCGGTTTTTAACAGTTCTGCAACAGCCAGGAAAGCCATCACATTGCCTGTCAATATCCAGAAGGAACCGCCCGGCATGCCGGTGTATTCATACCATTGAACCCATGCAGGCCAGGATGAGAAAGCATTCCCCAGGCTGAACCATGGATAGGTAAGGTCCCAGTTGTGGTGGAAATATTCAAATCCAAGCCAGAAAATGATAAAAAGAATCCATGTAAGTTTTTCGTTCCTGAAAACCTTTCTACAGGCATGAAATATCTGGAAAACCCATGTCATCAGCAGGGCATTGACAAAAACAGCAAGGAGGGCGCCCCCGATGGATGCATTTTTAAGCCACCAGCTTCCGGCAAGGTTCCATAACAGGAAAGCCATATAGACCAGAACAAAGAAAGCTCCCCACCGGTACCTGGATCGGTTACGGTGAATATGATCTTCAAGGAGCAGTAAAGGCACAAAGGCGACAAAATCCAGCAGGGGGATACCCCGCACGGGGAGAGTGGCTGTGAACAACACCCCCGACAACAGGGAGAGGAATATCAGATGATAATACCGGAAACCTGCCAGTGGTGAACGATCAGCATTGATATTGACAACCTCCATACCGGTCAATCTCCGCTTTTACGATGGCTCTGAAGGTTGATCCGAAGTGAAAAGATATTGGAATAGAGCGCCGAAGAGGTATTGCCAAGATTGGTAAGTGCGTAATCCACCAGCACCTTGTTTCGGATATTCAATCCTACACCGACATTGGGCTGAAAAGTTGTGGTTCTTTCTCCATCCAAGTCATATTCCTTCTGGATGTTCCCGACTCCTCCCCTGATGAAGAGAAAGTCAGCCACAGAAAACTCAAGTCCCAGGTGGGGGTCAATGCTGAAAACACCGGAATGTACCAACGTATTCCTTTTCCCGTCCGTTGTGATATCCAGGTTCATTTCACCATAGATTGAAAATTTCTTCCCGATTTTAAAAGCACGCCCTGCTCCGGCCAACAGCCGTGGCATCGTAATTTCAAGAGAATTCTCCGGGATTTCATTTCCTGTCTGCGTAAAGACGTCGATCATTTTATCGTTGAGATTGAAAGACCATGCATTGAAGGTGGAGGTTATATCCCGGCCGACAAGTCCGAACTGCCACGGCCCTTTTGTATATTGCAGACCCAGGTCAAAACCGAAACCCCAGGCACCTGCAAAATCACCCACCTTGCGCCTGATCACCTTGGCACTCCCTCCCAGCCGAAGGTTCTTTATTCGCGATTCGCGGGCAAATGAGAGCAATATAGCCAGATCAACGGCAGAAAAAGATTTGATCCGGTCATAATTGATATTCCCATCAGCATCGATCAATTCTGATGTGTCGGGTATATCATCCACCGCAAACCGAATAAAAGACAATCCTGCAGTGCTGGTTTTATCCACGGCAGCTACCATGCTTCCATAGTCATATTTTGCGATACCGGCAAAGTATTCAGCATGCATGATGGCCATCTGAAGGTTGGTAGGATTCAACACCATTCCGGCAGGATTCCAGTAGGCTGCAGGCGCACCGGTAACGGATGCCAGCACACTGTTCGACATACCGAAAGCCCGCGCATCGACACCGATCGATAAGAATTCATTGCTGTATTTGGGGGCCTGTCCTAAAGCCGCCCATGGCAGTATCAGCAAAAAAAACAGCCATGTTTTGACAATCCGTTTGATCATAGGTGATTGATTATCGCAGGTGACTAACGTATTATTCATTCCTTTATTTCTGTTTTTAACGCATAAGGTACATTTTACCCCATCCTTCCCTGAAATAGGGATCTGCGCCCGAGGAGGCCTTCGTAATCTTCTCCCCCTGCAGTGTGGTGACAACCCGGTACAGGTAAACACCGTTTGCCAGCCGGTCACCAAATTCATCGGTACCATCCCAGGAACCCTGGGTGATATTCCTTCCGACGTGCAACGGCCCCAGCTCATCAGTAGTCAGCTCACGCACCATTTTACCGGTAATGGTCATGATCTGGATCCTGAAGTCGATCGGAACCTCAGCCCCTGTAAGGGTAAAAACAAAATGGGTTTTTGTGGAGAATGGATTGGGCCAGTTTAGTACCTCGGTGATGGTGGCTTCGCTGATAACCCGGAAAGAGATCTGGTAGGTGATGGTACCTGACTGATTCTGCGATTTATCCATAGCCTCCACGCGAAGGACATAACGCCCGTCCCTACCTGTTAAATCAACAGGGAACAGGATCCTGCACCGGTTTTCCTTCCCGGTGGCCGGATAAAATATCATCTGATCCATTCCATCCTTCCTGAAATGAACAGGTTCAAACTCTGTAGCGGAGGGATGTTTCAGATAGATCCTGAACAGGGCAGTATCTTCAGGCTGATCAGGGAAGAAGTAGGGATTTTCATCGTTAAGCTGGATCTCAATGTTTGTCCGTGCCGACACTATATCCCCGTCGAGAATATGCACTTTATCGAATGTTACGTCCAGCAAAGGATTCTGATGATCATCCGAAAGGACGAATATTTTTTCTGCAATGTTATTGATGTGGGTTTGTTCAGGCTGGTCATAACTACCTGTCAGAGGATTAATGGGATTGACCTCAAGCCAGAAGGTTGAAACACCTGGGGTCATGCTTGCCGTGCTGAAGCTAACCGGCCCGATGACAAGGGTATCGGAGGCGGGATGAGGGCGATACCGCTGATAAATTGCCTGGTGTTTCTTTCGCTCCCCATCAACCACCCAATAGCTTATGAGCAGGCTATCCATGTCATAAGCACTGATGTTGCGGGTGGCAATACTGAAACGGAGAGAATCACCCTGCTGGATCGTGTCTTTATAGAAGAGGTATGCGCAATGTGGATCCAGTGCTGTTTCTCCTACGGGGGTGTACAGCACCATCCAGTTATCCATCTGGGCCGGGGTATGTACGATGTCGTCCCGCATCACCACCTTAAGCCGGATGAAAGGATATACCAAGGCATCAATGGTCTGATCGAGCTGGGTGATGCTGTCGGGATAGGCAGGCAGGTCTGTCAGGGTAGGAAAAGTCTGGACATTCCCATGGGCATCAATGCCTTCAACACTGAAAAAGAGAGAGTCGGTATTGATGGGATCGGTTGGATAAAGGTGTTGTTTCCAGTATACAGATTCCCATTTTTTGGCTGGGCCTATATCTGTCGAAATGATATGGCCGGTTGTCCATCGGGTTGTAATGATATAATCCAGGTTGATGGTGTCCTGCGGGCCTTGTTTGGCTTTTTCGGCAACATTCTGGGGATCTCCGATAGGAGCCCCTTTTCTGCCAAAAATGATGTAGGGTGAATTTGCCGGGAGTGTCCTGATCAGGGAGCTTCCGATTTTTTCAAAACCCTGGTAAAGGGCTTCAGGAAAATCGGGAGCATGATGGTCATTTATGCTGTATCCCAACACATACCACCCTATGGGAATGGAATCAAAGAAAGCAGTGAGTTTGTCGCGCCACTGTGGGGTATGGGTTGGAAATTCAAATGCTTTCCGGCTTGAATATGGCTCCTGGTAGTTGCCCCATTTCCCTTCCCAGGTATTTGTATTGTTGTATACCACCATAGGTTTTCCGGAAATCGTATCCAACACGGCAAAGACAAATCCTCCCGGCATCGACTGGTTTATCATCAAAGAGGACTGATACTGATAGACCCCATCGATGGCGTAGTAGTGGAGATGGGCTGGCAGATAGGGATAAATACCGGTTTGTATTGTAACACCGATATTATCCTGTACAAACAGAAACAGATTGCTGGCTGTATCGGGTTGTATATACTGGTAGGTATTATCGAGGTATTGATGAAGGTGTGCCTGGGACCAGCCGGTCCTGTCGGCTATGTATTGAAAAGAGCTCATGCGCCAGTCAAATATCCCCTCCGGATGATCGGCACTGTCAACCGCTACCCTCCAGAAATAGACCATGCTGTCAACAAATGTTACCGGTGGATCCCAACTCATAATCCCTCCGGAGCCTTTCATGATGGTAACTACTGACGGATTCGTAAACCCCGGATCTGAACTGATCTGGAAATGGTACTGTTTTTCGGACGAAAACGGGTCGGTGGTGCTGGCATACAGGGTTGCCTTGTTATCAGGTATGATTGCAAACTTATAAGGGTAAACAGGAATGAGGCTGGCCGCTTTGATATACAGCGGGACCGATGTTTTGTTGTTTGTTTCGTCCGATTCAACGATCTGGTATAAGGCATCCAGTTCCACCTCAAAGGTGTTCATTCCTACGCCGAGTGATTTCCCAACAGGAAGCCTGATGGTAAGTGTATCCTGAAAGGCAGTGCTTGGATACATGAGAATGGTATCCATTTTTACTTTATCCGGGAAGATCCTTGAAATTTTCACTGCGAAAGTGTCCGGAAGGGCTTTGCCGGCATTGCTGGCAACCACATGGATCAAAAAGGAATCGATCTCGTTTGTGACATTGGCTGGGGAAAAATAGACCTGCGATGGGCTAATCCTGTAGTCCGGCTTATCCTGGACCGTCAGGACAAGGGCAGGATCACCGTGTAGTGATGACTGCTGGTACACGGTAAGATGATAGAAGGACGAAGGCGTATTGGGCAACGGGCTCAGCGCCCTTCTGAAAAGCATCCCGAGCGTTTGGCCGTATGAAGCACTGGCAATATGGTTATACAGGGTATCATTCATCTCAATCAGCACCGGAATCGAGGAATAATTGGCAGAGCCGATATAGGCAATCGCCCCTTTCAGGGGGGTAAGAACGAACTCTTCACTCTTTGAATAAATCTTGTTGAACAGATCGCCTGAATAACAGGAATTGACGATGACAACCGGATAACGCCCCTCATTTTCATAACTGCTTACCTCATCGGTACTGATGTCAAAGCCATTAAGGGATCCGTGCCCGAAGAACGTCATAATCCGGATTCCGCCATTGATGAGGTTTTTCAGCTGCTGAGACTTAATGATCTCCAGTGGTTCGGATGAGGTCTTAAGAAACGTAGTGACATTCCCTCCAAAATAAGGAGCTTCCAGAACATACTTCCAGTTATTCAGGCTGTTTTTTATGGCCGTTTGTTCCACTACATTATTTCCACCGCCCAGATGTATGGCGCGTTTCATCCATATTTCCGTTTTCAGTTGTAATGTATCTTCGTGCTGCCTCACCTTGTCAAGGTAGAGATCCACTTCCGAAACATCTGCTGCAGCAAGTCTTCCGATAGCAATATCATTGATATGGACAGGGCTGAGCTTATTGATATAGATGTTGTCAGAAGCGGGATAGCCCCAGCCCGGCACCAGTGATTTTCTGAAAATGGCGGTATCCCGTCTGGAATAGATGGAGGAATAACCTTTCCCGATAATAAAGATGTTGTCCGGTAGGATGTTGTTGATGTGAAGATATCGGACAAAATTCTCAATGGCCAGGGGATTATTCCTGATGCCGTACGAAAACTGTTCGTACAAAGATTCTATATCCACCACCACCGGATTATAGAGATGAGGATAGCCACTGGTTTTCCGGTATTGCGCATACTGACCGACGGATGGGAGGAGAGAGGTATGGCTTATGATCAGGTAATCATACTGGTTTTGCTGGAAATCATCGTAATGGTTGATAAAGCGGTTTCCGGTTGTCAACGGTAAAAGGTTGTTCACATGGTTAATCATCCCTTCTGATGAAATAAAACACTCCTTTTGCGATGGATTTCCGGTAAGTGAATTGGGGATAAGTACCTGGAGATTGTTACCGGAGGTTACAACTGTAATACGCCTGTTATTGGTCAGGTCATAGAAAAGGGCTGAGCCGGCAGAAATGTTTAAGTTTGTAAGAGAAAGATAGGTCTTGCCTTTTACCGGATGATCCGGGATATACATCCACTTTTCCGAAGCACTTAACAGGTTGGTACCGAAAGGAAATGTCAGCTCGATCCTGGCAAGGGAGTTCCGGTCTGCTCTTGTAGGCTCCAGGGTGGGATAGAGCGACATGTCATCAATGGCTGTAAGAATGACTTTTGTATAAAAACCGGTGGAAATGCTGGTGGAGGGTATCTGGATGTTGTTCCTGTAGGTTGAATACCCTGTATAGGTGAAATTGTCCCATTCGGTGGAAGAACCTTCCAATGTAAGTTTCAGATGGTGGTGTTTTCCGGAATAAACAGGATATTTGAAGTTGTACCTCGAGCGGCCCACCAAGGTGAACGAAAGGGTTGAAGGAGGCCCCTGCTGATAAACGCCCTGCGTCTGCAGGTTGACCTCCTGGGGATTGGGAAGGTTGATGTCAACACCAAAAGGGAAATCCACCCACCCTTCTCCCGGCAGATACCGGGAATCCTTGGTATAGTCTTCACCATAAAGAGAACCCCCGGCATAGGTGCCTCCCGGTTCATACCAGCTTTTCGTCATGAAATAATTCTCTGCCGGCAAGTAATTCATGAAATCCACCGCAGTTTCAAGGATGATCCTCTTATTCTGAAGGGTGTTGCCAACAGTAAGAAAGTAATAGGCCGTGTCAGTAAAAAGACTAAACTCTTTATTAATCTGATAGGAGGTATCTCCATAAAACCCTTTGTCCATTGTGGCGTCATTCTTCTTCCCGAAGAATTCTATATAATCATTCCCATTAAACACGCCGTCAGCCTCACCCTGGACATATATTGCTATCTCACTGCCGTTATGGAATATCTGCAGTTTCCGGGGATCAAAGCCTGGTACACCCAGGACTCCTGCCTGTGATAGGGCTAAAGAGTCAATCCGGTAGATCCCGTTTTTAACGACGGGAAATTTCCAGAAATCCTGAAGTATATACTGATGAACCCAATCATTGCCTGCCGGGATCTGCGCTTTCGAATGCAATCCGGTGATGAGCAACAGGATGACGATCAGATGAAAGGTAAGATAGTGCTTCATGTATCCGGTAGAATCGTTAGAGGTATACCATTTATATTTACTTATGGCAAACGGACAAAGATACACAGGAATTTTATAGTTAACAGAAGATTCCGCAGATTGTTGTGGTGGTTCTTCCTGTCCAGAATTATCTTCAATATAAAACGGAAGGTCAGTGTGGACTGATCCTGCGTTCATGATGTTCATAGCATCGGTAGGGCAGAATTCGTTTTATGGCAGACTAATGCTTTACAAATTTCCTGCTTAGAGCTCCGTCAGTTGTTTCTATCCTGATAAAGTAAAGCCCGGGTTTCAGATGGGAAATGTCAATGGTATCACCATTGGTACAATTTCCCATCTCAATGAGACGACCATCGATACCAATCAACTGATAGGGATATGGTTTAGGGGAATGAAATCCTTTAACGATGATATATTGGACGGCGGGATTCGGATACAACTGGAAGGTGCTTTTAACCGGGATGTGGATGGATCGGATGGATAGCGTCGGATTAAACATGACCTGGTTGTTGGCAAACAGATCCTTCATCTTCCCGAACCAGTCGATCAGGGTATCTACGGGGCTGTTGGCCACTGTGTCATGGGTAAAGATGAACGCAACATCGATGGAATGTGTGGCGCCGGGGATACAAGTAAAGGGTCCGGTCGATCCGATCATCCTTCGGTCGCCTGGCATATTACCGGCTGTTTGCTCCGTCCAGAAAACAGGTCCATTTGGAACAGCTCCGCCTGTGCCAAAGAGGCATGAATCCGAGTTTGCAGGGAAGAAAAAATTGCAGTCAGGGCCATAACCCCCTGAAGCCGGGTGACCATTTTGCCCGTAAATCATTTTTGTCATGTCCTTCCAGGTGGCGCGGAGATAACCATAATACTCAGAAGCAGTTGATGGAGCAGTGGCATAAGCCGGTCCCCCATCCCTGAAAGCAATGGAAGTGCTTAGCCCTAACCGTTCGTTATCCACAATGGTATCACCGAAATTCAATCCGTTCAGACTCACATCACACAAAGGATTGTTCAGAGAATCGGTCCGGGGGTTATCCAATCCGTCAGAATCCATGAAAGGCCCGGCCAGCAGTTGCATGCCCATGGCCGGTGGGTGGGCACCATATGCCCAGGTTTGACCACTTCCGTCAATGGATGTTCCGTTGAAGCCGAACACACCACCATGAGGCACATGGGTCTGGATGTAATCATCATTGGTATAACCAATATCAAAATCGTTGAACATCCCGACAAAGGTATTCTCATAACTGTAAACAGATCTGTTGATGATGTCGTAATGCAGGAATATCGTGTTATTCATCATCGGATCGTTGGGAAGGTCAAAGCCGTAGGCCATGCCATGTACCTCGATCCCCAGTGGCGATCCTCCCGATTCTGTATGCTGGCCCCTGGTATCATTAAAGACGAAAAACAGCGCCATATCCCCCCGGATCAGCGGGTAATCGCCGAGCATGGGTTCATAGATGCCGTTGCTGTTGCTGTCGTGAAACGGAGCCATCTGCCAGAGCTGACCCTTTAAGGTATCGCCATGGGCCGGCCAGTCAGCAATTTCAGGGATGGGCGAATACCCGGTAAGCGTATAGGAGTTAATATGATGATAAATGTCTGCTTTGGTAAGTTTCCATATCCGGTTCCACTGACGGTCATACAGAGAATCGTACTGGATGGAAACAGGGCCTGCCCAATAATCCTTACCACTTTGCCTGTAAAGTTCAGCCGCAACATGAAGTGTTCCGGCGTTGATCCTCATCCCTCCAACCCACAATGTGTTGGTGAAAATCGGCGATTTGCCGGAATTTTTGGGTGCAAAAAACCGGCTGCTTCCGGTAAAATCCCAGAAATGATGGCCAAAAGCATAGAACCTGGCACTCAGATTATTCACATCAAGCTCATCGAAAGATTCGTTGATCAGCGTGATGTACAGCTCGCCGGTATTGGTAAAGGAGCCATTAACCTGTTTTACATGGTAGGTCACGGTATCCACCCTACCCCTCCTACCCTGAAAGGCATCCCCCGCATTGACAACAATATACCGGTTTGCAATCACCTGGTAACCCGGTGCATAATCAACATAAATGGAATCTGATCCTATTTCATAGTCATTGATCAGCACATCCACCAGGTTTGTCTCATAGAGATACACCTCAACGCTGTCGGGATTGGTCACAATCTGCCCGTGAAGCAGGAATGGAAAAAGGACCAGGAAGGTGGTCAGATGGTAAAGTGCTTTCATGACGATGGTTTTAGAATGATTTCAATTCAAACGAAACTTCAGTAAAAATAAGGCAGACACTTCATGGCCCTGTCACAGAAAAGGCTCCGGCACAAACCAGAAAGATTGCGGCAAAAATAACAAACGCCACGGTTGCCCGCGGCGTTTGTTGCCCGAATTTGCTCATTCCCGAATAAGGGAAGCCGTTTATGAGAGGAAGATCTTCATGTCTTCGTCCACCGTAGTGATCCCTGTTATACCGAAGTTATTCACCAGCACATTGGCCACATTGGGTGAAAGGAACCCGGGGAGGGTAGGTCCGAGGTGGATGTTTTTCACGCCAAGGTAGAGAAGAGCCAGCAGGACAATGACGGCTTTCTGCTCATACCATGCGATATTGTAAGCGATGGGAAGCTCGTTGATGTCGTTCAGTTCGAATACCTCTTTGAGTTTCATGGCGATCACAGCCAGACTGTAGGAGTCGTTGCACTGACCTGCATCCAGCACACGGGGAATACCCCCGATATCCCCCAATGGGAGTTTGTTGTAGCGGTACTTCGCACAGCCTGCCGTCAGGATCACGGTGTCTGAAGGCAGCGCCTCGGCAAACTCGGTATAATAGCCACGGTCTTTCATTCTTCCGTCACACCCTGCCATCACAAAAAATTTCCGTATGGCGCCGCTCTTCACCGCTTCCACAACCTTGTCGGCAAGCTGTAATACCTGGTTGTGAGCAAATCCTCCGATGATCTCGCCGGTCTCGATTTCAGTCGGCGGAACACATTTTTTTGCATGCTCAATGATGATGGAGAAATCCTTGGGTTGGCCGTTCTTCCTGTCAGGGATATGGGTGCAACCGTCAAAACCGGATGCTCCTGTCGTATAAATCCTGGACTTATAGGAATCGCGAGGTGGTACAATACAGTTGGTGGTGAACAGGATCGGACCGTTGAACGTTTCAAACTCCTCCTTCTGTTTCCACCAGGCATTGCCATAATTACCGACAAAATGACTGTACTTTTTGAACGCCGGATAATAATGTGCCGGAAGCATCTCGCTGTGGGTATAGACATCCACACCCGTCCCTTCGGTTTGTTTCAGCAGTTCTTCAAGATCTTTCAGGTCATGGCCGCTGATAAGGATAGCCGGATTGTTACTGACTCCGATGTTCACCCTGGTCATCTCCGGGTTGCCATAACTTTCGGTATTGGCTTTATCCAGCAATGCCATCACCTCCACGCCAAATTTCCCGCATTCCATAACCATACCCACCAGTTCATCAACACCCAGGTTGGGGTTCAGGGTGGCGGCAAGCCCCTTCTGCATGAAGGCATAGATCCCTGGATGGGTATATCCCAGGTTGAAGGCATGTTCGGCATAGGCTGCCATCCCCTTGATTCCGTATGTCAAAAGCTCCTTCAGACTCCTGATGTCCACATGGTCAATGGAAAGCACGCCTACCTTGGTGGCTTTCTGTTCCATATCCTCCACACTTACCGGATGCCATGATGTTGAACTGTGCATCCCGGCCGGAAGATGCACCCCTGCCTTTACCAGGCTGGCCTTGAAATCATCCCGAAGATCGAGACCCTCCTCAATCTTTGCAATGATCGTATTCCTGTCGAAGTTAGCATTGGTGATGGTCATGAACATTGCCTCAAAGATGAATTTGTCAACCTTCCCGTCATGAACACCCAGTTTCTTCCCCTCCTCTGCAAGAAGGGAAATCCCTCTGGATATCCAGATGAGAAGATCCTGCAGGTTGGCAACATCTTCCCTTTTTCCGCAGACACCTATCTTTGTACAGCCGGTGCCGTGGGCTGTTTCCTGACATTGAAAACAAAACATGCTCATTTTTTTTGATTTTATGGTTACTAATTACTGGTTGCTGGTTACTGCCCCCCCTCACCTCTCAGGGGAGGGGGCTAGGGGGAGG
>CAZZBS010000002.1:0-158528 GCA_964652685.1 uncultured Lentimicrobiaceae bacterium
TTCACAGAGACAGCCTCTTTTTTTTTCTTTTTTTTGATAGACAATCCTCTTTCATGTATCTTTGAAAGGACTTAAACTACCTTATCATGAAAAAACCTACATTATCCTTTTTATTGATGTTGTTCTTCGTACTCCTCGGTTGTCATGTTTCAGCTCAGTCATCAGCCGGATGGAAATGGGCCAGATCATCTGGTGGCACGGGAAGAGATGAAGCAGAGTTGCCCACCGTGGATCACAGAGGGAATGTGATCATTTGCGGGAAATTCAGCGATACAGCATGGTTCGGCACCACCTACCTGATCAGCAGTGGTTTGGTGGACATGTATATTACAAAGTATGACAGTGCCGGTGTATTTCTTTGGGCGAGGAAAGGAGGTAACAGCCTTGATGCAGAAGGGCTCTCCATAGCAGCAGACCTGAATTCAGGTAATATTGCCGTAACGGGTTATTTCAAGGGATCAATCGATTTTGGCACCAAACAGCTCATTGGGAATGCCGGGAAAGAAAACTTTTTTGTTGCGGTATACGATACCCTGGGGAACCTGAGTTGGGCAGAACAGGCAACAGGGGGCAACATTCGTGGTAAAGGGGTGGAGTTTGATCCTTGGGGGAATGTTCTGGTTACCGGGCAATACGAGGATTCGGCAATGTTTGGAACCACAGTTCTCCCTTGCCAGGGATTGCAGAATGCCTTTCTGGTAAAATACGATCCTTCCGGAACTTTTCTATGGGCGAATTATGGTGGAGGACAGTATAATGCATGGGCCTCCTCGGTTGGAATCGATAGCCAGGGGAATGCTTATATAACGGGGGCTTTCAAGGATACGGCGAACTTTGGCACACATGTGATCATCACCTTTGGCGTCAATGACGTTTTCCTGGCCAAATGCAGTCCGGCCGGTTCATGGATTTGGGCTGCCCATGCAGGTGGTACAAGTGATGATTATGGTAACGGAATAGAGGTGGATGTATATGATCATATAGCAGTGACAGGATCCTTCTACCTCACGGTTAATTTTCCACCTGCCGCTGCCATCACCAGTTACGGATCTAAAGATGGGTTTATTGCTTATTATGATCCCGGTGGGAATTGCCTTTGGGCACACCCTTTTGGGGGCACAGGCGAAGATAAAGGGATTGGTGTTTCTACCGATAATATTGGCAATGTGTATGTGACGGGATTTATCAAAACATTGGGCAATTTCGGACCTATTCAATTGGCTGCTGCAGGAATTGATGATGTTTGCCTTGTCAAGTATTCCTCTATAGGCACAATTTTTTGGGCATGCCTTGCAGGGGGGGCAGCAAACGATTACGGGAAGGGTGTTCAGGTTGATATGCAAGGTGTTGCTTACGTTGCCGGTTATTACGAAGGTACTGCATCCTTCGGGAGCACTTCTCTTACGAGCAAAGGTGGGCGTGAATCCTATGTCGCCAAATACCATGACGGAAGCCCCTTGATCCTGTTGCAACCAAAAAGCCAGACCCATTGCGTGGGGGACACATTTGCCCTTTTTATCGATGTGACCGGCTCTTCCCTGGTCTATGCCTGGTATAAGGATGGCGTGCTGGTTCCAGGTCAGAATACGAATACTTATACCATTTATTGCCAGGATACTTTGCCCACCGGTAAGTACCATTGCACAGTCTCATCCATATCAGGATATGTAGTGAGTGATACCGCCTGGGTACAGGTGTATTCGTTGCCGGTGATTGACCTCGGAAAAGACACCACCATTTACCAGTATTCCTTGATCACACTGGATGCCGGCGCAGGTTATACCAATTATCTATGGTCAACCGGTGACACAACCCATTCTATTACCTATTTTGGTCATCAGCTTCACTCTGAGGTCATCAAGGTAACAGTAACCACTGAGCATGGTTGTATCGGAACAGCAGAGATCAGGGTGGTTGTGATTGTTTCGGTGGAGGAGCCGGCCGACATCATGCCCGAAGCCATTCTTTCACCCAATCCTGCCAGGGAACAGGTTCACATAGTTTGCAACGTGCCGGTGGAACAGGTTGAGATCATCTCCATGGAGGGTAAAATCCATTCGGTGTACCGGCTGGATGATCCTGGTGAGAAAACCATGATGATAGGATTGGATAATTATAAGAAAGGATTGTATTTCATAAGAATACATACTTCTCATGGATTGATCACCCGGAAAATAGTATTACTTTAACAAACACCTGTAATCGTTCAGATAACGAACAGGAACCCAACCGGGGAAAGGCTGATCATCCGCTTTCTTCGAAGAAGAGGAAAGTCTTTGTTACTGAATTGAATAAGGCTTGATGGCTGCCATCCCAATCCGGATACCTTCGATATTCATTGGTATAAGATTATGATGCCTTGCCGGTAATGATTTAGCCAGCCCTTTTTCAATATTATCAAGTTTGACGATCGGTTTGATCTTCAGGAAAGCACCCAGTACGATCATATTGAAGGTTTTGGTATTACCCAGTCTGGAGGCCTCTTCAGCACCCTCTACCTGGTAGATGTCAATATCTGCCCTGACCGGGTGCCTGGTGATACCATTCGGGTCGTATATCAACACACCTCCCGGTTTCACTGATTTTTCGAATTTATCCAGTGATTGCTGGTTCAGGAGGATGGCTGTATCATATTTTGTCAGGATAGGGGAAGAAATGCGTTCATCGGAGATGATGACCGTGACATTGGCGGTACCTCCTCTCATTTCGGGACCATAGGAGGGCATCCAGCTGACTTCCTGATCCTGCATGATGCCTGAGTAGGCAAGAATTTTTCCCATGGACAGGACACCCTGGCCGCCAAAACCTGCTATAATGATTTCTTCAGTCATAATATTTCGGGCTGTTTAATTCGGTTATTTGTTGACGAGTTCTCCGTTCACTTTGATATCACCCAGTGGAAAGAAGGGGAACATATTTTCTTCCATCCACTCATTTGCTTTTACCGGAGGTAGTTTCCAGCCTGAATTGCAATTGGATACCACTTCGATGAATGCAATCCCTTTTTTATCTTTCTGTACATCGAAGGCCATCTGTATAGCTTTCTTTGTGCGGCGGACATTTCTGGGTGTATGGACAGATTGCCGGGTGACAAAATAAGTGCCTGGGAGTTGTGCAACGAGTTCGGTGATTTTCAAAGGATTCCCCATGATTTTCGTGTCTCTGCCATAGGGTGAGGTGGAGGTAGGCATACCCGGGATGGTAGTGGGTGCCATTTGTCCTCCTGTCATGCCGTATATGCCATTGTTGACAAAAAAGATGATGAAATTCTCACCACGGTTGCATGCGTGAATGGTCTCTGCTGTACCGATGGCTGCCAGGTCTCCGTCACCCTGGTAGGTGAAAACAATATGATCGGGATGGAGCCGGCTTATGGAGGTAGCAAGGGCGGGTGCTCTCCCGTGAGCGGCCTGCTGCATGTCAATATCCATAAATTCATAGGCGAGCACTGAGCAGCCAACCGGGGCAATGCCAATGATCTTGTGTTGTATTCCACGTTCTTCGATCACCTCCATGATCAGGCGGTGAAAGGTGCCATGGCCACATCCGGGGCAATAGGAGAGGGCTTTCGGCGTGAGCAGGCTGGTTCTCTTGTATACCAGGTTCTCCTCTTTAATGATGTCGTTGATATCCATAGTTTATCCTCCTATTATTTGATTTTTCAAGGCAGAGACCACCTCTTCCGGTGAATGGATGATGCCACCAACACGGCCGAAATGCTCGGCTTTGATCTTGCAGCCAACGGCAAGTCTGACATCTTCGATCATTTGCCCCAGGCTCATTTCCACAGCAAGGATACCTTTTACTCTGTTGGCATATTCACCAAGCTGTCTGGAGGGGAAAGGATACAATGTGATCAGCCGGAAAAGCCCAACCCTGATTCCTTCAGCTCTTGCAAGGTCATAGGCTTTCTGGCAGATTCTGGCACTAGAACCATAAGCAACGATCAGGTATTCAGCATCTTCGCATCCAATCTCTTCAAAGATCACGTCCTCTTGCATCCGATGGTACTTCTCTTTGAGATGCATTACATGTTGTTCCTGTTTCGCTGGATCCAGATCGAGAGAGGTAATGATATTCCGTTCACGATCAGGCGTTTTGCCTGTTGTCGCCCAGGGTGACATCCTGATGATCTCCTCCTGTGTCCATCTGGGTTGCTGCTCTTTCAGCTCAACCTTTTCCATCATTTGTCCAATGACACCATCGGAAAGGATCATGGCAGGTGTCCGGTATTTGAAAGCCATCTTAAATCCCAATTCAACAAAGTCGGCCATTTCCTGCACAGATGCCGGTGCCAGGACAAACATCCGGTAATCTCCGTGACCTCCTCCTTTGACGGCCTGAAAATAATCGGACTGTGATGGTTGAATGGTTCCCAGGCCCGGGCCTCCACGTACAACATTCAGAATTAAGCAGGGTAATTCTGCCCCGGCCATGTAAGAGATACCTTCCTGTTTCAGACTGATGCCCGGACTGGAAGAGGAGGTCATCACCCGCTTTCCGCAGGCAGCCCCCCCGTAAAGCATATTAATCGCTGCCACTTCACTCTCCGCCTGAAGCACTACCATACCTGTACGCTCATAAGGTTTTTGCGCCATCAGGTATTCCAGCACTTCCGACTGAGGCGTGATCGGATAACCGAAATATCCGTCTGTTCCAGCACGAATAGCAGCCTCTGCAACCGCTTCATTGCCTTTCATTAATTTGAGTTCCTTTGCCATTATCGCTTTATCTTTTATGGTTTTTACTATTCGTCTACCTTGGCCCTGTAGACGGTGATCACGCCATCCGGACATACGATCGCACAATTGATACATCCGGTACATTCATCAGGATTCGACATGAAGGCATAGTGGTAACCTTTTCCGTTAACCTCCTTCGACAATTCGATAACCGTTTGAGGACATGCCGGTATGCATACTGAACAACCTTTGCACTTTTCGATGTCAACCACGATAGCTCCTTTTACTTTTGCCATTACCAAAGGAATTATAAATGGATAATTGATTTTGGGCGAAAATAGAGAAAAATGTTCGCAATACCTTATCATCCCCTTCTGAATAATTCTGACAGGGTTAATTTAAAAGCATTTTAAATTAGAGGTCAGGCAATGATGGAGTCAAGTTCACCTTTCCATTTTACAAATCCGTGGAGAGGATCACCGTATTCGTGGATGATGCGCCTGAATTGCTCATCCCTGGCAGTGTTAAGATATGCCATCTTCCCCTGAACTTTTACCGTATTGATAATATCCTCAATCTTGTTTAACTGCATCTTCAGTTTGCTCTTCTCCTTACTGGCCGGCCAGATGTAAGTTGCTTCTGCCGTGTCAAGGGTTTCCCATACAATGTAATACTCCTTTTCTCCTTCCAGGAGGAAGACGAAGGAAAATGGAGAGACTACAAACCTGAGCCGCATCACCTGATGAGCATGAAGACTGGAAAGATAGCGGAGATGCCGGTAATGCTTGGTGTCCTTGATGCTGAGAAGATGCTCGAACAATTCCTGGTCATTACTGAAAAAGGGCACCCTTCCACCACGGGTGTGCAGAAATTCATCCAGCATATCGTCCGCCGTAAAAAGATTGGATTCGGTATCCTGCCAGAAGCGTTTCTTTCCCATGTCTTTTACCAGTTCGAACTTTACCGTATCGATCATCTCTTTATTGATACGTTCGATTTCAGCAGACCGGGCAACGATTTTTTCCAGCTCCCGGTCTTTCAGGATGCAATTCATCCTGACTTTTATATTCTTGGTTTTCAGAACATTACTAAAATAGTTCTTTACAGCATCAAACTCCTCGCGCAGCTCGGGATTGGCAATGAATATCTCTTCCTTTTTCCCGGTTTCATGCAGGTAATATAAGAAAGAGACACCTCCGAAACGGAATCGGAGATCTTTTACCATCACCTGGCAGGTGCGGAATATCTCCCTTACCACAGGAGGTTTTGGTGCAGCAGGGGGTATCTGTGTTGTTTTGTCTGATTCTTCAAGGTTTTCCGGGGATTCATATTCGATCTGAACATCTTCAGCAGTTTTTTTACTGAGCTTTTGGATATGTTCTTTCATCAGGGCTTCTATCCCCTCCTCACCGACCATGCACCTGAGCAAGGCTGCCGTATCAATCCTGGCAAAACTGATACGGTTTATACTGGAAAGAAAAGGGATCTTATGCTGGGATGCCGGGAAACCCAGGTTACCGGTGTGGTATTCCAGAACCTGGCAGAACATCCGTTGTTCCTCTTCAAAATAGCGAAGCACCTGCACAATCCATGTGGCACTCTGCCTGAACCCAGTGATGTGAGGTGGTATTCCTGCCTGATGAAGGGGCAGGGAAACATCACCAGCAAGAAACACCTCCTGCCCGGAGAAAACCAGATGGATTTTCAGGTTTTGAAAAACCTGCATGATGTTTTTTCTTAAAAGAAATAATAAACACCTATAAGGAATCTTGTGTTGGAAACGGTATTGGTTTTTAAGGGTAAACCGTGGCCGTTTCTTGTTATTTTACCCTGAGAGTCAATGGCACCAAAAGTTGCTGTGGTATGTTCCACTTCGGCTGCAAACCGTGTTTTTCCAGCGTTATATATCAATCTTGGTGCGATGCGGTATACCATGGTAAGTTCTTGTTTGTACCAATTGGGCAGCCCATAGATGGGTGCGGCCGGATCCTCCATTTTTACATGGGTACCCAGGTTTTTGTTAAAGCCTGCAAAAATCCCTGCCTGCCATTTCTGACCATTGGTATGGATGTCGGTCCAGCAAACCATGTTGGCCACGGGAGCATACGATCTTTTTCCGGTGATGGTATCGGATACATCGATGACTGCAAATCCGTTGATGGATAGCACATCCGATAAGTTTTCGCCATAGATGCCCATGCATTTGATGGTTACCGGTTTCAGTTTAAGGTTGAAATAGGCACCGGCTGACTTACTGTTAACAGACTCATTCACTTTATATGTTTTGTCTTTCATTTTTGATTCAAGCCTGGGGACAATACTTTTCGTACCTGCAATGACACCACCTGTGAAAGCCCGGAGGTTATCACCTGATTTTGCGCTATAGGAGATTTCTGCATAGAGTTCAGGTATCCCGGCGTTGCGCAGGTAGGTGGAGGTGCCACCTTCCGGTCCGTAGGATGGATAGTCTCGTTGTTCAACGGCAGCACCCATTACTTTGAACTTTCCCAATGAATAGGAGAATCTGATCTGAGGATCACGTGAAAATGGATTAATGGGTGCCCCGGTATTAAATGACACGGTTGCAGGGAAGCAGGATGTGTTAAACAGCGGGTGCCAGAACTGTCCCATCAGAAGTTCGGATCTTGTCCAGTTAAGTTTCATGAAAGCATGCCTGAGCCGCAGCAGGTTGATGTCAGCATTCGTGGTGCCGAAAAAATCGGCTTCAATTACACCGGAAGTTTTTGCCCTGAATACATCCGGACCTGTAATTTTTCCGGAAAGCTGTGACTGGACAGGAAGGAAGTTGGTATTGTAACCATCATGGATGTCCTCACCTTCTATGTCAAGAACCACAGGCATTGGCCAAAGCAGGAAATGACCTTCCCGTGGGGCAAACGTCTGCCGGCTGTCTACCATAAAATCGGTTTTTACATAGCCGGAAAAAGTGATCCCGAATTTCGGGGTCTTGTCATCCTGTGCTAAAAGAAGCACGGGGGGGAATAAAAAAAGTAAAGCGATAACTTTTCTGGTCATGGTTGAATAGGTTGGCTATGAGTACTGTTTTATTGGTGGTCGAGATGGAATTGCTTCAGACGCTTTTCAAGGTCTGGGAATTGTTTGCGCTGGGGAAGCGACACACAGGCCCTCAACCCTTCGGTACGTTCACTGCCTGTGATTGAAAGAGAGATGGCGCTGACACCATAATGTACCAGTCTTTTCAGCAACTCATTGCCATCCATGCCAGGATAGGCAATGGTGAAGTAAAAACCATCGGCTATGGGTTCATCTTCATCCTTGTCATACACAATATAAAAACCATTTTCAGTGAAGATTTGTTTCATGATTTTTGCCTTCTCTCCATATTCCTTCACAACTTCAACAAAATTATAGGTTCCGTCATTTACAGCTTTTAGCATGGCAGCAAGGGCATACTGTGCAGAATGTGATGTACCGGCACTGAGCGCATATACGGTACCGAAGATCATGGCGTGACCAAAAAGATCACTGGTGTAATACTTCTTGAGATTGGAGAAACGGGCATTGAACAGGGTATCCGAAATCACCAGCATTCCGATCCTCTGCCCGGCATAACTAAAAGCTTTTGAGCTGGAAATGAAAAAGATCCAGTGATCGGTGTATCTTGCCACTGTTGGCTGGTACGGGGGGACACCCGGATGAGAAAGGTCTTTCCTGAAATCCATGGCAAAGTAGGCAAGGTCTTCAAGGACAACAATATTATATTTAAGAGACAGTTCCCCAATGATGGATAGTTCCTGTTCCGTGAAACATATCCAGGAGGGATTGTTCGGATTTGAATACAGGATGGAAGAGATCTGTCTCTTGCCAAGAATGGACTCCAGTTTCGCTCTGAGCTTTTTGCCGCGGTAATTATACACGTCAAAGGTTTCATAGGGTTGGTTAAGTACTTTCAGTTGCTGCTTGTGAACCGGGAAGCCGGGATCAATGAACAGGGTTGTCCCTTTATTTTCGTAGAGCCTGTTGACGGTCAGGAAGGAGGCAAAGGATCCCTGCATGGATCCTACGGTGGGGATGCATCCTTCCACACCCACGTCGATATCCATGAAGTTTTTCACAAAACGGGAAATCTCCTGCTTGAGGACAGGGATGCCGTGGATATCAGGATAGTACGCAGCAATGCCATTTTCCAGTGCGGAAATCTCTGCCTTTACCCCAATTTCCGTAGCAGGCAATCCTGGGATGCCCATTTCCATCCGTACGAACCTGATACCGGTGGCTTTCTCCACATCGTCAATCAGTTTCTTGATTTCACGAATAGAGGATGTTCCGATCTCCCCAATATGATTTCTTAAACGTATTTCTTCAACAAGACTTTGCTGAATCGGCGTTTTGATGGCTTCCAGTGGTTTCATGATTGTTGTTCCATATTTCCGCTTTCGCTATTGGATGTCTTTACGATCGGATATTTTTCCGGCAGCATTTTATAATACCCGGGAATCCGTTTGTTTAGATTTCAAAGATGTGAATAATATTTGAAATAAACCAATGAAATGGTTTTTTAACCTTCATCGTTGGTCAATCCCGTTGTCGTATCCTGCTGAAGTCATTCTGTTTTCAGGCCAATGATTCTATGTATGGCTGTTATTCATTCAATAGTATTCATAAGCATATTCAATCCTGTAATGCTGGTTCATCCCAGCTCCGAGCCGGTCTGTTGTAACCTCTGTCGTTTGGAGGAAGCCCTGATCATTATAACTTCTTACCCATTCATTCACCAAAAGGCCTTCCTGGCTATATTCCTGTTGCAAAACAACTCTTCTCTGGTCATCATAACCATAACGGATTATGGTTTTCCCACCGGCTGTGGTTTCAGTGATTTCTGTCGGTTCCCCCTCGTGGAATGAAAGTATTTCAATGACCGATATCAGTTTATTTTCCGCATTGTATTTTTCTATCCGGGTGCGCTGCCCTTTATCATTATAAAAGAACCGGTGAAGTGTAGTTAGGTTATCCGGGGCTTCTGTAAGGGTAACCTCAACGATCTTCCCTTGATCATCATATGCCTGTTCCTGCCTGAAAACCAGCTCTCCCAGTTCAAACTTTTCGTACAGGATCTCTTTCCCCTGCTCAAACTGCCATTGCTCGATTTCTTCTTCTTCACTTTCGTCGCTTAGCACCTTTTTCTCAATCAGATTGTTTCCCTCATCATACCGATAGGCAATCGATTCTTCAGATCCATCCGCATACTTCCTGACTGCAGAACATGGATTTTCCCCATCCTCATAGAAATAACAGATATTCTCCATCACCTCCTCCTCGTCATAATAGTTTATGACCTCAATACGCCTGTTTTGGTCGTCATACCTGTAGGCCAGATGTTCCTGAATTTCCCCCGCACGGTTGTAGGTCATTTCTTGCAACAGGTTACCCTGTTCATCATATACACGATGGAGGTAAGGGAAACTGATGATTTCCACCTCTTCATCCATGGTACTACGGATGGTGTATTCATGTCGTGTTGCAGTCTCTTTTTTGATTTTCATTTTTTAGGTTACTGGTTATGGTCCCTGAGCCTGACGAAGGGCTGGTTGGATATTGGATGTTGCTGGTTGCATGTTACTGGTTTCAGGTTGACATCGAAACAGATCAACATCCTAAACTTACCTTTTCATTATTCAGAGAACTCTTTTAATAGTTTACGGTATGCTGAAAACACATTGGCACGTGACACAAATCCCAGGTACTTACCGTTTTCGATGACGGGGAGATTGTAGTTGCCGGTTTCCTGGAACAATCTGGCAACCTGTTCCATCGAATCGGCAGGTGACACTTGTTCTTTTGGCATGAACATCAGGTCTTGGACATATATCTTGTCATATTTTTCCGGCTGGAAGATGATTTCACGAATGTCGTTCAGGAAGATGATCCCTTTGTATTGCCCATCTTTATCCACAACAGGAAATACATTCCTTTCAGATCGTGCGATCACTTTCACCAGTTCTCCAAGGGTCTGAATGGGATTGACGATATTGAAGTTGGTTTCGATCAGGTCAGAGACGTTGAGCATTCTGAGCATGTTTTTATCCTTATCATGGGTCATCAGCTGACCGCGTTGGGCGAGTTGATGTGTATAGATGGAGTTAGGGACGGAGTAGCGGGTTGTGATAAAGGAGATCGTACTGACAATCATCAGGGGGAGGAAAAGGCTGTATCCCCCGGTAATTTCTGCGATCATGAAGATAGCTGTCAGAGGTGCATGGAGTACGCCTGCCATCATGCCAGCCATGCCCACCAGTGCGAAGTTGCTGGCATTAATATGGAAACCAAGTAGTTGTGCGCAGTGAGAGAAGAGAATGCCGAGGTTAGCCCCGATAAAAAGAGCAGGTGCGAATACCCCGCCAACACCACCGCTACCGAAAGTGATAGCGGTAGCAAAGACCTTCAGCATTACAATACCACCCAACAGGATCAGGGTAAGGGTGGCACTGTGATGATACTGTCTGAATACCGGGCTATCGAAGATATAGGAGAAATCACCCCGGAGGCAGCTGTTCACGACCTCATAACCTTCACCGTAAAATGCCGGAAGCAGAAAGATCAGTCCGCCCAGCAGGAGGCCACCGGTGAAAAGTCTCACCCAGGCATTCCTGACCTTTTTGAACAGCATTTCCGTTGAGATATAAACCCGTGTGAAATAGGTGGAAAGGAGTCCTGCAGCAATCCCCAGCAGGATATAAAAAGGAATGTCCTTCATCAGGAAGGTCTCGGTGAGATGAAAGGAATACAGATATCCGGCACCCATCAACAGGTGGGAGGTAATGGCACCGCATACCGAAGCGATCAGCAATGGGATGATGGAGGCGATGGTCAGGTCGATCATGATCACCTCTACGGCAAAAACGATGGCTGTAATGGGTGCTTTAAAGATGGAAGCAATGGCCCCGGCGCAAGCGCAAGCAATCAGCAGACAGATCTGCCGGTGGTTGAGTCTGAATAACTGTCCGATATTGGAACCGTATGCAGCTCCGGTAGCTACGGTAGGACCTTCCAATCCAACGGATCCGCCAAAGCCTACGGTGAGTGCCGCGGTGATAACAGAGGAAAACATGTTGTGCTTTTCGATGCGCCCTTCAGTCTGTGCAATGGAATAGAGGATGTTGGGGATGCCATGCTTGATCTTTTGTCCGATTATGTAACGGATGAAAAGGATCGTCAGGGCAATGCCGATAATGGGAAACAGAAAAAAGAGGTATGGCTGATACGTAGCAATGATCCCTTCAACAAGGAACATACGGATGAAGTGAACAGAATTTTTCAGCACCACGGCAGAAAGACCGGCTGCAAATCCAACCAAAGCCGCAACCATACCCATAAACTGCCGATCCGGGATCTTCCTGATCCGCCAGTTTAAGAAAAGTTCCAGCCTGGTGTCAAACCACTTCCTGATCATAGTTCCTGTATGGTTGATGGTTCCCCGAAGCACACCTTAATGAACCGTGCTGGCGGATATGTGGTCGCTAAAGTAGTAATAAATTGCAATCTCTTCCGATATCCTGCTGGCACATTTCAATCAGTGATCTATCAATAGCTGTCATTTTTTTGCATCTTTGCATAAAATCATCCGGATGATATTGCCTTTTCAGCGGTTTTTGTTCATCACAGCTCCGTCGGTGAAGGATTTTAAGCGGAGATTCCTTCTTCTGCTGGAGCAGAAAGGGGAGTTATCAGGCAAACGGCGCACATTGAAGAAGAATGGGGGAGCCAGGGCCCCGCTCTATTCGGGCACCCTGGAAGGGGATCGCTTCATCCTGTATGCGCATAAATACAATGGTGAGGAGGACCTTGTAAAGATAACCGGAACCATTCGGACTTCAGGGAAATACCTTAAGGTGGAGCTACGGCTGATGCTTACCGGGTCATGGCTTGTTGCCCTGGCAGCAGGTATTGTGATCGCACTGGTGGCAGCCTATGTGTACACCTTCATCGGGGAGAAGGTTTTTTATCATCTGCTGGCAAATCCCTTCATGCCGTATGTCATCCTCACCGTCACCGCCATTTATATCAATCTTCGCAGGTACAGCAGCAAAGCAGTATCTATGCTCGAACAGCTTGTTTACTGGCTTGAACTCGAAGAAGAATCTTAATCATCACCACCCCTGCATCCTTGCCTTTGCCATCGTCACATCATCATATCAGCCTCAAGGTTCCACATTAATAAAGTACGGATCATTGGGTCTTGGGTTGCTGTACTTCGGATCGACAAGGAAATCGTGGTCGGTGAGGGTAAGCAGGAAGGCTTTGAGTTGGGCGATCTGGATCGGATTCAGGTTCATCCCGTTGTAGTAAGGGGGATACACCTTGTGCATCAGCGGGTGGGCATATTCGGAATACCTCAGCCCTGAGTTGTAGAACTGGATCACCTCGTCAAGTGTTTTGAACCTTCCGTCGTGCATATAGGGTCCCTGGTGTTCAACATTGATCAGGGTGGTAGCTTTATAGGCACCCAGGTCTTTCGGATTTTTGGTTACAGCATAACGGTCGCGGGGATCAGCACACGGGCCGACAAAGCATGTATCTTTGGCGTTGTTGTAAAACAGATGTGTTGTAAACAGGGGTGTCCCTTCAGAACCATGGCAGTGGAAGCAGTCAGCCCCCTCTTCAGTGACAAAAAGGACATAGCCCATCCTTTCCTGGTCGGTGAAGTTCTCCTCGCCCCGGAAAACTTTATGCGCTTTAGAGTTGGCTGAAACAATAGTACGGATGAACTGAGCGATGGCTTTCGAAACCCTTTCATAGGTGATGTCTGGTGTGCCGAATGCAGCTTCAAACATCGGGGGGTACATCGGCACTTTTTTCAGGAGAGCAATGGTTTTGTCGACCGTTCCATCTATTTCATGCGGAGCGGCGATGCCCATCCAGATCAGTGATTCGATGTTTTTCATGTGGTATTCCGGTTTTGCCGGAACATTGTAAGCCACTGAGCCAAGCGCCGGATTGTCTTTATTGATCATACCGTTCCACAGGTAACCTTCGTGGTTCCAAACCAGGTTGAAGAGTGGAAGGGTGGCATGTGGCGTTTGTTTTTTCCCTGTAAGACCCCAGGGGCGACCACTAAGATCGGTATAAATAGGATGATCAGTGCCCAGGTCGAAAGCACGTGACTGCCTGTGGCATGTAGCGCATGACATCAGGGAATCAAAGTGGTCGCGGCCCGACATCCTTCCGTCGTAAAAAAGATGACGGCCCAGGGCCACGCCTTCCACGGTGAGGAGATTGTCATCCGGTATGTTCAGTTTGGTAGGAAACCTGTCGGGCACAACGAAATTATAGGGGGTTGCTTTCCATATCGTATCAGGTTCGTCTTCCTTGCATCCGAAAACAATGGCTACAAGGGGGAGCAGAATAAATAGGATTGTTTTAGCTGATTTCATGACGACCTCCTTATCTTATGGTTCCGGTTGTGAATACATTATAGCCGTTTTCTTTAATGGTCTGCAGTGCATCCTGGTTTTCCATGGTATAGGTGCCCCAGTAAAAATGATCCCAGGTGTGGGGATCCCGGAACCATTCCTCAATCTGCATGATGATTTCCATGGTAATGGTTTGCCCGTCAGCAATGGTAAAACCACTGTTAGGCAATGTCACATCAAAATGATTGTGCACAAATTCGATGATGGAATCGTAATTATGGGAATTTGGAGGATAGATCTGTCCGATACCCAGATGATATTCAAAACCCCTGTAATAGGGATCATCCCAGAATTTCCCGTTCAGTTTGAGGTAATGATACCCTCCACCAAGGAATTCCGGCCATACCATATTGACCTCGGGGGGATTGACATACATAAACGACTGGTTTTTCTGTTCATTGATGCCAAAAGTGAATGAAACGCCGGTATAAGTACCGGGTGTTATTGGGTCAAACACCTTCCATTTATGGGTCGCCGGAATCTCGGAATCGACATAATAGATGTCGAGCTCCTTGGTTAATTTCACTTTTCCTCCATCCTGTTTGTGAAGGGTCACATCCGAAATGAAATACTGAATTTCGCTTACCATATAGGTGTTTCCAGCCTCATTAATATATATGGCTGTATCGTACACAACCGGAACTCCATCGCAGTGATGCAGGAATTCGAAAACAATCTTTCCTGCCGGTTCCTGTACATCTGGTTCATCTGGTTTGCATCCTGTGGTTGTGATCATCGCGAGGAATGCAATCGGGATTAGCAATAAGATCAGCTTTTTCATAATATTATGTATTTATGCAAAGATAACGAAAATCCGAAACCTGAACAAGTATTAGACGGTTCAGGTTGTAAAAGGTTTAATGGGTATTTGTAATAATGAAGTCCGGGGTAAGGATGGGAATCGTTATCCTGGAGGTTGTAGTCCATTAGTTTCTGTCATGAATACTGATGATAACCTGTTCAATGCAAGCACCTGACCCCCGCGTGGCTGGAGAGTCAGGTGCTTGCCAGATGAAATCATGAATCAGAAAGGAATGACCCCTGCCCGTTTTACCCTGTATAAGGTGTCGTTTGGCAGTATGATCTGCTGATCGGAACCATAGGCATCTTTGTAAACTTTCCCATCAATCAGGATCCTGAAAATAAATTTGATTTCGGCCTGTGTGCTTACATTTTCCCTGAATTCTGAAAACAGGTAGAGTTCATCCCCCTGGATTCCTGTAAAATTATACTTCCAGATATAACTCCTGTCATTTTGCGGGAACACTGAATCTGTGATGGTTGTTCCGGTTTTGTCAAGATAGGTTACTTTGTAGTTGTCGGCCAGTCCTGTGATGAGATAGGTAACACTACGGTCGTCATACTCTTTAGAACAGGAGGTTAATAACAGGATGGCAATGGCGGTAAAAATGATATTTTTCATGGCATGTAATGTTTTCATTGATTAGATCTGAACGATGGCATTGATGTAAAATACCCTTCCGGGTTCGTAGAAGTTGGCTTTGCTGCCGATGATGCGCCGGCTCAGGTGTTCATAGTAAGGGGTGTTGAGCAGGTTGTTGATACCACCGGACAAAGTCAGGTACTGATTATGGCGGTAGGCGATGTTGACGCCGAAGATATTAAAGGAAGGTGTTTCTCTTTCGAAGTAGGCCCCGGAGATGTGTTTCTGGGCAGCAACATATCGCCAGGAAACGGAGGGAATAAGGGTATTATTAAGCATTTTATATCGCAGGCCAAGATATAGTTCGAATGGGGGAATTTCCGGGGCAGGATCTGAGGGAAGCACCTCTTCCCCGATAACTGATTGCAAAGGTGGCTGTGTAGGGTCAAGGATGGGTTTAACTGTATTGTGGATGATGCCATGGGTATAAGAAGCAGCTACGGTAGCCCCGAATGCATGCTTCTCAGGTGTTTTCACAGCCAGTTCAAAACCGGTGAAAATGGCCGACTCGTAATTCTTAAAGCGTTTTACACCATACACATCCTTCGTAAGGGGTTTTTGCTCAGAAGGCGACAGGCGTTCACCCATGATATAATCCTGCACGAAAGAATAGAAAAGGGTGAAATCAACACCTCCGATAAAGGGGTGGATGTACTTGACATTGAGATCTGCTTCGTTATTGATCTCCGGTTTGAGTTTGGGATTGCCCATATACTCAAAATTGTCATAGCCAACAGGTAGGGCAACGATAAAACGTTCCAACATATCAGGGAATCGGGTTCCCCTGCCCAGGGCCAGGCTGACGGATAGTTTGTCACTGATGTTATAAGTGGTACCGGCACTGACGCTGAGCCCGCTGAGTTTGCTGTCAGTATCGGCATTGCTGATGAGTACGGTGGGGGCCATTAATGTTCCGCCATACAGAATGATCGTATCGGAGGTGGCCTGGTTCAGGTCGTACCTGGCTGCGGCAATCAGGTCAATGCGGTTGAATTTTCTCTTGAATTCTGCAAAGAAACCCAGGTTCATGATCTCAGCATCATTCCACAACTGTTCGGTTTTCACACCCACAACACCACCCATCATGGGAGGTTGGGAGATCATAATTTTTACACGGTCTCCATCCTTTTGGATGGTTTTCTGATCAACCCCGGCATACAGGTGCCCTCCCAGAAGTTTCAGGCCGGTCTCTAACCTTCCGCCGGTGACATTGGCAATAATATGCGCGGTAGCTAAAGTAGAATCGGATGAAGGTTTCTGTTTATTGTCCATGGTATGGTCCACCAGCGTGGAGTATAGTTTCAGGTCCACCGAATTGATCACCTTGTTGATCTTGCCGATCTTATAGTCCAGGAAGATTACCCGGCTGTCATCCTTACGGTCGTCCATAGGCAGGGCAGGGAACATCACCCCCTTGCTCATGCTGTTGCTCCAACAAAGCATCAACTCATGGTTCCTGAGAGGCCTGAACCCTAAAGCTGCTTTGTAGCCGAATTTGTGGTAATTGGTCTTATAAAGAATCCCGTTGCCATCTTTATAATCGCTATATTTCTGATTATACCCTGAAACAAGGAAATAGACTTTCTGGTTTCCACCTGAAACATTCATATATTCGCGGTTACCGTTCCAGTTGCTTTCATAGGCCTTGATGGCTTTGACTTTCACATCGAAAATGTCATTGGGCATAGGCTTTACGGGAACGAGGTTCACCAGTCCGCCGAAAACCGAGCCATAGCGAAGGGCAAAAGGGCCTTTCAGCACCTGCATCTCGGCCATGTCATCCAGTGCAATGTGGGAAGAGGTCGGGTCCATCCGGTTGGGGCAACCCCCTTCAATGTTGATGGCGCCGTCCATCAGGGTCATTATCTGAGAGTATTTAAAACCCCTGACCACAGGGTCAATGTTCACAGCACCTTTTTTAATCCCTCCCACATTGGGGAGCATCCTGAGCTGATCACCAATGTCCCTGACAGCCATCATTTCAATATCCTCCTTTAAAAGGGTATGCTGGATATAGGGTATATCCCGAACAAACTTATCTTTTATAATGATGAGTTTGAGCATGTTAGGTGCAGGATCCAGATATATTTCCATCAGCTTGTCTTCACCGGCAGCAAGGGTCACAGGCACCTCACGGATGTCATAATTGAAGTTGCTTGCGGTGACAAAATATTTACCGGCGGGCAGCTGGCTTGTTCTGAAGGCACCCTCATCATTGGTTGATGCCGAAATGTTGATGGGGGTGACAACCACCTGTGCACCGGTTAAAGGTTTTCCCGACTTGCTGTCAAAGATTCTTCCGTGTATCGTGGCGGGTTCCTGGGCAATGGCACGATGGCCGTTCAACATCATCAGAAAAATGGCAAAAAAAGCCATCAGAGATAGAATGTGTCGCTTTTTCATGATCTGATTGTTAATTTTTAACTTAAGTGATTCGGAGTTCAGGGTTTTGACAACAATAATAGCGGGAGGTTTAATCGGAAAACCTACGTGAAACACCCAAATATCATAAGGGAAATACCGAATATTAAAGGTCAAAGAACCTTTTCCTGATGGCATATTTAACCAGTTCAACCGTGTTTTTCAGGTTTAATTTTGTCATGATATTGTTCTTATGGGTTTCCACTGTCCGGATACTTACAAAGGTTCTTTCGGCAATTTCCTGGTTGCTCATCCCTTCCATCACCATCTTCAGGATTTCCCGCTCCCGTTTTGTAAGGAGTTCAATGCCCGGTTCATGTTCATTCGGGGAGGAGGATTTGATGTGTGAAAGAAAACGTTGCTGCATCAGGTTGTGTATTGTTTTTCCGAAATATTCCCTTTTCTGATACACTTTCCTGATGGCTTTTTCAAGCTCTGCCATGTCAGTATCTTCCTTACATACATAGCCCCTGGCGCCAAGCGATAATGCTTCAGTAACAAATTCAAGGTCAGAATGCATTGACAGTATAAGGATTTCCGGCTTGTCCGGGATAGCTTTAAGAATCCGGAGAAATTCCAACCCGCCCATCTCCTGCATTGATAGATCAAGTACCACAACATCGGGTTTAAGTTCCTCCATTTCTGCAAGAGCTTCCTTCCCGTTGGATGCCAGCCCGGCCACTATGATATCTTCCGATCGTTCAAACATCGAAACCACACCATCCCTGAAAATCCGGTGATCATCCACCAGCAGCACCCTGATTTTTTCATTCATGTCCCACGGGTATTTTAATGGTTATGGTGGTCCCATTCCCGATGCCTGTCACGATTTCAAACTGTCCCCGGAGAATGGAAACCCTGTCTCGCATATTGCCAATGCCGTTTCCTGCCATATTTTCGTTGCTGTCGGGCTCAAAACCTTTCCCGTCATCCTGGATGATCAGGGTGAGTTGCCCCCTGGTTCCGAGTAACTGGATGTTGACCTCTTTTGCATCTGCATGGCGGATGGCGTTGGTGAGTGCCTCCTGCACCAGACGGAAGATATGGGTACTAACCTCATATTCCGGTTGCCGGGTGATCCCGTAACTGACAAACTCGACCGTCAATCCCGAATGCACCGCCATATCCTGGCAATAGCGATTCAATGACTTCTCAATCCCGAGGTCGGATAACATCACTGGGCTCAGCCCGTGCGATATCCTTTTAACCTCATCAATCACATTATCCACCAGGATGGAGATGTCTTTTTTGGAATCATTCTTTTCGAGCTTACTTTTGTTTTCATCCTGTTTCAGTTTCAGGCGCATGGCCATCAGCAGTTGCCCGAGGCCGTCATGGATCTCGCGACTGATGCGCTGCCGTTCACGATCCTGCCCAATGATCTGGGCTGTCAACCTCTTATGCCGTTCTTCATTCACCTGCGCCTGCGTCTCAGCAAGTTTTGCCAGGTAAACGGTTTCTGTTTCCAGTTTTGACTTCTTGAGTCTTGTCCTGTAAAACAGAATGATCAGGGAAAGAAAGGTGGCCAGGAGTAGTGCTGTAATGGAATAGGTGCTCAGTGCGTGGTTCCGGATTGCTTTTTCGATCACCGACGAAGGCATCATCACGATCAGTTTCCATTTTTTCTGACCCACGTAAAATGAATTCCAGGCAGCATAAACCTCACAACCATCAGGTTTTAGTGATAGTTTCCCGGTTCCGTCATCCGGTAACGCCTTGTAATGTTCAACCAGGGGTCCATGATACTTTTTATCACCACATTTGCAGAGATTCCTGCAAAGCCAGTCCTGGTATGCCTCCCGGTTGCTCAATAACCAGCCATCGTAATCAATGACGGCGAAGTGGATCAGCAGATCCTGGTTGATGGTATGGAGAAAATGATTGTTGATGGATTCTATCGTGATCATCCATCGCAGGATCCCAACCTTTTGATCATGATCATATACCGGACAGGATAAGGTAATGGCTTTCTGATTCTTATGGTTGGCGAAGATATCGCTGAAATAAACAGAATCCTTTGCAACGCGCGGATTGGCTTTTGGATTTCCGATGCACATCATGTGATGCAGGTTCATGGTATCATCGGCAATCCGTTTGATCACCATGGCTGTTGTGTCCATCAGGATCAACGCATCAATTTCATGTTTGTGGATGTTGAAGAGGTTTTCAAGCGGGCAATAGCCGTCCCGGTTTTCGGGCGCTTGTTTCAGTTTTGCCGCCCGGATGATTGCAGGATGATGAGAAAGGTTGATCAGGTTCTCCGCGTATTTTTTAAAATAACTCAATATACTTAGCCGGGCAGTGGCAGAGGTGTTGGAAAGCTGCTGTCTGTAGCGGCATGTAAGGTTGTTTTCAAAGTCAGCATGGTACATGTACCCGAACCACAATAGCAATGCAACGAGTACTAAAGGCAGAGCCAACAATCCATACCGAAACAACCTGCAGGCTTGTTTTTTCATATCCAGGCGAAAATACAAATTTTCCCCGGATGGAATTTTATGTTACCTTTAAGCCATATTCAGAGAACATGTTCCATCCAGAATTCAACATCTACCGCTCCTCTGCCGGATCGGGCAAGACCCAGACCCTTGCAAAGGAATATCTTAAACTTATCCTTTCGGGAAGAAGTGACTTCAGGCATGTGCTGGCCATCACCTTTACAAACAAGGCAGCCTGGGAAATGAAGGAGCGGGTGTTGAAGCTCCTGCAGCAATTGGGGTCCGAAGAGGAACTGACGGGAGCCCTGCTGGAACTATCAGAAGAAATTGTTGTCACATCAGGCAGGACGAAGGAGGAAATCCGTATGGAGGCCAAAAGGACCCATATGGCCATACTGCACCATTACAGCGATTTTAACATTGGCACCATCGACAGCTTCGTCCATCGCATCATCAGATCTTTTGCCCTGGAACTGAATCTCTCTTTCTCATTTGAGCTGGAACTTGAAATGGATTTATTTGTCGAAACGGTGATTGATGACCTTCTTGAGAAAGCGGGCGAAGATAAAGAGCTTACACAGAGTCTGGTCGTTTTTCTCCGATCTCTCCTGGAGGATGAGAAAAGTTGGAATATTGAGCAGGCATTACAATCTTTCACAAAATTCCTGACGGAGGAGAGAAGCATAACACCCCTTGAAAAGTTGATGAAAGCAACTTCCATTGATATCTGTGAGGTGATCACTGCCAACAGGAGGGCGTCGGAAGACATCCGTGAAGAGTGGAACGCTTTGCTCCTGCAGGCCGATCAGAAGATCAAAGACTCGGGTATCCCGGCAGATGCCTTTAGTTTCAAAGAGGGTGGAATCTATAGCTTTTTCAGGAGGTGCATTGAAAAGCAGGACTATCTCAGACTATACAAGCGATCAGAAAAATCCGACCGTTATTTGCAGTATATGGAAGAGGGAAAGGATTTCTGGTCAGCCAGAACAGAAGCTTCACTGCAGCGCAGGTTTTCGGCGCTTTCAACGGATCTTGTGAAAATATGGAATGATCTCACCAGGTTGGTTGACCGCCGGTACCCTGAATATAACCTCCGCAGGCTGGTGCACCAGAAGCTGAATGATCTCTCCCTGGGCCGGGCGATCCGTGAGAACATGCTTTCGGTCATGGCACATGACAACATAATCCCCATCAGTGAGTTCAACCGGTTGATCTGGAACATTGTCAGGACCCAGCCGGTGCCCTTTATCTATGAGAGAACCAGTGAGTTATATAATCATTTCCTGGTGGATGAATTTCAGGACACCTCAGAGATGCAGTGGTTTAACCTCCTTCCATTGGTTGACAATGCCCTGGCACAAGGGGGGATGAGCATGGTTGTAGGCGATGCCAAGCAGGCCATTTACCGGTGGCGGAACGGGGATGTATGGCAGTTTGTAAAACTGCCGGAGATCAGGGGCTCCGACGGGGAGCCCTTGCTCAGGGAGCGTCAGGAGGCGCTGAAGAGATATGCCGGTATCCGCCAGTTAAAGTATAACTACCGTTCGTCAATCCAGATCATAGATTTTAACAATCGGTTTTTTGGATGGCTTAAAGGCACCTTTCCTGGATCACTTGAGCAGATCTACGAGTTACATGAGCAGTTGCCGGGTACCGATGCCCCTGATGGACTGGTGGAAATACACCTGGTACCTGAAGTAACCGGGGAGAAAGTCGCCTATTATGATGGGCTCTATGCCGAAATCACCCGCGATAAAGTACAGGCATTGCTTGCCGATCAGGAGGCCGGGATCAGGCCGGGCGATATCTGCATTCTGGTCAGGCGGCACAAGGAAGCAGCCATCGTGGCCAGCTGCTTGCTCAATGCGGGTATCGACGTGGTTTCGGCGGAGTCTTTCAGGCTTGACAGTTTTCCCGAACCGGTCTTTCTCAGGGCAGTGGCAGGTTTGCTTTTCAACAAGCTGGACGCAATCCAGGCAACAGTCATGGCAACCCAGCTATATCATGCAGGCCGTATTACACTGGAACAGTTGCACCAGGTCCTGTTTAAACTTGGAGGTGCCGTAAAATTGAAGCAATCCCTCCATCCATGGGCCGATGCATTGTTCGCATTAACCGGTGTACAAAGGATGATCGGTACCTATGCCCCCTTGCCGCTGTATGAGATGTGTGAACAGGTGATACGTGATTTTTACGGTTCACATGCAACCCCTGCAGCTGTCCAATACCTTCTGGATATCACGGCTTTGTTCGTACAGGGATCAGGGAATAATACCACCGCTTACCTTCAGCATCTTGATGATAAATTGAAAACCTCCGTCCCTCTTCCTGAAACCACCCATGCTGTAAGAATTATTACCATCCATAAAGCCAAAGGATTGCAATTCCCTGTGGTCATTTATCCTTTTGCCCATGAATCGGATGTGCAACCGAACCGAAACACTAAACTGCTCTGGATCGATGATCCGGATCAGCCTCTGTTCAAAGGATTACCCGTGATGCTTGTCCCGGGCAAACCGGACCTTGCCGATACCATGTACCGTGATCTGTGGGAGAATGAAAAAAATGCAGAGATCCAGGATGCTGCCAACCTGGTATATGTTGCTTTTACCCGGGCAGTAAAGCGACTGTATATCATATCGGCACCCAGAAGGTACAAACAGAAATCCGAATTTCATCTGTATGATCTGCTGACCTCTTTTATCAAAGAATCGGACATGTTCAGATCAGAGGATGAGGTTGTGTTTACCTTTGGCAAGCCTATGTGTGTCAGACAGAAGGATGCAGGGGAGAATCCATTATTCCGGCTTGCAGGATGGGAAAGCTATGACTGGACCGACAGAATTGGTTTACGTGCAGGAAACCGGTTGGCCGGATATGCAGAAAGCAGGCAGCAGGCTGTAACCCGTGGCCTTCTTTTACATGCAATCCTTTCTGAAGCTGCTTCACCCGAAGACCTCAACAGATTATTGGATGAGTATGAAGATTCCGGCCTGATCAGGAAAGAGGAAACAGATGAGTTGCTTGAAATGCTAACCCATGTCATGGACATTGAAGAGGTCAAACCCTTCTTTGATCCGGCTGTAAGAAAAAGAAGCGAATCAGTCCTGATTACCCCGGAAGGGAAAATATTCCGCCCTGATAAAGTGATCGAAATGCAGGATCATGCGGCTGTTCTTGATTTTAAAACAGGCAAACCCCATGATTCCCACCACCGTCAGGTGGTAAACTACAAACAAATACTTTTGGCAATGGGGTATAAAAGTGTAAGGGGGTATCTTCTTTATCTTGATCAGAAAGAACTGGTGGAGGTTTAAATAGGATTGGCCGCCTCTTCAGCATGTTCGGAATAAACCTGGATCGCCTTGTTTTTCATATCCATGGCGGCTGCAATGGCTGCAGCTTCGTAGCTGGCAGCTTCGGTTTTCCTTTTATCCATTCACTCATTATCTTATCAACAATCGCTTGAATTGGGTTTTTATTTAATTTCGATAACCTAAAACAATACGAATGACCATTGAAGAAAGCAGGAATATTCTGAAAAGACTTTTTGAAAAAAATACAGGCCGGTCACCGGAACATTGTTATCCTCTTTATACCGGCTCTGGTTCTCCCCGTAAATATTACCGTCTTCGGAGTGGTGATATCAGCCTGATAGGTACCGTCAATGATAACCGGAAGGAAAATGATGCCTTTTTCTACCTGACATCCCATTTTGTAATGCATCAGCTTCCTGTTCCCCGCGTACTGATGGTAGACAGGGAAGGAATATGTTATCTGCAGCAGGATCTCGGTGATGTGTCGTTATTCAGCCTGATGGGCGTGGGATTTCAGCCGGATCATGAAGCGCTGCTGCAAAAAGCGCTGTATTACCTTGTACACTTTCAGGTCACGGCTGCCAACGGACTTGATTTCAGCCGTTGTTACCCGCAACCCGCTTTTGATCTACGGGCTGCATTATGGGATCTGCATTATTTCAAGTATATGTTTCTCAAACTTTCCGGGATTTTGTTTGATGAACTTAAACTTGAAGAGGAGTTTGGGTATCTTGTGGATGTACTTTACAGGGAGCCGTTAACCGGATTTATGTACCGTGATTTTCAGACGAGAAACATCATGGTTGAGAATGATCACTTATGGTTCATTGATTACCAGGGGGGTAGGAAAGGCCCGTTGGCGTATGATGTGGCTTCACTTCTGTATCAGTCAAGGATCGCACTGCCGGAGACAGTCAGGAGCCGTCTGATCGCCTTTTATTGCGCACGGCTTCAGGAACATAAACCGTTTGATGAAGACAGTTTCCGTTCGCAGATAACCTGGTTTGCCCTTTTACGGTTGCTCCAGACCCTTGGAGCGTATGGTTACCACGGCATTTTCGAGCGTAAGCCTGCCTTCCTTACCCCCGTGCATCAGGCACTTACCAATACCCTTTCGGTCATCCGTCAAATTCCTGAACCAGATAGGCCTGTCCATGTGGAATCCATCCTGGAGGAGCTTGCCCGTAAGTATGAAACGAAGAGTAATGATCATCAGGGTTTAACCGTTACCATCAACAGTTTCTCCTTCATGCAGGGCCTCCCTGGCGATGATACCGGAAACGGCGGTGGTTTCGTATTCGACTGCAGGGCATTACCCAACCCCCACCGGGAAGAAAGCCTGCGCCCGCTCACCGGGCTTGATCCGGCTATCCGGGAATGGTTGAGCGAAAAACAGGAAACCAAAAATTTCCTTGACCGCTGTGAAGCGCTGATCAAAGCTTCGATAACGAATTATATTGATCGTGGATTTCAGAACCTTCAGGTAAATTTCGGATGCACTGGTGGAATGCACCGCTCAGTGTACTGTGCGGAAGAACTTGCGCAAAGGATAATCGGCTCCCATCACGGGCTTCGTATAAAGATTATACATAAGGCCCTTTCCTAAGAATGAAAGGTTTATATGAAAGAATATGGATGAAGAGGTTCGCAGGTAAAAACACCCAACCTAAATTTTGCAAAACATGAAAGCTATGATCCTGGCCGCCGGACTTGGCACACGTCTGAAACCTTTCACCGATAAGTTGCCGAAGGCGATGGTACCTGTTGCGGGCAAACCCATGATCCTGCATCTGTTGGAGAAGCTTGCAGGGTATGGTATCAGGGAGTTTGTCGTAAACCTGCACCATTATGCTGATAAATTACAGGATTATTTAACCACCCTGGATCTGCCCGGGGTCACCATCCATTTTTCGGATGAAAGGGATGCACTGCTGGATACAGGGGGAGCGCTCAAACGGGCTGCCGGTTTTTTCAGCGACGGAAAACCTTTCCTGGTGCATAATGTGGATGTGTGGACCTCCCTTGACCTAACCGCAATGCTCGATCACCACCTTCAATCAGGAGCTTCCGCCACCCTTGCAGTCCGGAAAAGGAAATCCTCGCGGTTCCTTCTGTTCGATCAGGCCGATACCCTCTGCGGATGGGAGAACCTTACAACCGGGGACAGGATCATCCTTCGTGATCCTCCGGAAGAGCTTACATCCCTTGCATTCAGCGGGGTTCAGATCATCCATCCCGATATTTTCTGTTTCTTCCCCGTTGTCCAACGGTTCAGCCTCATTGAGTTATATCTTGAAGCAGGCAGAGCCACTATCATCAAAGGCTTCCGCCATGATGCCGATGAATGGATTGACCTGGGGACCCCGGAAATGCTTGGTCTTACTGAAGGGTGATCTTACCGAAAGCGTGATTCCTGTATAGGAAGGACATCAGGCTGTAAAAGATGCTGCCCGGTTCGGTTGAAATGGCTGTTGCCGGCATCATCCCCTGAACTTTCAGGGTCAGTCCGCGCTGCAATGCAACTTTATCCTGTGCTCCCTGTTGGTTGAGGGTTACAAGATATGTTTCACCCAGAATGGCTCGGCGGGTATAATTGTCGCGTCGCGGTATCGAATTGAACAGGAAAAACAGGTTGCCCCCCATTTCCTCGACATGGTAAGAATTGAACCGGGAAGTGACCAGGAAATACTGCCTCTTGCTGATCCGGTCAATGCGTCCCGGTGTGTTGTCACTCTTTATCCTGAATACATAAAGGTCGTTGTGCATGAATAACGGTTTGATGACCGTTGTTTTTCCCTGATATTCCTCTTTCTCCCCCTGCAGAAACTGCTCGGCAATAAAATACCTGTCGCCGTTTTCAAAGGTTTTCAGGTCACTGATCAGATAGTTGAACGGATCCCATTCATCTTTGTTCTTCATGCTTCGCTTGAATCGATTGAGCTCCTTTTCGCTGAATCCCTGCTCGATCATCGTGGCGTCAAGTTCAAATTCCAATAGATCACCTGCCTGGCGGTTTGCAGCATCGAGACTGAACATGAATCCCCCTTTGGCACTGATGGTGCTGGGTGCTGACCAGATCCCAAAACAGATTACCTTATCCGGGCTTTCTGGTGTGAAATTCAGGCTCCGGATGAATTTACCGGGTAGCGTGATGTCGGTGTATGCCTCCCCGATCCCGCGGTTCATGTAAACATACAACTGATAGGTGTAATTGGGTACGTCAGCAAAATAGGTTTCTGAAGAGGTAAATCCCCGCTTCCTGAAACTTGCCTCATCAAAGTAGTTCCCTTTGTCTGTATAATGCTTTCCCAAAAGATAGACATTCCCCTGGTTGTCGATCTTAAACATCTCGTATGAAAAAACGCCCCCCACATGCCTCGGAGAAACATTTTCATTTTTCCATAGTTCATTGAATTCATTGTCAAATATATACATGCCAAACTTGAGCACCTCATTCTTTCTTGACACGAAGGTGTAAAACACCAGCACCTTCGAACTATCATCAGAAATTTCATACTGGAAAATGGTGTTGTTGTAACGGCTGAACCCTGAATAATCCAGCTCGCCAATCGGTTTCAGATCACCTTCCGGCTGAAGGGTCTCATGATCAAGTTTTCTGATGAAAAGGTAATGTTTCTTTTGTTTGACGTTCTGGAAAGAGGCAAAGCAGGTTAGTTTATTGTTCACAAGGTGCACACCTTCGAATTGCATCTGGTTTTTCCCCTCTTTCAGGTCAATCATGGATTTTTTCAATAGCCTGAGATCGCTGTCGAGTTTTGAGATATAGAAGCCCTCTGTAGATCCCAGGGAGGCCTCCCCAAACACCGCTTTGTAGGGTTTGTGCAGGAAATAGACATCTTCACCATCATATCCGATTTTTTGGATGCCGTAGGTTCGTTCCCTGATTTTTTCGGTTATGATTTCTGTGGTTTTTACATCATAATTGACCGACTGTGCCATGACCCCGCCAAAGGTTGCCAGTGATAACAAAAAAAGGATGCACTTTTTCATGAAATGACAGATTGATTTTTAATTAAATATAATATATATATTGATTATTGAAAAACATACCCGACTTTAAAGAGGAGAGGTATATAGAAACGTGAGCCGTTTTCTTCCCATACGAAAGAACCCGCATAATCGGTATATTTGAATATCCTGACCCCTAATCCGGTATGCAATTCAAGGTGAATGTTCCCGGAAATGGGCAACTGATATCCCATGTTACAGAAAACGATATCGCCATAAATCCTCTTATCCATGATGGATATTTTGGGCTGAAGCCCGACATAAAATCGTTCAAACAGGCCGGTTTTGTATAATCTGAGGTTGATCCAGGCAGTATATCCCAGGCCCGATGCAGGCAGATCGGGTATAGGCTGCAATCTGTAGCGGATGTTCTGCATTTTAAGAGAGACAAGGCCTCCCCCCACTTCAATTGACATATACTTTCCAATACGCTGTTCAAAAGCAACGGGGAATTCGCCGTTCCATGGGTCAAATCCGATCTTGATCATCCTGGTCGCAAGCGATTTGCCTCCATCATCGAAGTACTTATCAATGTCATCCTGTGAAAAAACCTGATTTGAAACGGTAATGCACAATAGTATGCAAAACAACCTGATCTCATTTTTCATCATTGTCATACTTCATTGAACCGATGACTACCACAGAGGAAATCTATTCGGATTGGCTAAAGCAGATTATGAAGTGTAATCAAGAAACGATCATAACTATGTTTCAAAAGTAAGATTTATTTGTTCATATTTTTTTTCAATATTGTTTTTTATAGATTTTTTTTGTCGATTTATGCTGATAATCTTTTCATTTCAGATGAAATACAGGGATAATCATAAATTATTTATTTTTACTGAGATGTTGAAATTCCAACAATCTCCATTCAAATAAACATGGTTTCACGGCATTTAAACGGCGACGAACCGAAATTCCTTTCGTACCTGGCTTCAGAGCTTATCGGGAAGTATGGTTCAGCCTCTGAGAAGCTTCTGGTTATTCTTCCCGGTAAGCGGGCAAGGCTGTTCCTGTACAGGGCATGGGCGGCAGAGGTGGGTGCACCTGTGTGGGCACCCGATGTACTAACGATGGAGGAGTTTGTTTTTAAAACCCATTCGTTGCAACAGGCCGATGAAATCATGCTGTCACTGGCATTATGGGAGATTTGTGGTAAAACGCCGGATTTTCAAATATCATTTGAGCAGTTCACCGGATGGGCACCTGTCATCCTACGTGACTTCAACCAGGTGGACCTTTTCCTGGCTGCCCCGGAGCAGGTGTTTATCAACTTGTATGAAGCAAGGGAGCTTTCTCTCTGGTCGCCGGATAAAAGTCAGTCTTTATCGGATTTTGAAAAACAGTACATTGCATTTTACCGTAAGATACTTCCCTGGTATCACCAGCTCAGGGAGCTCATGCTGAAACAGGGGTATGCCTGGCAAGGACTTGCCTTCCGCGAGCTTGCCGATAACCCTGGACGGCTCCTGGATACATACCGGGATCGGAAGGTTGTTTTTGCCGGTTTCAATGCATTCACCCCTTCAGAGCAGAGGATTGTACAGACACTTTTGCGGGCCGGTCAGGCTGAACTGATATGGGATGCCGATACATGGTATTTGGACGATGAGAAACAGGAAGCTGGTCATTTCATACGTCAGTGGCTGAAAGATAATCCTGTGAAGGAATTCGGAAGGAAGACCGATGTTCTGGCTTCAGGCGTGAAAAAGATAACGGTATATGGTGTACATGGCATCCGCGGGCAGGCCAGGATGGCCGGGCAATTACTTGGCGGGGTTGAGAAGTGTGACCCTGATACGGCCGTCGTTTTATCCGATGAATCCTTGTTGTTGCCCATGCTCAATGCCATTCCCGGAAATATCACAGGATTCAACGTTACCATGGGGCTTTCGTTAAGACACACCCCTGCTTTGTCGTGGCTTCAGCTAAACCTGCAACTTTTTCACAGGAAAGGAGGGGGGAGAGGTGCGTGGATGAGGCTGATCCATCTTCAGTCTCTGGTATTTCATCCGTGGTTCAGGTTACTGATGGAAGACCCATCAGGGGAAGCCTCACAAGGTGATATGCTGGCCGGCCTGAAACGAAGATTCCTGCAAACAGAGGAGGTGACAGGACACTTTGCTGATGTCTTTCCCAAGGCAGCCGGTTATGTTGAAGCGTTCTTCAGCCCTATAGCATCCCCTGTCGAATTCATTGACAAGATGGATCAGGCGGCACGCCGCCTGCTGAAAAATCCTGCTGTATCCAGTTACTCCTTCTACCAGGGTGCATTGATTGAAATACTGCGCATCCTTAAAACCATTACCGGAACCATCCTCAATGCGACAAACAATGAGGAGGGATTTGCCATGATGTATTTTATGCTGAACCGTCTGATACACGGCGCCTCCATCCCTTTTACCGGGGAACCGCTGGAAGGGATCCAGATCCTGGGACTGCTTGAAACACGTAACCTCGACTTCCGTCATGTCATCATCCTGTCGGTCAATGAACGGATCTTGCCCGCCGGGCGGAAGCATAATTCTTTGATACCAAATGATATCAGAAAATATCACGGATTACCGGGCTGGCAATACCAGGATGCACTCTATGCCTATCACTTTTTTCACCTGATGCAACAAGCCAGTACCATCGACATTATTTACAACAACGACCTTGCGTCTGATTTCACGGGTGAAATGAGTCGTTTCATCCGGCAGATTGAATCGGAACTTGTTACAGCCAATCCCTCCCTTACTTATGCCCATCATGTTGTTTTAGATAAGATTCTGCAAACAAGGGACAAACCGCAGGTCTCCATCGAAAAAACAGACCTGGTTTATGAAGCACTGATATGGCAGCTTACAAACAGGGGTTTATCCCCATCCCAGATCCGAAACTATGTAAGATGCCCTCTGATGTTTTACTTCGGTTTTGTGGCCGGTATCGATGAAATGGCAATACTGGATGAGTCGCTGGATGCCCGTGAACTGGGAAACCTTGTACATGAGTCCCTGATGCAGATCTATGTTCCCGGCGGACATGCTAAAACTTACGACCGGAAGGGAGGTAAAATCCTGCCGGAACCCTTTACGCCTGATGATGCCTTTTTTGCCGGAGCGCTTAAACAATGCGACGAAATTGTAGAAGGGCATATGCTGGAAATGCTGGGTGGCAGTGGCCCCATTACCGGAAAGAACCTTATCATCCTGGATGTGGCCAGGTTCATGGTCAGGAAATTCCTCGAGAATGAACGCCAGGATATTAAAGAACACCAGCTGGAGATGCTGGATGTGGAGCGCTCCCTGAAGACAGCCTTGAAGATGACGGTCGGTGATCGTGTGCTTGATGTGAAGATAATAGGTTTTGCTGACAGGATCGACCGTTATGACGGCATCACAAGGATTTCTGATTATAAAACCGGTAGCATGAAGGATGTACCCCTTACATGGAATGCACCGGAAGAAATTTTTTCCCTGCCCAAATACGACAAGGTGCTCCAACTGCTGTTGTATTGCTGGATCTATGCCGGACTGGAAAACGATTATAACATCAATGCAGGAATATATGCGCTGAAAAGCCCTACGGACTATTATCTGGATCTTCAGGGACTACAGGGGAAATCTCAGGAGGAGATAAAAGCTGTGCTGAAGGATTTTCAGACAGCCCTTGAGCAGTTCTGTTTTATTTTACTCGACAGAAACATCCCTTTCCGTCAGACAGAGGATACAACCATGTGCGAAATCTGCCCGTATCATCCGGTTTGCCTGACCGCCATCTGATAACTGGTAGCCACAAACCAGGGATTATGCAGATCGGGTTTGTTATATTGCAGGGGAAGGAAGGTGTCAGCAATGACAATCCTGCCACCGGCAGCCCGGATGATGGCATCGCCCGCTGCGGTGTCCCATTCCATAGTGGGACCGAACCTGGGATAAGTGTCAGCACTTCCTTCTGCGATCATGCATAGCTTCAGACTGCTGCCACGATTGACGATCTGATGCTGAGGGTAGTTGGCAAGGTGATCAGAGATAAAAGCACGTGTGGCTCTGTTCAGATGGCTTCGACTTGCGATCAGTCTATAAGGGCGCTCCTCCACTGGACAGGGAAGAGGTTGTGCCTGTTTGATAACCTCCTCCATGGATGCCGGTACGGAACCTTTCCGGATACCAGCTCCGTGCGGTACCATACCGAAATACAGGGTAGCTGTTACCGGAGCAAATATAACCCCGGCCACCGGCTCTGTCCCCTGGATCAGTGCTATGTTCACGGTGAATTCATCATTGCGCTGGATGAATTCCTTTGTGCCATCCAGCGGATCTACCAACCAGAACTGTTCCCAGTTTTTTCTTTCACCATAAGGGATATTACGCCCTTCTTCACTCAGGACAGGGATGCCTGTCGGTTCTAAAATGTCTGTAATAATAGAATGAGCCTGCTTGTCAGCTATGGTTACAGGGGAAAGATCCCTCTTCAGTGTAATCCTGAAACTCTTTTGCCGGTATACCTCCATAATCACACTACCCGCTGCAAACGCAGCTTCAATAGCTGGGAATAGTACCTGGAATGCCGGACGTGCCTGCATGTTTCTTTCGTTTGGCTGATGTTAATAAGGTATGATAATCGGTTTTAATCCCTTCGCCTGAATAGCCCGGGAACGTGATTCTGCACAAAGATAGAGAATACCAACATGCCCCAATAATCTGTATTTTTGCTTGTATAGATCATCTACCGAAAAATGGATAGCATGAAATTACAGAAAGTCGAACCGGTTCTTTTTTATGCAATGCTGATAGTGACGATGGTTCCGGCGTTGCTGTACCGCTTTTTCCCCACCATGGACGGACCTGCCCATCTTTATAATTCCAACCTGATTGTTCACCTGCTGTTTAATCATGGTTCACCCGTTTCAGATTTCTTTATGATAAATCCTGTACCGGTGCCAAACTGGCTGAGCCATTTTATACTGGCTCTTCTGAATGCTTTCCTGCCCGCTTTTATGGCAGAGAAAATATTCATTGTGGCTTTTATGACCTTTTTACCCTTGTCATTCAGATACCTGGTCAGGCAATACCAATACCCTTGGCTTAGCCTCCTGATCTTCCCTTTTTGTTATTCATTCCTTTTCTGTTCAGGCTTTTACAACTACAGCATTGGAATGATCCTGGTTTTTATCTCCCTGGCAGTCTGGAAGAGATACGAAGGAAAATTAACCCTCAGAGCAACGCTGCTGATGTTTTTCCTGATTACCTGTGCCTGGTTCACCCATATCCTCATCTATGCTTTTTTACTGCTTGCACTCGGATGGATGATCATCCGGGAACTGATGCAAAACCTTTTACATAACCCTCCGGCAAAACCTTTTTGGCTTGCTACCGTTCGCAAATCTTGTGTATTGCTCTTGATTACCCTCCCTTCGCTGGTGATGGTTTACATTTTTATCAGCCATGTCAGTATGGAAGGATCTGCAACACACCTGCCCTTTTCAACCCTGATGCGCTGGATTGCCATATCCAAACCACTGATCGTGTATGGAGAACGGGAAATTCCTTTTACAACCCTTTTTTCCGTGGCCTGCCTTTTTCTGATCGCTGTTATTGTATGGCCCCGGAAAAGGACTGCAGCTTTGTCTCCCCGTTCAGCAACAAGGATAGTGGCTGATTTCCTGCTGATGCCGGGAAATGCTTTTTTGCTGATGACCCTGGTGGCTCTGGTGCTTTTTCTGTTCATCCCCAATGCAAGTAATGCAGGAATGATGTCGGACCGGTTCCTGCTCCTTTTTTTCTTTTTCCTGATCACATGGATTGCGTTGCACCATGTTCCCCAATGGGCTATCGTGGTCTCCTGGGTCATGATATTGACGGCACATTTTATTCTTTTAACAGGATATACCAAAGAAATAAGAAATCTCAACAGGGATGCAACAGCCATGTATAAAGTGTCCCAATTCATCGAACCGAACTGTATTGTATTACCGGTGACCTTATCCGACAACTGGCTTCATACCCATTTCTCAAATTATCTTGGTGCTGACAACTCCGTGATCATAACGGAAAACTATGAGGCCAATGTGGGTTGGTTCCCGGTAGTCTGGAATACAAACAAAGCAAAAGCTGTGACTTTTGGGAACCTGAAACGGCAGGAGCCCTTTTTCCTCTGGTATGATGTCGAATCTGACCGTACAGTCCCTGCAGACTATATCTTCATTATTGGGTCCGCTGAAAAGCTTGAGCCACAAGAGAAGGAAGCTCTACGTGAGGATTATACCCTGAGGTATGCCTCATCGAATGGTTATATAAGGTTGTTTGTTTTAAAATAGGGATGGTCTCACGGGTGGCAGACCATCACTTTGCGGGAGGTGATGAGCCCGCTACTGCTCATGATGTTCAGTATATACAATCCATCTGGTACATCCGTCAGGCTGAGGCATTGGATCATGGTACCATTTTGCCCGACATGGCTGGGATGTGCTTTATGGTGAAAGATTCTTTGCCCCCGGGTATTATATAATTGCATGATAAGGCACTTGTCCGGGCCGGTCATTTCGATAAAGATCTGCTTGTCAGCAGGATTGGGGAATATTTGGATGTTCCGGTTGTCTGAAATTTCTTCTGTGGAATACCAGGAATCTGCCCCTGTCCATAGTCCATTGACCGAATGAACTACCGCAGAGACGATCCGGTTGTTTACCGTATCAAGTGCCCCCCCGGTGTTCAGCCAATTAATCCCGTTATCGGAAGAATGAAATAAAGAAAGAAGACCGGTATGGGTGATCATGGCCAGTTCAACCGGATCGTACCGGTAAATAAGGGTAACATTCAGATTTTGGTTGTTTTGTGCATTGATTTCAAAGACCCTTGGTATTTGACCCGGGAAGTGAGGCGCAGCAGGGTAAGTTCTTCTGATCACCTCCGTATTGCCCGGATGGGAAGAGGAGGAGATGGAGGTCATGATGAGACCGGTTCCCTGGAAATCAAACTGGACTCCGGTAGCATTTACGTTACGTTCTGACCTGACCACTCCGATGATCCGGTTTCCCGGAACTTCAGACAGCAAGGCACCGCTGCCCAGAATAAACATGGCCGGATCTGATGTTTCAGCCGATGCCAGTGATTTCAGGTCTAGTAAATGGTTGATGGTTAAAGCTGTATCTTTCAGGAGAAGGTTGGCTGGGGATTGAACGACCAAGGTGTCAATGATGACATTCTGGCAAGGAAGAATGGTCAGGGTTTTATCAATGGCAGATTGCCCCTGGTAGTGGGAAGGTTTCACGATCAGCGTAAAGGAATCGGGAACAGCATCCAGGGCATCCTGCAGGGAGGACAATGAAGGGTTGAAAGTTGCGGTTTCTTGGTATTGAAAACCGGGCGTAGCAGGCATGATATCGGTCCCCGAAGTCAGCCAGGTGATGACATCGGCCGATCCGGTTGATTTCAGTTTGATATCGGCAGTGTCGGGCCCGGAAGCAACTCCCCACCAGTTGTTATGAACCATGGCGTCGCTTTTTATCTCGCTTACAAATCCATAAAGCTGACTACCCGAGATATGGCAGAATTCAACCTGCACATTCGTCGGGGTAAGGTTGGCAGCACCCGGCTCACCTAGGATGATGCCGTTCCGGCATCCTGTCACGATCAGGTTTTCCACACGAACACTGTCGAGGGTAGCAGGATTGGCACCATAGGTTGGCCCGTCATCCCTCCCCTTGATGATCAGTCCGCATCCAAAAGCATCCGTTCCCCCAATCCCGCAATGATGCAATTCACAGGAACGGATGGTGATATTTGAATAGTTGTTGAATTTCAGGTTAATATCAACAGCTGTGTTGAAATTATAGGCGGTATTGTATCCGCAGCTGTCAAATACCAGGTTTTCAAACAAGGCGTCACGCAATTTCTCAATATACATCCCCTTCTGAAAGTTTTTCCGGAACAATGAGTTCCGGATGATGACATTACGGCAGTCGGCGGTGCTGGGATTGTCACAGAATACATATAAACCTGAATAGTTGTTTTCATCGAAAAGACAACTGTCAATCAACCAGCCGTCAACGTCGGCAGCATGTCCGATAAAAATCCCTGCCTGGGTGTTGAGAGCCATGGTGCAGTGAGTTTGTATAATATCTGTGATGGCGCCCGATCCATGGTAAAATCCATAGGAGTTGTTGTTAACGGCAACGTTGTCGTACGTGGTATGTGACGTGTAGGTGATGCCATTGGAGAATCCCCTGACCTGCAGGTGCCCGAGATAAAGCCGTGAGGCAGTTGATGTACCTCCAGTGCCGATGGTAATCCCTGTCCCCGTTCCCGGCGCCGGTGCCTGGATGATCGTGTTAAGCAGTGTGTCATCCTGCGACCCGGCTCCGGCCATCACAAGCTGTACATTGATGATGACCGATTCTGTGTAAAGTCCCGGTGCGATCAGGATGGTGTCAAGACTGGCTGAAACCGACACGGCACCCTGGATGGTCTTCTTGGGTCCATCAAGGCCGGATATAAAGACAGGATATAAACCGTTGAAAAGATTATTGCCAGTCAGGGAGTTGACGTAATAGGTGGCGGAACCTGCATTTGCGATGTATAACAACAGTGCCACGGCTGAAAGTAGTAATTTCTTTCTCATGACGCATGATTTATTCTCATGATAAAGATACAACCATTTATATTGAAAATGAGTGATTAACCTGGAATACTGGTTTGATAATTATTGATAAAGCACAAAAATTCCTTTGCTGTCGTTGTTTTATCAGCCTTAATGTTTAATTTTGATCGTACCTGATCCTTTTGATGGTTGGTATTTTTTATTGCCTGAAAGGGAGTTATGTTAAAAAAACCGGAATCCGGAGTTGCTTTTCATGTAGGGATCGACATTGGTTCAGTATCACTGAACCTTGTTGTGACAGATCAGAATGGTAAAGTCCTGAGAAATGAATACCTGTATTGTCATGGTCGTCCGTTTTCTGTATTGAGGGAAGCATTGGTAAAAACATTGGATACTTATCCGGCCGATGCATTGGGATATTTGACCTATACCGGGACAGGGGGGAAACTTGCATCTGAGCTTACAGGCGGAACCTTTGTGAATGAGGTTATTGCCCAGTCAACTGCAGTTTCGATGTTGTATCCACAGGTGAAGACCATCATCGAGATGGGCGGGGAGGACTCCAAACTGATCTTCATGGCTGATGGCAAGCCAGGTGAAGCAACCTCTTTATCTGACTTTGCGATGAATGCCCTTTGTGCAGCCGGCACAGGCTCCTTCCTGGACCAGCAGGCCAGCAGGATGGGTATTTCCATTGAAAATGAGTTTGGTGAGTTGGCACTGAAATCGGAGAACCCTCCTCGTATCGCCGGCCGCTGCAGTGTTTTTGCTAAAAGCGACATGATCCATCTGCAGCAGATCGCAACCCCTGTTCATGACATCGTTGCAGGATTGTGTTTTGCCGTGGCCAGGAACCTGAAGAGCACACTGGGGCGGGGCAAACATCTTGAGCCACCCGTGTTGTTCAATGGTGGGGTGGCCGCCAACAAAGGGATGGTAAGGGCTTTTAAGGAGGTTCTGAATGTGTCGGATGAACAGTTTATCGTGTCGGAATTCCACGCTTCATTAGGTGCCATCGGAGCTGTGCTGAACACCATTGCCAATGAAGGTACAGTCAACGGTTTCAGGGGCATTGGGTCCTTGTCCGATTATATTGAAAATCCGCAACGATCGGCAACCTCCATGGCAAAGCTGAAAGAGGCAAAAGCGCCGTTAAATATGGATGTATTTCCAATCCCCCCAGGATCAGATGTTCAGGATGTTTACCTGGGAGTTGATGTAGGCTCCCTGAGTACAAATGTTGTGTTGATCGACAGGGATGATCATGTGGTGGCACGCCGTTATCTCCCGACAGCCGGTCAGCCCCTGGAAGCCATCAGGCGTGGTCTCGGTGAAATCTACCATGAGGTCGGGGAGCATGTCAGAGTGATTGGGGCAGGAACCACCGGATCGGGCCGGTATCTTACTGGCGATTTCATCGGTGCCGATGCCATCCGGAACGAAATTACAGCACAGGCTAAGGCTGCCATTGCGTATGACCCGACCGTGGATACGATTTTTGAAATAGGAGGGCAGGATTCAAAGTATATATCCATACAGAACGGAGTCGTGGTTGATTTTGAGATGAATAAAGTGTGTGCGGCAGGCACCGGGTCTTTCCTGGAAGAGCAGGCAGAAAAGCTGGGAATCAACATTGTGCAGGAGTTCGGTGACCTGGCGCTTCGGGCACAGGCACCGGCAAAACTGGGTGACCGTTGTACAGTTTTTATGGAGTCGGATCTCAACTCCCATTCCCAGAAAGGGGAACCTGTGGAGAACCTGGTCGGGGGCCTGGCCTATTCTATTGTGCATAACTACCTTAACCGTGTTGTAGGACAGAAACATATTGGCGACAGGATCTTTTTCCAGGGGGGCGTTACCAACAACAAGGCGGTTGTGGCTGCTTTTGAACAGATACTGGGCCGACAGATCATCCTTCCGCCCCACTTTGATGTAACGGGTGCCATCGGCGCTGCCATGCTTGCAAGGGATGCCATGCAGGATGGACAAAAAACCCGTTTCAAGGGTTTCGACGTCCGTAACAGACAGTATTCCACTGACCACTTCATCTGTAAAAAATGCAATAACCACTGTGATATTCGAAGGGTATGTATCGAAGGTGAAACGAAACCACTCTTTTACGGTAACAGATGCGACAGGTACGATACGAAAGAAGAAAAGGGAAGAGGTTCGGATATTCCCGATTTTTTTGCAGAAAGAATGGCCATGCTGATGGGTGAATACAATCCTGATAACAACAGTTGTAAACCTACGATAGGCATACCAAGAGGCCTGATGGTTTTCTATCAGCAGTTCCCTTTCTGGCGAACCTTTTTCGAAAAGCTTGGATTCAGGGTCATGCTGTCATCCGAAACAACAAAGGCCATTATTACCAGGTCACTCGAAAGCATGGTGGCCGAGACCTGTTACCCGGTAGAGGTTATGCACGGCCATATTCTCGATCTGTATGAAAAGGGCGCTGACTATATTTTTACCCCTTTTATCGTGAATACAGAGGTTAAGGCTGATCACCCGACAACGGGCTACAATTGCCCATGGGTGCAGACTTACTCTTTCATGATAAGGGCAGCTTTCCCCGATGATGCAAACTTGCAGGGCAGGCTTCTTAATCCGGTTTTGCATTTCAGGTACAGCAAGGTTGTCAGTAGGGAACTTATCCGCTTCACAAGGCAGCTCCTGGGCATTACAGCATCAGCATGCAAAAATGCTTTGCGGTCTGCCTATGAAGCCCAGGAAAGATTTGAGCAGGCTTTAGTGGAAAGAGGCAGAACAATTTTACAATCGCTTCAGGAGGGTGAGCAGGCATTGGTTATTATGGGTCGTCCTTATAATTCAGGTGATCCTGCCCTGAACCTGGATCTTATTAAAAAGCTGAAGCATAAAGAGACCATTCCCATTCCTCTTGATTTTTTGCCTTTGGGGGATGAGGACATCTTCGGGGAATATAAAAATATGTACTGGCCCAATGGGCAGAAAATCCTGGCCGGGGCGAGGATTATTGCGCGGGATAAAAGGCTCTATGGTGTCTATATCGGGAATTTCAGATGCGGTCCCGATTCATTCCTCCAGCATTTTGTCCATAGGGAGATGCAGGGAAAACCATATCTCCACCTTGAGGTGGATGAACACAGCGCCGATGCAGGGATGATCACCCGGATCGAAGCTTTCCTCGACAGCCTGAAAGGGTATGCAAAGTATCGTCTTGAACAGGAAAGACCGCTTCCGGTCAGCACCTCCAATGGAAATCCGAAAACAAGGACGCTCTATTTTCCATACATGAATGATGCAGCCCACCTGGTCGCTGCTGCATGCAGGGCATGCGGCATCCGGAGTGAAGTGTTGCCCATGCAGACGGACCAAGATATTGAGCTGGCCAGAAAATTCACGACAGGGACAGAATGTTTCCCCATGATATGTACCACCGGAAGTTTCCTGAAAAAGCTAATGGAACCCGGAATTGATCCTGAGACGGTGAGTTTTTTCATGCCCGACCATAACGGCCCTTGCCGTTTCGGAGAATACAATGTCCTGCAAAGACAGATATTTATGCGGGCCGGGTTTGATAATGTACAGATCATTAGCCCCAGTAATGAAAACGGTTATTCCGAGATGCCGGTTAAAAATCCGTTGAAATTCAGGCTCCTGGCCTGGAAGTGTTTTGTTGCCATGGACCTGCTGAGAAAAATGCTGCAGGAGAAAAGGCCGTATGAGTCGGAACCCGGGTCGGTCAACATAGTGTATGCGAAGTATCTTGGATTGCTAACCAGGGACATTGAACAGGGGGCAAAAAAACTTGCCCGGCTGCTGGAAGAAGCAGCCGATGAATTCGATGCAATAACCCTGGTGCATGTCCCGAGAAAACCTGTCATTGTGGTGGTAGGTGAGATTTTTATGCGCGATAATGCTTACTGCAGCGGCAGGCTGGTTGAAAGACTCGAGAAACTGGGCGCTGAAACCCTCATCATGCCTACCGCCGAATGGCTCCTCTATTCCACCTACCGCTACATCCGCGACAGCAGGTGGAAAGAAAATATCAAGGGTTTGTTCAGGGCACATTTGCAGCAAATATTCCAGCATTACTTCGAGAAAAGGATTGCCTCCAGGGTTCATCACCGTGTTGACAGGAAAGGCATTGCCCATCTGCATGATATCCTGCATGCATGTGATCCTTATATCCACAGGGATTATGACGGTGATCCGGCCCTCTCACTGGGGAATACCGCCCTGCTCGCCCAATCACACATCTCAGGAGTGGCCAACATCCTTCCATTCACCTGCATGCCGGGTACCGTCATCTCCTCGGTCTCCGAAATCTTCAGAAAAGATCATGACCACATACCCTGGCTGAATATTGCCTATGATGGCCAGGAGGATACAGCCCTTGAATCACGGTTGCAGGCCTTTATGTTTCAGGCAAAGCAGTTTGCGAAAAAATACAGGCAGTATAGCGATCAAGTCCACTAAAGTGTTGTCACCGAACCTCAAAATGAATAAATGGATGGTGTTAATTTACAGCTAAAAAGGATAACCGGGTCTCAGAGAAAGGTTTAGAATCCACGGCATAACTTGGGCCTGCGCTGTTTCTTTGTGTAATGGTGTTTTCTTGTGTTAGCCTGAATCTTGAATAAGACGGTGGTTGAATAAGAAAAATATCCGTCAGGGAAGTTATTCTGTCTCGCCCTTATCGTCAGATAATCATCTCCGTAAGCCACACCGTGATCAATATAGTCGGATGCTGAAAGGGTATAACGTGCCGAAAAATAAATACTTGTCAGGTTATTAATCATTAAACGGACTCCAACCTCTCCCGGAAATACGGCTGTAACTTTTTGATATAAATGAAGTGTATCAATCCTGGTTTCAAATATACCATCACGTTTGACTGATTGTGCTTCATGGATGTGTGTAGCTTTTTCAGGATATAACCTTACAGAACCATCATTCCAGAAAAAGTAACGGTTCCCGGTATCATCAAACAAATCTGCAAATGTTTCAAATCCGATCAAACCGATCCCAAGTCCTATAAATGGCCTTATCTGGATTTTTCTTGAACATCCTGTGATAGGAGCAATAAGATACAAACAGGTAATCTCTGCACCTGCCATTTTCGTCAGATGATCGAAATAGGCGAACCTTCCGATAAATCTTTGACTGAGGGTTGCTTTGGTAACGGTAGCTCTTATAACCAGATAACGGTTGAACTTGTTTTCAGCAGCCAGGCTGTATCCGGTCTTGATCACGTCTATCTGTTTACTGCCATAGTCCCCGTCCATATCATAGAAACCTGCACCGATCCCAAGGAAAAATCCATTCTGATTAGCAGAATTGGCATAAGAAAAATGAGTAGATCTCTTTACCTGGGAATAAACGGAGAAAGGTACCAGTAACAAGATGGGTATCAGTAAGCGGATGATATTTCTTCTAAGCCAAATCATTTGGTTCTGCTTTTTGAGAAGAACCGTTCAATAGTATTTCTGTTTGTCTTCTCAGTTCTGCGATGGTGATTATACGGTCACCTGTATAAAAAGTTGCATCATTGTTAATGAGCGATAAAGATAAAGTTTTATTTATGATATTGAACATTGTGGATATTATAAGCTGAAAATAAGCATAAAGTGGCATGCCTTATTTTTTTCTATTTTAGCCGTCAAATCTCTAAAGTGCAGCCAATGGTCATTGAACAACTGATCAATCCAAGAAGTATCATTGTGGTAGGTGCATCCAATGACACAACCAAACCCGGTGGAAAAATCCTTAAGAACATTCTCGACGGAGGTTACGGGGGGAACTTATATGTGAATAACCCGAAAGAGGATATGGTACAGGGGATCCAAAGTTATCGGGAAATATCCATGGTTCCCGAGGCTGATCTTGCCGTGATTGCCATTGCTGCGAAGCATGCCGTTCCGGTCGTTGAATATCTTACCAGCGAAAGAGGGACACGTGCTTTTATCATCATTTCAGCCGGATTCGGAGAGGAGAGTGATGAGGGGAAAGCTATTGAAAAGCAGATTGTAACGATGATCAATAAGGTCAACGGTTCATTGATCGGTCCTAACTGCACTGGAATTATAACCCCTTTCCATAAGTCGATTTTTGCAATGCCATTACCTTCGTTTGATCCCAGGGGTTGTGATTTCATTTCCAGTTCCGGGGCGACAGCGGTCTTCATCATGGAGTCGGGCTTACAGAAGGGACTTTCTTTTGCCCATGTGTTTTCCGTTGGGAATTCTGCCCAGATGGGGGTTGAGGATATCTTACAGTACCTGGATGAATCGTATACGCAGGGTGTCAGTTCCAAGGTTAAGATCCTGTATCTTGAAAACATACGGAAGCCTCAGATGCTGCTGAAGCATGCTTCGTCGCTGATCCGGAAAGGTTGCCGGATTGCAGCCATTAAGGCAGGCACCTCCGATGCCGGCCAGCGTGCTGCCTCTTCGCACACCGGTGCCCTGGCCAACCCCGATGTGCCGGTGGATGCCTTGTTCAGGAAAGCGGGCATAGTCAGATGCTATGGCAGAGATGAACTCACTACCGTTGCATCCATCTTCATGCATCCGGAACTCAACGGAAAACGTGTTGCCATCATAACCCATGCAGGAGGGCCGGCCGTGATGCTTACCGATACGCTTGCTCACCATGGGATGGAGATACCCCACATCCAGGGGCCTGCCGCCGATGAACTGCTGACCCATCTTTTTCCCGGATCATCCGTCGCCAACCCGATCGATTTCCTGGCTACCGGAAATGCTCAGCAACTGGGAACCATTATCGATTATGTAGATCAGCGTTTTGACAACATTGATGCAATGGTGGTGATCTTCGGTACACCAGGGCTGGTCCCTGTTTATGAGGCTTATGAGGTGCTGTGGGAGAAGATGCAGGTAGCCAATAAGCCCATCTTTCCGGTGCTGCCTTCGACCCTGGTAGCCGGTGATGAAGTAATGTCCTTCCTTGCCAAAGGAGGCATCAACTTCCCTGACGAGGTTTTGCTTGGGAGTGCAATCTGCCGTGTGGCCAACACACCGAAACCTGCCTCTGCGCAATCCTGCCTTGCCGATGTGGATGTAGGTCGTATCCGGGGGATCATCGACTTTGCCGGCAGCGGTTATTTGAATCCCAATGAGGTACAGGCATTGCTGGATGCCGTAGGGATCGACAGGGCAGGAGAAGCAGTTGTGACCGATCCTGAAGAGGCAGTGACACAGGCAAACAAACTGGGTTTCCCGGTGGTGATGAAAGTGGTTGGCCCGGTGCATAAGTCCGACGTAGGGGGTGTGGTGCTCAATGTAATGGACGAACAGACCGTCGTGGATGAATTTAACCGGATGATGCAGATCCCCGATACGACGGCCATCCTGATCCAACCCATGCTTAGCGGAACAGAGCTTTTCGCTGGTGCAACCCGGGAAGGGGAGTTCGGGCACCTGCTGATGTGCGGAATGGGAGGCATTTTTATCGAAATACTGAGGGATGTCCAGGCAGCACTCATACCTCTTGACAAAAACGAGATCCGGCAAATGCTCCGGAACCTGAAAAGCTACCCAATGCTTGAAGGGGTGAGGGGCCAGGAAGGGGTTGACGAAGCAGCTTTCATTGATACGATTTACAGGCTTTCAACTTTACTGTATCATGCACCCGAGATCGCCGAAATGGACCTGAATCCCCTGCTGGGAACCCGAAGCTTTGTCAAAGCTGTGGATGCCAGGATCAGACTGGAGAAGTTGTGATGATTACCCTTTGATAACAGCCAGTGGCCTCAGCGTGGTGCAGATTGTCACCAGATCCGCCTGGGAATGTGCGGGCTTTTTCGTATCTTTATCGGTGAACTTTTACTGTAATATCATGACCAGGTTACTCATCCTGCTGATGTTTATTCCGTTGCTTGCGATGACCGGCGGGAAGGAGCGCCAGGCAGAAAGAGACCAGATGGTGCGTACGCAGATACAAGCGAGGGGGATCACCCATGTAGCCACCCTGCGTGCCATGCGGAGTGTTGAACGACACAAACTGGTACCAGAAGCCCAGAAACCCAATGCCTATTCTGACGGTCCCCTTCCCATCGGATACGGCCAAACCATTTCACAACCCTATATTGTAGCCTTTATGACCGAATCGGTCAGACCCGCCAAAGGGCATAAGGTTCTTGAAATCGGCACCGGATCAGGGTACCAGGCCGCTGTCCTGGCAGAGATCGTGGATACTGTCTATACTGTTGAGATTATTAAAGAACTTGGTTTACGGGCACAGAAAGATCTGAAAAGCCTAAAATATAAAAATATCAGGTCACTGATCTCCGACGGGTACCATGGATGGGAAAAACATGCACCCTACGATGCCATCGTCGTCACGGCCGCAGCCGAATATATACCTCCCCCTTTGCTCAAACAGCTCAAGGATGGCGGCACCATGATCATTCCCGTTGGATCACCTTTTTTGACACAGCAATTGGTACTGGTGGAAAAGAGAAAAGGGAAGATTAAAAGCCGGAATGTAATGCCCGTGAGGTTTGTACCTCTTACAAGGTCGAAATGAATTCCGCTGCCATTACATCATTTTCCGGATCCTCCAGATCAGTACCCAGCAGAAAAATGACCTCAGCTATCTTTCTGCATTCTATCTCCATCATAGGATTTCAGGTGGTGCTTATGAGGATCCTGTCTGTAAATCAATGGGATCATTTTGCCAGTATGATCATTAGCATCGCCATGCTGGGATTCGGGGTCAGCGGAACACTCCTGGCCATCACAAAACACCGTCTCCTGAGGTCTTCTGCATGGCTGGTTCCCCTGCTCATGGTGATGTGTTCAGTCTTTATGCTTGTGGCCTTCAGATTTTCACAGCAGCCTTACCTGCAGTTTGACACCTTCCTGGTTTTTAGTTCGGGTGACCAGCTAATGCGCCTGGTGGTCTTTGCCTTCCTCTTTTTTCTTCCCTTCTTTGCCGGTTCACTGGCCATTGGTATGATCTACATCAGCCATGTCTCGGGAATCGGCAGGCTTTATTTCTTAAACCTGCTGGGTTCTGGCGCAGGTGGTATTGTTGCCTTACTGCTATTGTCCGTTATGCTTCCGCAGGATGCCCTGGTTGTCTGTATGCTCTTTCCGGCATTGGCTGCATTGCTGCTCGGCACAGGTGAACGAAAGTTCCTGGTGGTTGTATCCATAGCACTGCTGATGGCAGGCCTTGGCTTCAATTTTCTCAAGCCATTGCCGTTGTCTTTATCGCAGTATAAAGCCCTTTCGCGGACACTCCTGCTTCCTGATGCAACGATTACGGGAATGAAAACCGGTGCCTCATCCCTTGTGCATGTTGTCGAATCGGATTACCTCCGCTATGCGCCCGGACTGAGCCTTCATTTTACAGGAAGCATTCCGGTAAAGCCGCTGGTTTTTGTCAACGGCAACGCCGCCGGCTTCATTCCTTCACCCCCCTGGGACGAAAAGGAGGATATGCTGGATTTCTCGACTTTCAGACTGCCATACCTGGTGTCAGGATGCAGGCGGACCGCTGTGATCTCTTCCGGGACCGGCACCCTGGTGGCACAGGCTCTGCGCAACGGTGCACAGGAGGTGCATGCCTTTGAATCCGATATCACATTGATAAAAACCCTTGAAGAATGGCACCGGGGGAGGTTTCCTTCGGTCTATAATGCACCCGGGGTAACGATCCACCGGATGGAAGCCCGGGCCTTCTTTCATACCGATGATCAGAGGTACGACCTGATGATCCTGCCTACCTCAGGCACTTTCGGGGGATCTTCCGGTCTTACGGCCATTAAAGAGGACTTCACCCTTACGGTTGAAGCGCTGCAAATCTATTGGGACAAACTCAAACCCGGGGGATCGCTCGCTATAACGGTTTATACCGATTATCCCCCGCGGGGACCATTGAAACTGATCGGGTCATTTGTTAATTTGTTGAAAAACAATGGTATTGCAAACCCGCAAAACCATGTGGTGGCGGTCAGGAGCTGGACCTCCATCACCTTGGTGGTCCTTAAAAAGCCGGTTTCCTATGGAGTATCGGCAGCTGTGAGAGATTTCTGCGAAGAGATGGGTTTTGACCCGTTTATTTTGCCGGATATTGAAATGAATGAACGATGTAATTTTAATCAAATTGATGAAGAGGAACTGTTTACCATTACTGATGCTATCCTGCAAAATGCTGATCAGCACCTCGTAAATGACTATCTGTTTTGTATCGACCCACCAACCGATGATAAACCCTATTTCTTACGCTTTATACGTATGGGTAAAATCCGGATGCTATTGGATGTGTATAGATGGCGTGAGCTTCCATTTGTGGAACTTGGCTATATCATCGTCTGGCTTACTTTTATCCTTGCGCTCCTGCTTTCAGCGCTGTTCATTCTGTTGCCCGTCATCAGGTCGGGGAGTAGGGGGGGCAAAATGCCGGTTCTGCTCTATTTCGGTAGCATAGGACTGGGATTCATGTTCACTGAGATCATTCTGATTCAGCGTTTTGCGTTATATCTCGGCCAACCTGTGTATGCGGTCAGCGCTGTGCTGGGCATCATGCTCATAGCTTCAGGCGCCGGAAGTTTCCTGTCGTCCCGGCTGTCTCCCGGTACTACAAAGCATCGGCTGACCTTCGTGGTCATTTTCGTCACCTTACTCCTGTATGCTTTATTGCTTACACCTTTACTGGGTCACACCGCCGGCGTCCCCATCCTGCTGAAGATCATGATAACCTTCCTGGTTGTTAGTGTGCCGGCTTTTTTTATGGGCATGCCTTTTCCGCTCGGCCTCCGGGAGGTTAACCGGAAATACAGCGACAAAGCGGCCTGGGCTTGGGGGATCAATGGTTTCTTTTCGGTGCTGGCAGCACCCCTGGCTCTCATCGTTGCCGTGGAAACCGGCTCCCGGTCTGTGTTGATGCTGGCTGCGGTATCGTACCTTGGAGCATTAACCGCATTATATATCTTCCGTAGAAAGAAAACATGAAATGCACTCTCACCCTCACTCTTTAAAGAGTAATCCCAACAGAATCCATAAAAAGACGGCCATTCACGAGAACTTTTTTCCGTAGATGACCTTTAATAAAAAGGAGTGTCTCAAAAGCGAATCCTTTTTTTGTTCTCCGGATTGGTTTTTCAGCAAAACACACATCTATCTATTATCCAAATGGATATAATTTCTTCTTCAAAAATGGGTATCCCGTGATATCTTAAAAAATAAAACCTCATGCCACCACCGGGCTACTGAGGTTAACTTTTCGATGAGGTTTTGTGCAGCCAGGTTTCGGGCGGCTATATAGTTTAAATTATCAATGTATTATGAAGGGTTGTGAAAACAACTTACGCAAACGGCAACAATCCAAAGGTTATACTTCAAGAATAATCCAGACCAGAAACAGATGATGTAAATCATTGATGGCTGTTTCTGAAAATAGGTGTCCAAACCGGAAAACAGGAGATGTTTATTTCATTGTGGAGCTGCCGGGAGTCGAACCCGGGTCCAAACAGGCAGCTGAGAAGCTTTCTACATGCTTATCCTCTTATTGTTTGTAGGGTGATGAATGGGAAGAGGCACCCTCTCAACACCTTAGTCCCTGATGATCTGCCTCCTCGGAACCAGGAAGACAGATTGCCCGGAATTGCGCGCACCCCGTGACCGGATTGGAACCGGGCGGAAACCGTCCGCGGAGTGTCTCGTCCCGACCACCCGGGCCGGGATTAAGCTTCATCTACTTGATTCGATTAAGCAGCAAGAGCGTAATTGTATTCGCCGTTTATGTGTTTGATAGCGGTTTTTAACGGGCCTCACCATCAACGCCCGGCATGCTTACATCCCCGCTTACATGCTGTCAAAACCAGTCAGCCCCGGAAATGCAGGGCAAAGATACGAATATTTTTGGGAGATTAGGTGATTAGAAAGGTTAGGAAACCAGGGTATAGGGGTAAAAAGGTATAGGGGGAAAAGGTATAAGAGTATAATAGTGTAGGGGGATTTTGATAATTGGTTAATATTGTTCAGATTACGGAAATGCACTCTCGCCTCTTGCTCCCGCTTCACTTCGCTCAGCGGGATGGCGATCGACAATGATTTGGCTTTGCAAGCTCGCCAAATCATGTCGCCTGCCACTCTCGCCTCACGCCTCTCGCCTCACGCCTCTCGCCTCACGCCTAAAGAATCGGCATCGCGTACCTGGCAATGTCCTGGGCCGTGATGGCCTTGTCGCACAGGATGGCCAGCCGTTCCACCACATTTCGAAGCTCCCTGATGTTGCCGGTCCATTCAAGCTGTTGCATGGCTTTGATCGCTTCATCGGAGAAGGGAAGGGGGGGCTTGCCCATGCTCCCGGATGCTTCGGCCATGAAATGGTTTGCCAGCAGAGGGATGTCTTCGATGCGCTCCTTTAGCGGCGGAACCTGGATCAGGATCACACTCAGCCTGTGGTACAGGTCCTCCCTGAAGTTGCCTCTGGTGATTTCTTCCCGAAGGTTCTTGTTGGTGGCAGCGATTACCCGCACATCCACCATGATGTCTTTCTCACCACCAACCCGGGTAATCCTGTTCTCCTGCAAAGCCCTGAGTACTTTAGCCTGAGCCGACAAACTCATGTCACCCACCTCATCCAGGAAGAGGGTGCCCCCGTGTGCCTGTTCGAAATCACCTTTCCGCTGCTTGATGGCAGAGGTAAAAGAGCCTTTCTCATGCCCGAAAAGCTGGCTTTCTATCAGCTCCGACGGAATGGCCGCACAGTTCACTTCGATAAACGGTGATTTTGCCCGCAAACTTTGCTCATGAAGATTTCTGGCCACCAGTTCCTTGCCGGTGCCGTTGGGGCCGGTGATCAGCACACGTGCATCGGTATGCGCTACCCGGTCGATCATCTCCTTCATGGCCTTTATGGCAGCCGACTCCCCTACCATCTCATAGGCACCAATGATCTTCTTCTTCAGTTTTTTAGTCTCCTGCACAAGGTTACCCTTGTCAAGGGCATTACGCAAGGTTACCAACAACCGGTTCAGGTCCAGTGGCTTGGCAATGTAATCGAATGCCCCTTTCTTGATGGCCTCTACAGCCGTATCAATGGTCCCGTGACCCGAGATCATCACGACCGGCGTGTCGGTGATCTCAAGAATTTTCTCAAGCACCTCGATGCCGTCCATACCCGGCATCTTGATGTCGCATAATACCGCATCGTATGCATTGTTCTGAACGAGTTCAATGGCTTTGGCACCGTTCTCAGCTTCATCTACCACATATTTCTCATACTCCAGAATATCCCTTAAAGCATTCCGGATGGCGGCTTCATCATCGATTACGAGTATCACTGGCATGGCGGGTGGGGGTTATTTGTTGCTTGTTACTGGTTGCTTGTTGCTGGTTCCCCTTTTCATTTCAGGAGAGGGGGCCGGGAGTTAGGTTTATTGCTGGTTGCAGGTTACATGTTACTTGTTGGATGTTGGATTCTCCGCCTCTTGCCTCTCGCCTCTTGCCTCTTGCCTCTTGCCTCCCTACTCTCTACTCCTGACCAGCTTCAGTGTCTTTATGTTTTTGCCATCTTCCATTCTGACCGTATAGATCCCTATGGATAGCCAGGAGATGTCAAGGTCGAATCCGGAGGGCAGCCCATTTCCTGCCAGGATGAGTCTTCCGGCCTGGTCGAAAAGCCGGATGTTGATTCCATGGGTCAGGTTACCCTCTCCGTGTAGGGTGATGATTGTTTTTGCCGGATTCGGGCAGAAATACAGGGGAGAAGGGTCTGCTATCGGATCATTCGTGTTTATCGTCGAGTAGGGTGAGGTGATGAGCAGCAGTGTAGCGATGGCAGAGCGGCTGATCTTTTCTGCGAGCCAGTTGCTGTTAGCGCCCATTCCGATGGTGTCGGAAAGCTGGTGGTAATAGGGATTGAAAGCACCGCCCCAGCGGTCGGAGTTTTCGATCAGGAAAAGGGCAGGGATCATTTTCGACCAGAAAGGTGCATGGTCGCTGGCATAGATCAAACCGGAGGTAGAGTCTGTTTCGATAATGAGTTCCGGCACATACAGCGAACAGGCGGTCTGGTAATCCTGCATGAGCCCTGAACAGAAGTGCTTCCAGCATACGCTTACGGATGAATCCATAAGATTGTGGCTATAGGCGATCATATCAAGATTGATCATCCCCTGGATGTTGAAATAGTTGATGGCACTGTCAACAAAGGCATTGCTACCCCAGAGGCCCACCTCCTCGGCGGAGAAAAGGACCAACATAAGGGATTTTTCCAGTTCATATTCAGCGATCACCCTTGCCATTTCAAGTACGGCGGCCGTGCCAGATCCATTGTCGTCAGCGCCGGCATAAGGCAGCACAGCATCGTAATGGGCCCCCATTACCCAGTATTCGTTGGGGAGTAGGGTACCGTACCATATTCCTATCACATTGGGTGGAGTGCCGGGTTTGAAATACTGGAAGAACACTGTATCGGGCTTGCAATCCCAGAGGCGCTGCTGCAGGTAATAGGAGGCCACCATGCAGTTGTTGCTGCTTACCCGGTCCATGGTCTGCAGTTCGGCTATGGTGGCAAAGATAGAGTCACCCGAAACCGACTGAACGATGGGCTGGATCCAGGGATTCTGTGCCTGAACAGGTTGTGCCTGCCAGGCGATGAAGATCAGACAAAACCATGCGATTTTTCTCATAGATATTGCAGTTATTAACGGAGTACAAAAGTACCAAATTACATGATACCCGCCGACACTGCAATCATGGCATTCCTTCGGGGTTGATTCACAATGCTACGCAGTGAAGTGAGAGTGAGAGTGGGAGTGAGAGTGAAAGTGAGAGTGAGAGAAGTGAATGTTGTGACCCGTTTCTTTCTACGCTCTCATCATTGAACCAGCATTTTTCTTGTGACTCTGTTGCCTCCCGGGTTCATGTCCTCAACAAAATAGAAATAGACACCCGATGGCAGATGCGAGACATCATAAGTGTATTCCATGCTGCCCGGAAGCACCTCCTTTACTTCGGAAATCATTAACCTCCCAAAGCAGTCTGACAAACCAAAATGTACCTTGCATGGGGAAATGAAGGTTGCTTGCAGGGTTGTCAGGCCGGTGGCAGGATTGGGGGAGTTCTGGGTTAAAGTGGTACCTTCTGCCGGAAAACCCTCATCCGACTTGATTAATAAAGTGCCAAACCAATTCTTCCAGCATGTATCATTATCCGGCACCGGATCACCCGGCAGACTCGTGCAAACGAATACCTCCTGTGGTCCAAAGATAGGTTGAAATGGGATGGACAGACTGAAGTTTACAGAATCCCCTGCCTGGAGGTTTCCGGTCCAGATGTCGGTGTAAACAGTGCCACCCACCTCGTATGAATATGTAACCGGAATAGAGGTCTGTGGATTAAGACCATGGTTTTTTATCACCACTGTGTAAATGAATGAACAAAATGGGGAATAAAATGGATGGTAAAGACAGATAGAATAATACCCTGGGTATGTAGGATAGAAAGTACCCACAGGATCATCCACCCGGCTGATACTTACATCATTTGAGTCTGCCGCCAGGCTTATATCGGGTGTGCCCGGTTGGCACCAGGCAATGTTTTTATCGGCAGAGAAATCCATCCTGCCGGTTTCTTTCGGAATGGTCTGTGCCCCGGCAGTTGTACCGGTCAACAGCAGAAGCCATATCAGCATGGCTGCCAATTGAATGAGAGTTTGAATCTTTTTCATCGGTAATGTTTTAAATGATTGTTTACACTGTTCTTCCTTTTGCAGACTAATTCGCCACAGACGAATAAATAAATAGTTCCTAATTCCTAATTATCAATACTTTAGAACTCACAACAGACATTTCCGCTGTGATCACCCGCACAAAGTAAGCCCCCGGTGCCAGATGCCTGATGCTGATGGTGGGTGTATCATTCCCTGGGGTTAACATCTCTCGGAGCACTTCCTGTCCGGTGCTGCTAAACAGGCGCACCTCCTGTGCATCCTGCGAAACAAAACCGGGCAGTTTCAAAGTAACCACATCCGACGCCGGATTCGGATACATTCCTAATTCCTCATTCTTCATTACTAATTCCTTCATGCCGACATTCTGGCAACCGGGCACCAGGCATCCCAGGCTGTCCACCTTCAGCACCCAGATGCTTTGGGGAATGACCGGATTTGAATCCGCCTCGCCGCAAAGAATAAAGCCCCCATCAGGTGTGGGTTTAATGTCATTAAGCTCATTATCGGCGCCATCACTGCTGAAAAGATAATGCCATCTCATCCAGATACTGTCACCGTCACTGTTTGTCTTAAGGATCCAACTCCATGAAAAAGGACCTTCGCTAATACCTGGATTATAAAAACCATTCGATATTATGTCACCACCTGGCAACACGAATACTTGTCCTAATCCACTTAATGTGGCTGATTTACCATAGCTCTTGTCCCACAAGGTAGACCCGGCATTATTAATTTTCAACAACCTTGCTTTTCTGAATGAAAAATCAGGCGAGGCTAATCCTACGCCTGTCATGGTGCCCACGATGAAATTCCCATCCGGCGCATTGGCCACCACACAATACCAGTCATTATACTGGCTTCCGATTGGTAATCGCCACTGTTCATTGCCAAGGCTGTCGGTTTTGATGATCAGCCCGGTATAGCTCTGGGGTAGGGTTGGAGCATATCCTCCAGCGCCAATCAGAAAACCGTGATCAGGGGTTTGGATGACATTCCACCCACGACTCACCATTTTGAAAAAATAGGTCTTCTGCCAGGTTTTGTTGCCTAAACTGTCAACCTTCAATAGAATAATTTCATATGTCGACGGAGTAATTTCGATTTCACCGACCATAATATGTCCTTTATCAAATGTTTCAACTCCATGAAGAATATCTAAAAATGAATACAGAGAATCATTATTTGCACAATAAGAATTCAAAGTCGAAACATTTAGTGAATCATCCAGTTGTATAAGAAAACTGAATACTTTTGTAAAATCATATGCTGCTCCAACCCATGTGTAACCTTGAATTGAATTTTTCCTTAAAGCTCCGGGTGCTCCCGGGTAATATCTGACTGTATTGCTGACAGGATGTATCTTGTTGATCATGTTTCCGTTGGTGTCAATTACCAGTAATACAAGTGTTTGAATACCTGTTATGCTGTCAATTTCAACCCCGCCCGCAATATATCCTGTATCTGTTACAAGAATATGCCTTCCAAGTGCTGCAATACTTTGCGGACAGTAGATTTTTGAAAACGTGTTGGATTGACCGGAAATCAGCAATGGAAGAAAGGTAAGGAAGAATATCAGATAAAATGAATTTTTTATAAATTTCATAATAGTAATATTAAGCAGGGCAGAAGAGGGGTCACACTCCTGCCCTGCAAGGGTTAATGATTATTTTGCAATGGTTACCTTTCGGTTCATAACGATTTTACGTTTGGTGACCAGGGTAAATTGGTACAATCCGGGCGACAGTTCCCTGCATCCCACAATATGTTGACCAACGGGTTGATCCAATTGTATCTGCTTGATCAGTCGTCCTTTGCTATCGGTTATTTGAATGATTGCTGAAACATCCTCCTGCTGCATCCTGTAGTCAAGGATTACATAATCCAGGGCAGGATTGGGATAGACGGCAAACGAGCAATCTGTTGTATCGGGAAAGAAATGAACAGGCCCGCGTTTGCGGTATGTTTCGATAACCGGAAGGGCAATGGGTTCTTCATATTCAAATTCAGGATCATAGCATATCAACAGGCTCCTTGCATACGCTGCCGGAAAGAACCTGCCGTTCTCAGCGAGATTATGGAGCATATCTTTTTGAGATGTTGTAAGGTCATCATAGCTGAGGCTGTCTTCATGCATAACCCTTGCGATATCAATATAATCCATATATTCCTGGTATTCTTCCTGATAATATTCTTCACCCCCGGTCATAGCCTCTATGTCTGACAACTGGGTATCAAGCGCCTCAAAATCGTTATCATAAAGATGGATAAATGCCTTTGCATATTTGGCGTTCAGATACTCATCCCTGTCAAACAGTGCTGTAAGGCTGTCACGTGCATAAGAGTTAACGGTATCATTAAGATAAATAGTTGCAATCCTGTTCAAAGCATTTTGCCTTTCATGTGTATGGTATGAAACGGTGGCTTCAAGAGCTTCAAGAGGGGAAGCAACATCTTCGCCAAGCATTATCTCTTCAATCATATATTCCGGCAGTTGAGGATCCCGCTCCTCAATTGCCTGCAGAACCTCACCTGACCTTGTGCACTGTGGATTTGCAATCAGGATAAGTTTCAGCAGCAAATCGGGCAGCATTTCGGTGTTGTTGATGGCTGCAATCAGGGTCTGATCGCTCAGGTAGGGCGATTCAAGCATCAACAGGTTATAATAGTAGTATGTTTCCCAGGGGTAAGCCAGTACAACCTGCACCGGCAGGTCAGGGATACCACCATCTTTCCAGATGTCAAGTACCAGTTTGGCAGAGTTTACCTCTACCTGGTCAGATGCCACTTTTAAATACAGCTGCGCCAAAGTCAAACCGTTGCCTCCTGAATGTGAAGGACATACCGTTGTTTTATTTACGTAAGGGTACCCAGCATTCTCCAAAATTACCTTAGAGCTATTGTAATACAACGGTACCCAGTTTTCACCTGGTGCCGGAGTGGAGCCCTGGATGTCATGATGGTAGTATTTGCTGATATTAAGACCGTTGTTATTGATGTCGCTGTAGTACCAGAAGTTCTTCCAACTGAAGGTATTTCCGGCCGAGGAGGTGACATTTGCATCACTTCCTTGTTGTTTTGATATTCCGGTAATTCTGGTGTACCAGTTCTCCTTTGTAATGCCAATATCGGTCATTAGCACATCGGAAAAGTCGTTGCACTTGATCTTAAAGCCGGTATTCTCATCAATGCCCCTGTTATCGTGTTGAGCGATCAACCCGTAAATCAGGTCATTGAAGCTGTTATTGTAAACCTCATTTGTCTCTTCACCTGAGTTATTAATCACCATGCCAAGGGTAGTGATCTGTGTATTGTTCGGATCACCCTCAAAATGGTTTTCTTCGACGGCATATCCGGTGCAGTGGTCAAGGTACACACCGTAGGTTTTATCTGGCAGGTTTTCATCGCTTTTCACATCAAAACGGTTGAACTTAACCCTTGCTCCGGATATCCCATTCAGGTACACACCTTTATGGTTACCGTAAAATTCGGCCAGGTTGATGTTCAGTGGCAGGTTGGGTTGGGTAGCAAGGGCATAAATTCCTGTCTGCAACCTTTTGAAGGTATTGGGGATCCATTGAGTGCAACCGTATTGTCCGTAGGTCTGACAAATCTCGGATACATTGATCTGGGAATTGTAGCATTCGATGCCTTTACCGCACCATAGGAGGTTGGTTTCGTTGATGTTGGAGTTTTCAAAGGAGTTGCCAAGGATATTGATGTGATGGATGCCATTGAGGTAGATGAAACTTTTGGGTTTCAGGCCGTATTGGTGCAGATCCTCAGTGGTTCGAAAGGTGCAATTGATGATTTTGCCGGACTCAGGAAGCGGCTTTTGGTTGTTCGGATTGAAATTTTGGTAGGGATACATCTTAACTGCATATTCGCAATTGTAAAAATAGGAATTTTCAGCCTGGATAATACCACCCGACAGATCATTGTTTCCGGTCTCGACACCCACCCTTGCATTGGCAATGGTTGCCCCGTTTTCCAGGATTATCGTACCCTGAAGGGTTCCATTTTGATGTTGGGACTTATCGCCGTCCACTTTAATGCCCTGCCACATCTCCTCACAACTGGTCAAGGTGGCATTGTTCACAATGAGTTTAGCACCGGTTTCAACAAAGATACTGCTGTTTGGATGCATATAGATCACCGAGTTCTCATCGATTGTCAAGGTATAATTACTTCGAACATAGATATCCCCTTTATGCATGACTTGGTTCGACCAGGTGACATTGCCTGAGGTAGCATCGATTTCTGTGCTAGCAGGATTGGTGGCAATGTCACAAGGCAGAGGGGATTTAAGGATGCTGTACCCAAAGGTAGAAGCAAAGATTTCGTTGGATGCCGGGTTAATCTTCAAATCGGTCACGTGTGTAATTGGAAATCCGTTAGAGTAACATATCCATTCGGCGTCATTGTCGTCACGGTAGAATATTCCTCCATCGGATGCAACGAACACGCGGCTGGTTCCGGGTTGGTTTGCGATGGCTGAAATGGGGAGCGGGGGTAGTCCGACAATGGGAAACAGGCTGATATCAACCCATTGTGTATTGGCTCCTTGTGATGCATCAAAGGTTGTATATACCCGTTCTTTAGTATAAGGGGAACCGCCGGAGTCCATTGAAATACCACCCATACATACCCAAACCCTGTCCGGATTATGCCAATCGATGGTGAAATCTGTAACAGAATAGCCCTGGTTGCGGATTGCAGTATTAATATTGCTGCCTCCGGTAATATCGGTCCAGCTGGTTCCCCCGTTTTCCGAACGGTACAACGCATATCCAGGCGGGTTGCCATATGTTATATGACTGGTCAAAGCATAAATAATCTGTGGGTTGACTGGTGAAATTTTAATTCTTATAACATCAGCATTGGCGCCAGGTAGTTGAATCCCGGGATTTGAGAACGAATAACCACCATCAGAAGAAATGTAAACCAAACCATTCCACCCACCAAAAAGAACTTTGTCAGGATCGGATTTCAACCTTTCCAAGGCTGCATTCCACCAATGGGCATAAGGAACGGTTGTATTTGACTTCCAATCCAAATATGCAGCATAATCGTTGCCATTTCGGGTTACATGGGCTAACCCGAAAATATTCATCATTATAATTTCATCAGGATTGTCTGCATCGAATTTTACCCGTCCCACATCACCAATGCCAATATCGCTTGGGGAGGTATTTAAACCATTATTTTGATCAAGGGTAATTGTAGTTGGAATTGCACTGTGCCATTTTTGGCTGCGGTAGTGTTTGAAATTGTTGTCGAACAATCCTGCCACAACTTCCGATTCAAAATCGTCCGTTATGTCCATACCGATTACTTCGTTATTGGTTAATCCGTCTATCCCTTGGCCATTAAGTGATTGCCATGAGTTGCCATGGTCATTGCTGTAAATCACTCCCCCATCACTCCCCAACATAATTATCTCACCATAAAAGTCCATGCATCTGATGTCGGGATGGGTATGGGCATAGATACCATACGGAATCAATTCAGAACCCTTTGCAATTGTTGAACTAATACTGAAGGTTTCTGTTCCAAGATAGAAATAGGGATTGTTTTCCGCCACCTCAAACAAATTGAATTGTAAACCTATTCCGGTCTTGTAATTGGGGCTATAGATGGTCCATGCACTGGTAGCATGCTCAAAAAGCATGATCTTTCGTTCACTTGGGGCAGATGTGTGGATATACAAATTACCGGATGTGGGAAAACTCAACAGAACATTGGTAACCTGATGGACCAGGTTATATCCACTGTTTCCAAGGATTTCAGAAAAATTGATTCCTCCCTGATAGGTAATCCACACTTTAGCACGCAGAGGTGGGTCCTGTTTATTAGGCTCTATAGGTATTCCTGAAATAACAAAGATATCTTTATTGTTTGGGCATATTTCTATGTCATTAAAGACATAATCATCTGCTCCTGGTATTGTTCCCCAATCGCCCCAGGTTAGCCCTCCATTGGTGGAAATAAATAGATGATTGCTTGCGATCGCATAAAGGTGGTCAATGCCATTCTGATGATAAACCACGATTTTTTTAACCATCATATGGAATTCCCTGTTGTAATAGGGAAGAAAATCCTCAAGAATGGACCAGGTTTCACCGCCGTCAACTGATTTAAGAATACCGACACTATAACCAACCTTATCACTTCCTGTTGAAGCGTAGATAACCCGTTTGTGTGTATTGGGATCTCTGGCTGGGCTAACAGCAAATGATGAAATACCATAGGCAGGTATTCTGGTGGGACTTAGCACATCATACCATGTATTACCTCTGTCGACAGACTTCAATATGCCGCCTGTTCTGCCACTGCCGACCAGGATCGTATCGGGGTTTGTTTTTTCAAACCAGATTGCCTGTATAAGTCCCATATCCTGCAATGCATCGGGATATGGGCCAAAACTTTCCCATCCGGCATCATCAACACCGGTGCAGGAGGGAGTAATCCATGAAATCCCAAGAGCATTTTGATACATGCTAAACAACCCCCTTTGGGTAGTGTCTTCACATTGTACACGATGCCACCAGAAGGACGCCCATCTGCCGAATTGTTTCATGGCTACTGATTTTGCCGAATCTGAAAGTTCAACAGTATCAATCCATTGATGGAAATCAGAAGACACCTGGTAGAAATTTGCAGCTGAATCAAGAGCAGCTTGCCTGAAATTGGGTTGTGCCGATAGCGGGTATACGGAACGAAGTAATACAGTTAAGATGTATATTGGATGTAGATGTTTCATTGTAAACTTGAATTAGGTGAATACTTACTAAGTAGCACAAATCCTGCAGAACCGGACGGCAATGTTCCGGTTGGCAGGATGTAAACCACTCAAAGTTATTCTTCCCCAATAGGACAATGGATATAGTACGCTGGCAAGACCTGCCGCATGGTCTAGCCCCCCACTTATAAGGGCTAAGTAACTCTCTCTCTCTCTCTCTCTACGGCAGCGCGGGTTTCAGGAATCCGGCCATGCATCAAAGGCATGAATGGCACAAGAAGCAGCATGGCATAGAGGTTACCCATCCATGTTTCAAGCTTCATGGATAAGATAAACGGGAACAAATCACAGGAATAACCTGTTGCCATCTCTACATAAGATATTGAAGCTGTAAATATAAAACAAAACCAACCCGAAGTCAAGAGAAATATATTCTTTTTCAGTGAGATGTTGAAGAATTTTTTATGCCGACGCAGATTTGCACGTTGGTACATTTGCACCACGCCAGGGCGTGGCCTTCTTTTCACTCCAGCATTGGCACATTTTCCTGTCATCCCTTCGGGATTGACCTATTCATGCATACAAAACAGTGAAAGCAAATAATCGATTGATAGAACACTGAACACACTGATGAAACGGATAATCACGGATCAATAAATCTGTGCAGATCCGTTTATTCCGTCAAATCCGTGTTCCATTGAAAACCCGGAACTCTTAAGATAGAGTGAGAGTGAGAGTGGGAGTGAGAGTGAGAATGAGAGTGAGAGTGGGAGTGACATCATTACCCTGCAGCGATCATCACGGAGGGCACAGAAGGCTCCCTTCTTTGGGTTCGGCTGAAATCCATGATTTGATATGATAAGATGTACACGCTATTCCTTGAGATTCACCTGTGCCTGCCTGATATGGGGTTTATGAATCCCTTTACTGTTGGCTCTGTTGAACAGGAAGTCATCAGTCAGGATATAGATTCTGCTGAAGTCTCTGCCTGACGAATGCATAATGCTTTTGCAATGATTTTGAGCGCAACCGTTTGATTTGATCCTCGGTAAGAAATGCATACAACTTCCCGGGTGAAATGATAGCTATTACCGTAAACCAGGGATAGGTCTCAAGCAAACGACGGATGATCATCTCCTGATTGAAATGACCGGCAGACTTACCGGTACCCCTCAACACCTCATCCACCACTTCAGGGCTGACATCGTAATCCCACATCAACTGACGCAATAGTCTGAGCCTTTGTTTCTTTTCCATACCCCTCGCTGTTCGTGCAAAGATACAGAAAATAGGACGGCATTAACTCATGCCCTCCATAACTTTTGCTGCACATCCAACAGTTCATTCCTCCATCCCCCACGACGGAATCACTTCGCCACATCACCACCCCGCCGCGGCGGGATCACATCATCATATCACCACATCATCACATCATCACCCCGCCGCGGCGGGATCACATCATCACATCACCACATCATCAATTCATCCCCTGTGCCTGATCCATTTCCAGAGCTCGGCATACGTAGGTTTTTTGCCGTACATCAGGATGCCGGTACGGTAGATCTTGGCTGCGAGCCAGGTCATGGCGAAGAAGGTGGCGACCAGGACAATCATGCTGAGGGCAAGCTCCCAGCCCGGCACCCCGAAGGGGATTCGCATCATCATGGTGATGGGGGAGGTGAGAGGAATGACGGACAGCCAGAACGCCACCGGCCCCTGGGGGTTGTTCATGATGAAGGATGACATCACGATACCAAGGACCATGGGAATGGTTACCGGCAGCATGAACTGCTGGGTGTCGGACTCATTGTCAACCGCCGACCCAATGGCCGCAAAGAGAGCGCTGTACATCAGGTACCCGAAGAGGAAGTAAAACAGGAAAGAAAGCAGGATTTTCACAACCGGTATCCGCTGGAGCATCCCGTAGAGGGCTTCGACCATCGGATTGGTGTCGGGGTTGATGGCCAGGTTGTCGTCAGGGATGAGCCCGGAACCGGGAGGGGTGAATTGCTGCTGCACCATGTTGTCGGCCGAGAAACTGTCAGGGAAGGTTACGGCCACAATCCCTACAATGGCCGTGGTGAAAACCACCCAGAGCAGGAACTGGGTCAGGCCAACCATCGCCACCCCGATGATCTTGCCCATCATGAGCTGAAACGGACGGACCGACGATATGATCACCTCCACAATGCGGCTGGTCTTTTCTTCGATCACCCCCCGCATCACCTGGGCGCCGAACATAAAGATGAAGAAATAGATGATCAGCCCGCTGGCCATCGACAGGATGGAGAGTTCGAGCGGGTTGCCGATGTCGTCGGTCTGGTTGTCAATCAACCCTACATCTACCCTGATCTTCCTGGTTTCCAGCTCCTGCTTGCTGATGCCAAATTCGGCCTTAAGCTGGATCTCATCCAGGATATTCTGCAGCTCGGCGCGGATGTATTCGATATTGGAAATGCCGATTTGGTGTTCGAAGAAGATGGGGGCATTTACCTTGGAGACCCCTTCCCGCATGATGTAAAGCACCCCGTCATGGGAACCCTGGGCGGCCATCTTCCTTACAACACCGATCTTTTCATCCAGGTAGCCGAATTTCAGTGAACGGGTTTCCCTTATTTTATCCCGGAACAACCCTGTTTCATCCACCACTGCCAGGTGATACACCTTGTCGGATTGCTGGCTGAGATAAATGGGAAGGATCATGACAGTGGCCATCAGCAGCGGACCCAGGATGGTCATGATAATGAATGACCGTTTTTTTACACGGGTAAGGTATTCACGCTGGATGATCAGCCAGATTTTATTCATGGAATGATTATTATGGGTTTACAGGGGTGTTTTCATTCACAAGCCTGATAAAGATATCGTTTATGCCCGGCATGATCTCCCGGAAAGCTTTCACTTTCCCGAGGCCCATGATCTCCGAGAGGAGGGCGTTGGGATCATCCCCGTGGGAGAGCTGTACCGTAATGGTGAGCTTGCCGTTGGAGGGCTCCGATGACAATATCCGGTAGTTGCGTGAATCAACCAGGTGGGTGTGTTCATGGGGGATGATCTCGATCTCAAACCGGTTTTCGCTGAACCTTTGCCGGATCTCATCCACCCGCCCCTCCAGGATCTTCTCTGCGCGGTTGATCAGGGCGATGTCGTCACAGATTTCCTCCACCGAAGCCATGTTATGGGTCGAGAAGATGATGGTAGCCCCGTGGTCCCTCAGGCGGAGGATCTCCTCCTTCAGCAATTGGGTGTTGATGGGATCGAACCCGGAGAAAGGTTCATCAAAAATGAGCAGTTTCGGTTCATGGAGGATGGTGACGATGAACTGTACTTTCTGTTGCATCCCTTTGGAAAGCTCCTCCACTTTTTTGTCCCACCATTGATGGATGTCAAATTTTTTAAACCATACTTTCAGCTTTTTCTCGGCATCGTACCGGGAAAGCCCCTTGAGCCGTGTCAGGTAGAGGGCCTGTTCCCCCACCTTCATTTTTTTGTACAGTCCCCGTTCTTCCGGCAGGTAACCGATCATGTGGATATGATCCTTGTTCAGCGGTTGTCCTCCGATCAGGATACTTCCTTTGTCCGGTGCGGTGATCTGGTTGATGATACGGATCAGGGTGGTCTTTCCGGCGCCGTTGGGGCCCAGCAACCCGTACACACTCTGTTCGGGCACACTGATGGAAACATCTTTCAGTGCCTGATGGTTAACATAGGACTTGTAGATATTGTGAGCCTCAAAAAAATACATCGTCTGAAATAGATATGTGTTTTATTATTCAGGCTTAAACAACCCATCCAATCCATAGAATAAATTGAAAATCAATGTCTTTATACTTTTTCCTTTAGCCTTTAGCCCTTAGCCTTTCATTCCTGAAAATATTCTTTCATCCGGTCGAAAAAGCTTTTGTCACGGGCGGTAGGTTTAGGGCTAAAATTAGGTGATTGTTTCAGTTGTTCGATAAGTTTTTTTTCTTCCCGGGAGAGGTTCTGCGGTGTCCATACATTGACATTCACCAGTAGGTCTCCGCGGCTGTAATGGTTTACGCCGGGCAGTCCTTTACCTTTCAGCCTGAACACCTTTCCTCCCTGGGTTCCTTCAGGGATCTTAATCCGGGCTTTCCCTTCGAGGGTAGGCACTTCAGAGGTGGTTCCCATCACTGCGTCGGGGAAGCTGATGTAGTGGTTGTAGAGCAGGTTCTTACCATCGCGGACCAATTCCGGGTGTGGAAGTTCTTCAATGAGTACGATCAGATCGCCCGGGATGCCGCTCCGGGCTCCGGCGTTTCCTTTTCCGCTGAACGAGAGTTGCATCCCCTCTTCCACACCGGCGGGTATGTCGATGGTGATTACTTCGTTTTCCTTGACGATGCCATGACCCATGCATTGGTCGCATTTGTTGGCGATTACCTGTCCTTCGCCGCCACAGGCCGGGCAGGTGGATGAGGTCTGCATCTGTCCGAGGAAAGTGTTGGTAATCCTGGTTACATGGCCTGAGCCCCGGCAGGTGGCACAGGTCTGGTAGGAAGAGCCGTTACGTGCGCCGGCACCATCACAGGCACCACATTTCACATATTTCTCAACCTTGATCTTCTTCTCGACACCTTTGCTGATCTCCTCCAGGGTAAGCTTTACCTTGATCCGGAGATTCGATCCACGGTTCACACGGCGGGATGATCCCCTGGATTGCCCGAAACCTCCGAAACCGCCGAAGATATCCCCAAAATGGCTGAAGATGTCTTCCATATTCATGGAAAAACCACCATAACCACCGCCACCGGCGTTACCCAGTCCCGCATGTCCAAACCGGTCGTATTTCTGCTTTTTCTCGGGATTGCTTAATACCTCGTACGCTTCGGCCGCCTCCTTGAACTTCTCTTCGGCCGCCTTATCACCCGGGTTCTTGTCAGGATGGTATTTCAGCGCCTGCTTGCGGTAAGCCTTCTTAATCTCTTCTGCGCCGGCATCTTTGCCAACTTCCAGTACTTCGTAATAGTCTCTTTTAGCCATCGTAACATTTTCCGGATTAAACGGCTACGGCAACTTTAGCAAACCGGATGACCGTTCCGTTGAGGGTATACCCTTTTTCGATTTCGTCCACCACTTTACCTTTCATCTCTTCTGACTCAGCTGGAATGTTAGCGACGGCTTCGTGCAGGTCGGTGTTGAAGGGTTCACCAATACAATGGATTTTTTCCAGCCCTTTCTGTTCAAGTGTCTTTCTGAACTTGGCATGGATCAGCATGGTACCCTCCCTGAGGGCATCGATCTCGTGGGTGTTTTCGAAGGAATGGTTGGCCCTGTCAAAGTCATCTAAAACAGGCAGTAATTGCGTGATAAGGCTCGAAGTTGCTGTCTTCAGCACCTCGGCTCTTTCACGGACCGTGCGTTTGCGGTAATTGTCAAATTCGGAATAAAGCCGAAGATATTTGTCGTTCAGTTCAGCAAGGGCAAGCTTTGTCAGCGACAGTTCATCTGCCTGGATCTCTGCCTCTGCTTTATCAGAAGGTTCTTCATTACCATTGTGCGTTGGTGGGATATCCTCAGCTTTAACTGCATCCTGCTGACTTAATAAATTGTCAGTCAAATGATCATCTAAGTCAATCTTGTTCTTCTTCTTTGCCATATCACGAAAAAATGGTTAAGTGCACCATGGGAGCATGGTGGCGGTCAAATTGTTTGCCAGTTCGGAATGTGCGACAAATTGGCAGCCTGTCTCATGGTTTTCTTCAGAGTTGCCCCCGGGTGATGTCAGCTCCGAGTGCAGTCAGCCGTTTGTCGATATACTGATAGCCTCTGTCGATTTGATCGATGTTGTCGATGATGCTGGTTCCGGAGGCCGAGAGTGCTGCGATGAGCAAGGCGACTCCGGCTCTGATATCCGGGGAGATCATCCGGATACCGCGCAGCGGGATCTTTCTGTCGAGGCCGATGACGGTGGCTCTGTGCGGATCGCACAGGATGATCTTGGCGCCCATATCGATCAGCTTATCCACGAAAAACAACCTGCTTTCGAACATTTTCTGGTGGATCAGGAGGCTTCCCCGTGCCTGGGTGGCAACCACCAGCACGATGCTGAGCAGGTCGGGGGTGAAACCGGGCCAGGGGGCGTCAGATATGGTGAGAATGGATCCATCAATGTAGCTGTCGATTTCGTAATACTCCCTGGAAGGAATATGTATGTCATCTCCTATGACATCCAGCTCAATGCCCAGTTTCCGGAAGGTATCAGGGATGATTCCGAGGTATGGGTAATCGGTATTTTTAATGGTAATATCCGACTGGGTCATGGCGGCAAGGCCAATGAAGCTGCCCACTTCAATCATGTCGGCAAGGAGGCGGTGTTCGGTTCCGCCAAGGGCTTCTACACCTTTTATCCTGAGCAGGTTTGAACCGATACCATCAATACGGGCACCCATCCGGACGAGCATATTGCATAGCTGAACCAGGTAGGGCTCACAGGCAGCATTGAAAATTGTAGTATCCCCCTTGGCAAGAACGGAAGCCATCACCAGGTTGGCCGTACCGGTGACCGATGCTTCATCCAGCAGCATGTAACACCCTTTGAGCCTGTCTGCCTGGATGGTATAGGTTTTTGAATCATGATCGTAGTGAAATTCTGCCCCTAGTTTCTGAAGGCCGGTAAAATGGGTATCCAGTCTCCTTCTTCCGATTTTGTCACCTCCGGGTTGGGGTAAGAAACCTTTGCCAAATCTTGCAACCAGCGGGCCGATGAGCATCACCGATCCCCTGAGAGCTGTAGCTTTCAACCTGAACTCGCGGGTCAGCATGTAATCCAGGTTAACCTTTTCAGCGCAGAAAGTGCAGGTGTTACGGTCAATCCGGTTAACCTGCACTCCCAAACCTTCCATGAGTTCAATCAGTTTGTTAACATCCAGTATGTCGGGTATATTGCGGACCGTGATGGCATCTGAGGTGAGAAGGGTGGCAGAAATGATTTGCAGCGCTTCATTTTTGGCACCTTGCGGAATAATTTCCCCCGAGAGCTTTTTACCCCCGGTAATCTGAAATGAACTCATAAAAATAAGTTTTGATCAATTTCTTTTATTGCGCTTGGAACGGTAATAGGAACCCTGCTGTGAGGGATATCCATGCCCTTTGTAGGCACTCTGTCCGGAACGTTGCATGGTATGCCTTTTCTGTCGCTGATCCGTTTGCTGCTGATTCTGTTTCTGCAGGATGTCATGGGTTTTTGTCAGTACAACGTCTTCTCCCAGGATAAGCTGGTCTTCAGAGAGTTCTGCAAGATGGGCAGCAATCACTTCATCGGTGACCGATTCACGGTTCCAGTTCAGGTATGCTTTCTTAAGGTAGTTGGCTGTCATCCGCACAAGCTCTTCCTTTTTCGGGCCATCTTCCATTTCAATCACCTTCTGGATGATGTTTTCAACATTTTTACCATAATGGCGGTACTTGATCCCGTTGGATTGATAATGGAGCTTTTCCGGGGTGCGTTCAAGGGTTTCCCTTGCGGGAACCGGATAAGGTGAATCCACATCAAGCTGGAAGTCTGAGATGATGTGGAGATGATCCCAAAGCTTCTGCCTGTAATCGTGCATCTCCCGGATGGAGGGATTGAGCTGAGCCATCACATTTACGATCAGGGTGGCAAGCCGTGTGCGTTGATCACGGTCTTCCAGTGAAATGGCATAATCAACCATTTTCTGCACGTTTCTGCCATACTCGGAAATCACGAGTTTGTTACGACTGGTGTTGTAATCCATGAAATATTGTTAAAACAGATCAGTAATAAAATGCAATACTGTTTAAAAATCCAAACCTGATAACCTGATAAAGGGGAGGGAACCTAACCTGTTAATCTGCGTTGCAAAGATACATCAAAATTTATAAATGACAAGTAATCAGTAAAAACATCCGGCCTTTAACATATATTTTTTTATTGGCCGGCTATTTCAAGTCTGGCGAACCGCAGCAGGAGTCTTTTTTCCCCGACCGAATCAAAATGTACCGTAGCTTTCATATCAGCTGCAGTTCCCTCCAGGTGGGTGAGGGTACCTATGCCGAAACGATCATGTTTGACCCTCATACCTATAGCCAATTTGGCCGGGTCAGTTGCCTGCCGGCCCGGATTTCTTTTTTCGAGTTGATTCAGATGGATCAGATTTGATTTTGCTTTCGGGATATACCCTGCCATCTGCGGATGTTCATCCTGTTGACGCGTGCTTTTCACTTTTTCGATATACAACGGATCGATCTCTTCAAGGAAACGGCTCGGTTCGCAGAAGGTAAACCGTCCCCAACGCAACCTGCTCCTGGCATAGGAGAGGATCACCTGGTGCATGGCCCGGGTCAGGGCTACATAAAACAGGCGTCGTTCCTCTTCAAGTTCTTCCCGGGTGCCCATTGCCTGGAAGTTGGGGAAGAGATCCTCCTCGAGTCCGGCAATATACACGTTAGGGAATTCCAGCCCTTTGGCCGAGTGAATGGTCATCAGGGTTACCTTGTTCGGATCCTCATCGTCATCTGTATCCAGGTCTGTCATCAGAGAAACACTCACCATGTATTCATCCAGGGTCCTGAACGGGGTTTCAGGCAACTCCTCCCCGGTTCTTTTTGTATCAGTAAACTCTTTAAGCCCGTTCAGCAACTCTTCGATGTTCTGATATCTGGATACCCCCTCCGGGGTTTTATCTTCCGACATCAACTTCACAACTCCGGACGCATGGGCGATCTCTTGGCCGAGTTCAAATGCATCTATCTGTTTGATGCGTGCCTGAAAGCTTCGGATCATGGTTGCAAATTCACCGATCCTGTATCGTGTGCCGCTGTTGAATTCATGGTTCATCTCCGGCACTTGCAGGAGGGTTTCCCAGACATTCAGTCCTTGTTCCCCGGCAATCACGATCACCTTTTCCATCGTGGTTTTTCCAATGCCGCGGGCCGGGAAATTGATGATCCTCATCAATGCTTCCTCATCTGCCGGATTAATAACGATCCGGAAATAGGCCAGCAGGTCTTTTACCTCCCGTCGCTGATAGAATGAGACCCCGCCATAAATCCGGTAGGGGATGTTCAACCGGCGAAGTGCCTCTTCAATCGGCCTTGATTGGGCATTGGTGCGGTAAAGCACTGCGAAATCACTGTTCGGCAACTGCCGGTTCATCTTCGTTTCAAAGATATTGTTGGCAATCAGGATCCCCTCCTCATGATCCGTGGTTGCTTTGATCAGGCGAAGGAGACTGCCTGTATCATTTTCGGTCCAGATGACCTTCTGAATCTGGTTTATATTGTTCTTAATCACACTGTTGGCGGCATTAACGATGGTCTTGGTCGAACGGTAGTTCTGTTCCAGCTTAAAGGTCTTCAGATCCTGGTAGTCTTTTTTAAGATGAAGGATATTCTCGATGTTGGCGCCCCTGAAACCATAAATGCTCTGGGCATCATCACCTACAACGCAGATGTTTTCATCGTTGGCAGCCAGCTTTTTAACGATCAGGTATTGTGCAAAATTGGTATCCTGGTACTCATCCACCAGGATATAGGAAAATTTAAGCTGCAGCTTGTAAAGGATTTCCGGGTAATCACGCAGGATGATGTTCATATTGAACAGCAGATCGTCGAAATCCATGGCTGCCGCTTTGTGCAGGCGGTTTGTATAACGCGTGAAGATGTCCGTGAAGTAAGGTTTGTTGCTTTTTTTGTCTTCGTTCACAAACTCAGGATTTGCAGCGTATTCTTCGGCATTGATCAGGTTGGTTTTGGCTGCCGAGATCCGGTGGAGGATGGTAGAGGCTTTATAAACCTTGGGATCCAGACTCATTTCTTTTACGATGGAGCGGATCAGGCTTTTAGAATCGTCAGTGTCATAGATGGTGAAATTGGCGGGATAGCCGAGATGGTGTCCGTGGACCCTTAAAAGCCTGGCACATACCGAATGAAAGGTTCCCATCCAGATGTTGTTGGCTTCATGGCTGCCCAACAGCGTGACCACCCGTTCTTTCATCTCCCTGGCTGCCTTGTTGGTGAAGGTAAGGGCAAGGATCCTGTATGGGTCCATACCGCTGTCAATAAGATAGGCGACTTTATAGGTCAGCACCCTGGTTTTTCCCGAACCGGCCCCGGCAATGACCATCATAGGGCCACCCAGGTATTCAACGGCAATCCGTTGCGCTTCATTCAGATCTTTCAGGTAGTCACGTGCCATACATGCATCTTTCCGCATGCAAAAATAATGATTCGTATGGTGTGGGCTGATGCAGATCATCTGACAGACCGGAAATTTTATTAACAATGTCGGATAATTCAGGTGAATAAGGTAAATTTCGGGCATCAAAGACTAAAAGCCAGATTTCATGAAAACTTTCTGCCTGGGAATATTTATGCTGATCCTGTCCCTTCAAGGGTTTACACAGCTTAACGGGGATCAAAAGGTTGCACGTATCTTTAACCGGTTGGTGATTGACCTGGGGGCTGCACCGGTTACCTTTACAGATGTAGAGGAATACGATCTCTACTTCTACCATTTTGCCATTGGTTATCAGTTTGGTAAACATTTCGACCTGAAGTTACACCGGGATCTGATACATGTTGTTCGACCCTTGGATCGATTTTTCGGAGTTAACAACTTTACCCGGAATTTTGCACTGGGGGTGGGTGGTAATTACAGATGGAAGCCGGAAAAGTGGCAGGGCATAATGCAAGGGGTAGGTTACAGTGTAGCTGTGAAAGCCGGAGCTACATTTTCCTGTGATGCCAGGGAACAGCAATCCATTTTCTACGATCTTTCCGCCAGGATCTACCCTGTGAAATACTGCTATCTCGCGGCAGGTTTTAACCATGACCTTTTTTCAGAAAGGCTTTGGGCTGACTACCATAAAAAGCATATCCAATCCTTCTACTTTTCCTTTGGGCTTGATTTTTAAACAGTATGATGTTTTTCTGCCATGAATGCACGAATAGGTCTTCCCGGTAGGCAGACATTCCCGCGTTGTTGCAAAAAAAATCAGTCGTTATTGTTGTGTGAATGAAAAAGTGTTTCTATCTTTGCACCCGCTTTTTACGGTAAATCTGTAATGGATTGTAAATAAGCGAAACAGGGATTGAAGAAAAGAGAAACCTGATAAATTCAGACAGTTATAGGTTTCCGACCTGTGCCACCCCGGTAAAGGTCTTGTCTGTACCTGAAAGATGAGCATCGATCTCTTTCTTTTCTCCCGGTCAACATGATGATTAACACGGCTTGAATAAAAAGAGGTTCAGGGTATTGCTGATAGGAAAACTTATCGTACCTTTGCGCTCCTTTTTTAAGCCGAAAAAGCGAGTAACAAACTTAACAGTATGCCGACAATACAGCAATTAGTAAGAAAAGGACGTCAGAAGCTGACTGAGAAAAGCAAGTCTCCGGCGCTGGATTCATGTCCGCAGCGCAGGGGTGTATGTGTAAGGGTTTATACCACCACGCCCAAGAAACCCAACTCAGCCATGCGTAAGGTGGCCAGGGTGAGGCTGACCAACCAGAAAGAGGTGAACGCCTACATTCCGGGCGAAGGGCATAACCTGCAGGAGCACTCGATCGTGCTCATCCGCGGAGGCAGGGTAAAGGACCTTCCGGGTGTCCGTTATCATATCATACGCGGTGCACTTGACACATCCGGCGTAGATGGCAGAAAGCAGAGAAGATCGAAATATGGCACAAAACGTCCGAAGAAATAATGGAATTAAGGGGCAACCCGAAGCTAATATATATAAAGGTATATGAGGAAAGCTAGACCAAAAAAGAGGGTAATCCTTCCGGATCCCAGGTTCAATGACCCATTGGTGACCAAGTTTGTCAACAACATCATGTTCGAAGGGAAGAAGAGCGTGGCTTTTCAGATTTTTTATGATGCCATTGACGCGGTGACCGACAAGACCAAAGAGGAAGGACTGGAAGTTTGGAAGAAAGCTCTCTCCAACGTAACGCCACAGGTTGAAGTCCGGAGCCGCCGTATCGGGGGTGCCACCTTCCAGATCCCGTCTGAGATCAAGCCTGGGAGGAAGCAGTCTATCGGGATGAAAAACCTGATTGGATATGCCCGCAAGCGCCATGAGAAATCGATGGCGTTGAAGCTTGCCGGTGAGATCATGGCTGCTTACAAAGAGGAGGGGGCCGCCTATAAAAGGAAAGAGGATACCCATCGTATGGCAGAGGCCAACAAGGCATTCTCCCATTTCAGGTTTTAAGATATCAGAAGCTGGTAGCCAATCATGTCAGAAGCATTGAGAAATACGCGCAATATTGGGATCATGGCCCATATCGATGCTGGTAAAACTACCACCACCGAGCGTATTCTTTTTTATACCGGCAAGAACTATAAACTGGGTGAAGTACATGAAGGCACCGCCACCATGGATTGGATGGTGCAGGAGCAGGAGCGGGGCATCACCATCACTTCGGCTGCCACCACCGTCTTCTGGGATTACGGGTCGAACCAGTACAAGATCAATATCATCGATACTCCCGGGCATGTTGATTTCACGGTTGAGGTTGAACGTTCCCTGCGGGTCCTTGACGGTGCTGTCGGGCTTTTTTGCGCTGTTGGTGGAGTGGAACCGCAGTCGGAGACTGTCTGGCGCCAGGCCGATAAATACCATGTGCCCCGCATCAGCTTTATCAATAAGATGGATCGTGCAGGGGCCGATTTTTTTGCCGTCATTGAACAGATCAGGACAAAGCTCAGGGCCAATCCCATTCCCATTCAATTGCCTATTGGTGCCGAAGAGGAGTTTTACGGGATCGTAGACCTGATCCTCAACAAAGCTTTCACCTGGGATGAAACAGACCTGGGTACCACGATCGTTGAAATACCCATCCCGTTATCCATGAGCGATATGGTGACGAACTACCGGAATGCCCTGATCGAAGGGGTGGCCGAGGAGAGTGAAAATCTTCTGGAGAAATTTCTGATCGATCCTGAATCCCTGACCGAAGATGAGATCCTTGCAGCCATCAGGAAAGCAACCCTCGAAATGCGGATCACCCCTGTGATGTGCGGTGCCTCTTTCAAGAATAAAGGGGTACAGATGCTGCTCAATGCCATCGTCGCCTTTTTGCCAAATCCGCTTGATATTCCTGCCGTGAAGGGGGTGAATCCCAAAACAGAAAAAACAGAAGAGCGCAGACCCGATCCAGATGACCACTTCTGCGCACTTGCCTTTAAAATAGCGACAGACCCTTTTGTGGGGCGTATCGCTTTCTTCCGGGTTTATGCAGGCACGCTTAAAGCAGGTTCCTATGTGTTGAATACCGGAACCGGCAACAAGGAAAGGATTTCCCGTATCATGCAGATGCATGCCAACAAGCAGAATCCTCTGGAGGAGATCTGTGCAGGTGATATCGGTGCAGCGGTCGGATTCAAGCAAATCAGGACCGGTGATACCCTTTGTGACGAGAAGCATCCCCTGGTGCTTGAGTCGATCAGTTTCCCGGAACCTGTCATCAGTGTGGCTGTCGAACCCAAAACCAAAGCTGATCTTGACAAGCTCACCCTTTCGCTGGTGAAACTTGCCGAGGAGGACCCCACCTTCAAGGTTCATACGGATGAACAGACAGGTCAGACCATCATCAGCGGTATGGGGGAACTGCATCTTGAGATCCTGACCGACAGGCTGAAGCGGGAGTTCAAGGTAGAGATCAATCAGGGGCAGCCGGAGGTAGCGTATAAGGAGGCCATTGTATCTGCGATAGAGCATCGTGAGGTGTACAAGAAACAAACAGGCGGTAGGGGCAAGTATGCCGACATTGTTGTTAAGATCGGGCCTGTGGATGACGGATATACCGGATTGCAGTTTGTTGATGAGGTAAAAGGAGGCAATATTCCGAAGGAGTTTATGCCCTCCATCCAGAAAGGCTTCAGGTCGGCTATGCTGAACGGGCCCATCGCTGGTTATCCGGTCGAGAATCTCAAGGTCCGTGTGCTTGACGGATCCTATCACTCGGTAGATTCCGATTCACTATCGTTTGAGATTGCAGCGCGCATCGCTTTCCGGGAAGCATCCAGGAAGGCAGATGCCTCATTGCTGGAGCCCATCATGAGACTGGAGATACTGACACCTGATTCATGCCTTGGTGATGTGACCGGAGACCTCAACCGTCGCCGTGCCGTCGTTACCGGTGTCGATACCAGAGCCGGCATGCAGGTGCTCCGGGCCAGGGTACCGTTAGCCACCATGTTCGGCTATGTAACAACCCTGCGTACTTTATCCTCAGGCCGTGCCATCAGCAACATGGAGTTTTCTCATTATGAGGTGGTGCCACCGCAAGTGCAGGAAGAAATCATTAAAAAAGTAAAAGGATATTTCATTTATTGATAATTAAACAACAAGGTAAGGTGAGCCAGAAGATCAGAATAAAACTCAAGTCGTACGATTACAATCTCGTCGACAAATCGGCTGAGAAGATTGTCAAGACGGTAAAATCCACCGGAGCCGTGGTGAGCGGTCCTATTCCGCTGCCAACCAACCGGAAGATTTTTACGGTGAACAGGTCGACTTTTGTCAACAAGAAGTCAAGGGAGCAGTTTCAGCTCTTTACCTACAAGAGGCTGCTTGACATTTACAGTACCACATCCAAGACCATTGATGCCCTGATGAAGCTCGAATTGCCCAGTGGGGTGGAGGTGGAGATCAAGGTATGACCTTAGCATAGTAAAGCGTTAAAATACGATACGATATGTCAGGATTAATTGGAAAAAAGATCGGGATGACCAGCATCTATGACCAGAACGGGAAGATGATCCCGTGCACGGTCATTCAGGCAGGGCCATGTGTAGTGACACAGGTAAGGACAAAGGAGAAGGATGGTTATGAAGCCATTCAGCTGGGCTTTGATGACATGAAAGAGAGCCGGGCCAACAAGCCCATGATTGGACATTTCAAAAAAGCGGGTACAACGCCGAAAAAGGTACTGGCAGAGTTTACCAGATTTGAAGAGCGGAAGCAGTATGGTCAGATGCTGACCATTGATGTATTTGTTGAAGGGGAGTATATTGATGTGGTGGGCTATTCCAAAGGGAAAGGCTTCCAGGGTGTCGTGAAGCGACACGGATTCGGTGGTGTCGGGGATGCAACCCATGGACAGCATAACAGGCTTCGTGCACCAGGCTCGATAGGGGCTTCATCTTATCCCTCCAAAGTGGTGAAAGGGATGAGGATGGCCGGCCGTACCGGGCATCAGCGCAACAAGATGATCAATATTCAGATCATGAAGCTGATACCTGAAAAGAATTTGTTAGTGGTAAAAGGGTCGGTACCAGGCCCTAAAGGAACCTATTTAATCTTGGAAAGATGGAGTTAGGAGTATATAAAATCAACGGTGAGCTATCAGACAGGAAAGTGATGCTGGATGATACGATTTTCGGCATTGAACCGAATGACCACGCCATGTACCTGGATGTAAAGCAATACACTGCCCATCAGCGGCAGGGTACACATGCCACGCGCAACAAGGCGCTGATTGCGGGCAGTACCAGGAAACTAAAGAGGCAGAAAGGTACCGGGACAGCGCGTGCCGGAAGTATCAAATCGCCGCTGCTTCGCGGAGGTGGAACCATCTTTGGCCCTGAGCCGCGTGATTATATCATCAAACTGAACAAAAAGCTGAAACAGGTTGCCCGTCGTTCAGCACTGACCTATAAAGCCAAGTCGGATGAGATCCTCATCCTTGAGGATTTTAGCTTCGAAGAGCCAAAGACTAAAAACTTCACCGAACTGTTGGGCCATTTTGACCTTATCCGGAAGAAAACACTGTTCGTGGTTCCCGAATCAAGCCGCAACATTTGGCTTTCAGCCAGGAATCTGCAGAGGACAAAAGTGATCATTGCCGACAACCTCAATACTTTTGAGATCCTCAATGCCAACAAGCTGGTCATCGCAGAGGGTTCCCTCGGAAAAATAGAGGCATTGCTGAAGAAGGACTGACACCTGAAGATTAATCTTATTAAAAAGCAATACAATGACAATCATCAAAAAACCTGTTATCACGGAGAAAATGACAGACATTGGCGATAAGCTGAGCCAGTACGCCTTCATCGTGGACAGGAATGCCAACAAGATACAGATACGTGAGGCCATTGAACAGCTTTACGGCGTTAAGGTTGTCCGTGTCAATACCATGGACCACGACGGTAAGGCCAGGGCCAGGATGACCAAATCGGGTTATATTACCGGTCGCACCAACGCATACAAGAAAGCGATCGTGACATTGTCAGAAGGAGAAACTATTGATTTTTTCAGTAATATTTAAGAAATATCATGGCTTTAAAGAAATTCAAACCCACGACGTCCAGTCAGCGCTTTAAGGTAATAAGCGCATTTGATGACATCACCCGGGACAGGCCAGAAAAGAGCCTGGTGGAGCCGATCAGGAAGAGCGGAGGAAGGAACAACCAGGGCAGGATGACGATGCGTTATCTTGGAGGCGGGCACAAGCAGGCATACCGTGTTATCGATTTCAAACGTGAGAAGGAGGGTGTGCCGGCGATTGTGAAGAGTATCGAATATGACCCGAACCGTACAGCCAGGGTAGCATTGGTTAGTTATGCCGATGGGGAGAAGAAGTACATCATTGCCCCCAATGGCTTGAAGGTGGGACAGGAGATCAACGCCGGCAAGGGGGTTGCTCCGGACCTTGGTAATGCCCTTTACTTGAGTGAAATACCCTACGGTACCATCATCCATAACATCGAGCTCAGGCCTGGGCAGGGCGCCAGGATGGCACGCAGTGCCGGATCGTATGCACAGCTTATGTCAAGGGATGGTAAGTATGCCGTGCTGAAGCTTCCTTCCGGGGAGACCAGGCTTATCCTGCAGTCGTGCAAGGCTACCATAGGTATGGTGAGTAATATTGACCACAGTCTTGAGGTGAGTGGGAAAGCCGGAAGGGCAAGATGGCTTGGTCGTCGTCCACGGACAAGAGCCGTGGTGATGAATCCTGTTGATCACCCTATGGGCGGAGGTGAAGGCAGGGCTACAGGTGGACACCCGAGATCAAGGAAAGGCGTCCCGGCCAAAGGGTATAAGACACGCTCGAAGAAAAAGACTTCGAACAATTACATCATTGAACGGAGAAAGAAATAATTGATAAACAGCGTAACAGTATAATACGATGAGCCGATCACTGAAAAAAGGACCTTACATTCATTATAAACTCGAAAAGCGGGTTCTTGCGACACAAGAATCGAAGAAGAAGTCCGTCATCAAGACCTGGTCAAGGGCATCTGTGATATCACCCGACTTTGTGGGGTTGACCATTGCGGTGCATAATGGAAATAAATTCATCCCTGTATATATCACCGAGAATATGGTAGGTCATAAGCTGGGTGAGTTTTCCCCGACAAGGATCTTCAGGGGGCATGCAGGCAGTAAAGATAAGGGCAGGAGGTAATGTCAGGCGGGCATAAAAACCTGTTAACAGCAAAACAACACTGAACATGGGAGCAAGAAAACGTATAACAGCAGAGGAGCGCAAAGAGGTAAAGAAAAGCCTCTATTTCGCAAAGTTGAATGACTGCCCTACATCACCTCGTAAGATGAGGCTTGTGGCGGATATGATCCGTGGAGAGGATGTGGAAAGGGCACTTTTCCTGTTGAAAACATCACCCAAGGAGGCAGCGGGCCGGGTTCACAAGCTGGTGCTATCGGCCATGGCCAACTGGCAGCAGAAGAACGAAGGTGCACGTATTGAGGACAGTGGGCTTTATATCAGGACCATTACAGTCGATGGCGGAAGGATACTGAAGAGGTTGCTGACAGCACCACAGGGACGCGCACACCGTATCCGCAAGCGTTCAAACCACGTCACTCTATTCCTGGGTAGCAGGAAAGAGGATGAAGAGGCATTGCTGGCGATGGCGGAATCGCAGGAGGTGAACGAAGAATCAGAAAACTAAATGAAATCTAACGCAAAGTAATAATGGGACAAAAGACAAATCCTATAGGTAATCGACTTGGTATTATCAGGGGGTGGGATTCCAACTGGTACGGTGGCAAAGGAAGAAGTTACAGTGAAAAGCTGCACGAGGATTTCAGGATCCGTCAGTATCTGTCAGCAAGGCTATCAAAAGCAGGTGTTTCAAGGATTGTGATTGAACGGACGCTAAAGCTTGTTACGGTGACCATTTTTACAGCCCGTCCCGGCATTATCATCGGCAAAGGAGGTCAGGAGGTGGACAAGCTCAAGGAGGAATTGAAGAAGGTAACCAACAAGGAGATCCAGATCAACATCTCCGAGATCAAGCGCCCTGAGCTGGATGCGTTCATCGTAAGCCAGACCATTGCCAAGCAGATAGAGGGGAGGGTTTCATTCCGTCGCGCCATCAAGACTGCCATTGCTTCCACTATGCGCATGGGTGCTGAAGGTATCAAGGTGATGATCAGCGGTCGTGTAGGGGGTGCTGAAATGGCCCGTTCTGAAAGTTACAAGGAGGGGAGAACCCCGCTGCATACTTTCAGGGCAGATATAGACTATGCTTTGAGCGAAGCACATACGACCTATGGGCGCATAGGCATCAAGGTATGGATCTGCAAAGGTGAAGTGTACGGCAAGCGCCCCTTCTCAACCATTGAAGGCGCAGTAACACAGAAACCATCAAGGTCTGCCGGTGGTTCAAGGTCCCGCACCAGGAGGATGAAATAAAGGTAGAATCTGAAAAATAATACATCATGTTACAGCCAAAGAAAACAAAATACAGAAAACAGCAGAAGGGCAAGATGAAAGGGAATGCACAGCGGGGGAACCAGCTTGCTTTCGGCACCTTTGGTATTAAAACCCTGGAGGAGGGTTGGATTACCGGGCGACAGATCGAAGCTGCCCGTCAGGCTGTTACCCGTTATATGAAACGTGAAGGCCAGATCTGGATCCGCATTTTCCCTGACAAACCGGTGAGCAAAAAGCCGGCTGAAGTACGAATGGGTAAAGGAAAAGGTTCACCCGAATACTATGTTGCCAGGGTTACACCCGGAAGAATCATGTTTGAATCGGAAGGTGTACCTCTTGAAGTTGCCAAGGAGGCCATGCGACTGGCTGCCCAGAAACTCCCGGTAACCACAAAATTTGTGGTCAGAAGAGATTACGTTGAAGATCAAAAAGTGAACTGAGATGAAGAACCAGGTTATTAAAGAATTATCCACCCCTGAGCTGATTGAACGGCTCGAGGAAGAGCAGTCGCAGCTTCAGAAAATGAAGCTCCATCATAAGGTTTCAGAACTCGAGAATCCCAGGAAATTATCGGCTTTCAGAAAGACCATAGCCCGCCTTAAGACAGAATTGAAAAGCAGGCAGATGGCATCAGCAGAAAAAAACATTTAACCCACTGTAGATACCATGGAAGAAAGAAAACTGAGAAAAGAGCGTATCGGACTGGTTGTGAGCAACAAAATGGAGAAGTCCGTCATTGTGCAGATCGACCATCGCGAGAAGCATCCGATCTATGGAAAGTTTGTTAAAAGAAGGTCTCGCTTCGTTGCGCATGACGAAAAGAACGAATGCAACATAGGTGATACGGTGCGCATTATGGAAACACGTCCGCTTAGCAAAAACAAGTGTTGGAGATTAGTTGAAATCATTGAAAGAGCAAAATAGTTATGATACAGCAGGAATCACGTCTGAAGGTTGCCGATAACAGCGGTGCAAAAGAGGTGCTGTGCATCAGGGTGCTTGGGGGTACCAGGCGCAGGTACGCTTCGATAGGGGACAAGATCATCGTATCGGTGAAGAATGCAGTCCCTTCGGGAAATATCAAAAAGGGTGCAGTATCCCGTGCAGTCATTGTCCGTACCAGGAAAGAGGTACGCAGGCCTGACGGCACTTATATCCGTTTTGACGATAACGCTGTGGTGTTGCTGACCAATGCGGATGAGATCAGGGGTACACGTATTTTCGGCCCTGTGGCAAGGGAACTCAGGGATAAGAAGTTCATGAAGATCGTCTCGTTGGCACCTGAGGTGCTTTAAAATAGGAATTATTATCATGAAGAAGTTGAAATTCAAAAAGAACGATACCGTAATGGTGATTGCCGGTGAAAACAAGGGGCAACAGGGAAGGGTTCTGAGGGTCATGGTTGACAAGGAGAGGGCTATTGTTGAGGGGATCAACCTTGTTTCCAAACATTCAAAGCCATCTACCGCCAACCCTCAGGGAGGCATCGTCAAGCGTGAAGCACCCATCCACCTGTCGAATCTGATGTTGGTGGATTCCAAGGGCAACGCTACCCGTGTTGGCAAGCGTACCGATGAGAAGACAGGGAAGATGGTCAGGTATTCTAAAAAATCAGGGGAGGTTATCAAGTAATGAGTTACACACCGAGGTTAAAGGAGAGGTTTCTCAGCGAGATCACACCGAAGCTCAAGGAGGAGTTTCAGTATAAGAGCAAGATGCAGGTTCCGCGACTGGTCAAGATCGTATTGAATCAGGGGGTGGGCGGTGCCATTGCCGATAAGAAACTGCTTGAGTTTGCAGTGGATGAGATGACCCAGATTGCAGGACAGAAAGCCGTTCAGACCCGTTCCAAGATCGACATCTCCAATTTCAAACTCAGGAGAGGTATGGCAATCGGGGCAAGGGTTACCTTGCGCGGTGACAGGATGTATGAATTTCTCGACAGGTTGATTGCCACAGCTATCCCACGGATCCGCGATTTCCGAGGGATCTCTGACAAGGGATTCGACGGCAGGGGTAATTTCACCATGGGAATATCTGAGCAGATCATTTTCCCGGAAATCAACATTGACAAAGTGAATAAAATTACCGGGATGGATATCACCATGGTTACAACAGCCGTCAATGACAAAGAGGCATATGCCCTGTTGAGGGAGTTTGGTATTCCGTTCAAAAAAAATATGTAGAACATGGCTAAAGAATCAATCAAAGCAAGAGAAAGAAAAAGGGAGCGGTTGGTTGCTAAATATGCAGCCAAACGTGCTGCACTGAAGGCAACCGATGACCAGGTGGCTTTGCAGAAGTTACCCAGGAACTCCTCGGCGGTGCGTTTGCATAACCGGTGTTCACTGACAGGCAGGCCCAAAGGATTTATGCGGCAATTCGGTATCTCCAGGATCAATTTCAGGGAAATGGCCCTGAAAGGATTGATCCCGGGAGTCAGAAAAGCCAGCTGGTAATGAACAATAATACGTTAAAAATATCCAACAGAGATGACTACTGATCCGATTGCAGATTATTTAACAAGGATACGGAACGCTGTCAATGCCAACCATCGCATTGTAGAGATTCCGGGTTCCAATACAAAGCGGGAGATGACCAGGATCCTGTTTGACAAAGGTTATATCCTCAATTACAAGTTTGTAGATGATAACAAGCAGGGCATCATCAAGATAGCATTGAAATATCATCCCAAGAACAAGGTTCCGGCCATTTCGCAGCTGGAACGCGTCAGCAGGCCCGGTCTGCGTCATTATGTTAAAGCGGAGGATATGCCCAGGGTATTGAACGGGCTGGGTGTTGCCATCGTTTCCACGTCGCAGGGCCTGATGACCGACAAGGAGGCCAGGGCATTGAATGTGGGAGGTGAGGTGCTTTGTTTTATCAGTTAATTTTTTGGAGGGAAAACGATGTCACGAATAGGAAAAAATCCAATCAGGATACCGGAGAAGGTAGAGGTAACCATCACAGGTGATAACATAGTAAAGATAAAAGGGCCCAACGGAGAACTTACACAGCAGGTTGACCCGATGATAAAAGTTGCACAGGAGGGGAACCAGATACATCTGACCCGTAAAGGTGATTCAGGGGAGGAGCGCTCCAGGCATGGCTTATACCGTGCTTTGCTTCAGAACATGGTGACGGGTGTTTCAGAAGGTTTTACCACAAGGCAGGAGTTTGTTGGTGTCGGGTACAAAGTGGAGGTGAAAGGGCAGGTTGTGGAGATGTCACTGGGATATTCACATAATGTAATACTTCAGCTTCCTGATGAGATCAGGGCTGAATCGGTCACAGAAAGAGGGAAGCCCCCGGTACTGGTCATGCGGTCCAATGACAAGCAATTGCTTGGCCAGGTAGCAGCGAAGATACGATCGTTGCGCAAACCGGAGCCTTATAAGTTAAAAGGGATACGTTTCAGTGGTGAAGAACTGAGGAAGAAAGCGGGCAAGGCAGGTGAAAAGAAATAACAGAACACAGTAATAACAAGAGCCCGGGAAAAAGATGCCGGCAGAACCGGAAGGTCTGATATGACGGGTAAATGACAAGGAAGATGAAAAACAGGAAAGAGATCAGGAGGTACAAAATCAAAAAGCGGATCCGGAAGCGTATTTCGGGTACCGATGAACGGCCAAGGCTCACTGTATTCAGGAGCAACAAACAAATTTACGCCCAGGTGATTGATGACCTGAAGGGGCACACGCTCGTAGCAGCCTCTTCGATGGAGAAGGGGGTCGCGGAGCAGAAGCTGACCAAGACCGAAATTGCGAAGCTTGTTGGGGTATCGGTAGCGGAGAAGGCAAAAGCAGCCGGGATTGAAATGGTGGTTTTCGACAGGAATGGTTATTTGTATCACGGAAGGGTCAAAGCATTGGCTGATGGAGCCAGGGAAGCGGGTCTTAAATTTTAAAAGGTATGGCAAACGTGAATCTAAAGAAGGTAAAATCCAGCGAGATTGATTTTAAAGACAGGCTGGTCAGCATTCAGCGTGTAACCAAGGTCACCAAGGGGGGCCGGACATTCAGTTTTTCAGCCATTGTGGTGGTTGGGAATGAGAACGGTGTAGTGGGTTATGGCCTTGGGAAGGCTAAGGAGGTCACATCAGCCATCGCCAAAGGGGTTGATGATGCCAAGAAGAACCTGATCAAAGTTCCGGTTCTGAAAGGGACACTGCCCCATGAGCAGATTGGTAAGTACAGTGGTGCCAAGGTATTCATCAAGCCTGCATCACCCGGTACAGGGGTTATTGCAGGTGGAGCCATGCGTGCCGTGCTGGAAAGCGTGGGGGTAAAGGATGTACTTGCCAAGAGCAAAGGATCATCCAATCCGCACAGTGTGGTCAAGGCCACTATCGATGCACTCACCAGACTCAGGGACGCCCGTATGGTAGCACAGATAAGACAGGTGGATGTGCAGAAGGTTTTTAATGGTTAAGCTTATAATCCAGACAGTACATGAAAAGGATAAGAATACAGCAGATCAGGAGCGGCATTGGTCGTCCGGTGCGTCAGAAGAAGACACTGGAAGCATTGGGGCTCCGCAGGATGCACCAGGTTGTGGAACATGATGCCACCCCACAGATCCTGGGTATGGTCAACAAGATCCAGCATCTTGTGAAATGGGAAGAAATTTAATGATAATCTTTTAAGATATTGAATGATGGATCTTAGCAATCTCAAACCTGCAGAAGGTTCAGTAAAAAAGGAAAAACGGATCGGCCGGGGCCAGGGCTCAGGCAAGGGCGGAACCTCCACGCGCGGTCATAAAGGGGCCAAATCACGTTCGGGTTTTAAAACAAAGATGGGTTTCGAAGGTGGTCAGATGCCACTGTACCGCCGGATCCCGAAATTCGGTTTTAAAAACATCAACCGCGTGGAATATCATGGTATAAACATCGATACCATCCAGGCACTTGCACAACAGTACAACCTGACGGAAGTGGATGTCCATGCCCTTATTGAGCATGGCCTGGCAGGCAAGGGCGACCGCATTAAGGTGCTGGGCAGGGGTAAGCTTACTACCCGGCTTGACGTTAAAGCACATGCCTTTTCAGCCTCAGCTGTCAAAGCAATCGAAGAGCAAGGTGGTGTTGCAACAATCATATAATATTCATAATGAAACGATTTATCCAGACCCTTCGGAATATTTACAAGATTGAAGATCTCAGAAAAAGGATCCTGTACACCCTTGGTATCATCCTCATTTACAGGGTTGGCTCCTATATTGTGCTACCAGGCATCAATCCATCCGGATTGGCTGACCTGCAACGCCAGGCTGACTCCGGGCTCATGGGATTGATCAACATGTTTTCAGGAGGGGCTTTTTCAAATGCATCCGTTTTCGCACTGGGGATCATGCCCTATATCTCCGCATCTATCGTGGTGCAGCTGCTGGGGATGGCGATACCTTATTTCCAGAAACTGCAGCGTGAAGGAGAGAGCGGCCGAAAGAAGATCAACCAGATCACAAGGTACCTTACGGTGATCATCCTGATCTTCCAGTCTCCAGCCTACATAAGGAATGTTGTCAGAACCATACGCCCTGAAAATATCTATCCTTTCGATCCGCTGGGGAGCCCGGGTGTCTTTTCCGCATTTGGCCTTTCGTCGCTGCTGATCCTCACCGCGGGTTCCATGTTTATTATGTGGCTCGGTGAACGGATCACAGACAAAGGCATCGGGAACGGCATCTCACTGCTGATCATGGTAGGGATCATTGCCCGCCTGCCGTTTGCACTTGTGGCTGAATTTGCCAGCCGTATGGAAAGCCAGGGTGGTGGCCTCGTGATCTTCCTGGTTGAAATGGTGGTGCTCATCGTGGTGATCCTGATCTGTATCCTTCTTGTGCAGGGAACACGAAGGGTCCCTGTACAGTTCGCGAAACGCATCGTCGGGAACAAACAATACGGAGGTGTACGCCAGTATGTCCCCCTGAAAGTGAATGCTGCAGGTGTGATGCCCATCATTTTTGCGCAGGCCATTATGTTCCTGCCGATCACGCTGGTGGGTTTTTCCAACTCCGAAAGCCTTTCAGGTTTTGCCCGTGCATTTTCCAACTACCACGGATTCTGGTATAACCTTGTGTTTGCCCTGCTGATCGTTGCTTTTACCTATTTTTATACAGCCATCACCATCAATCCTACCCAGATGGCCGATGACATGAAAAAGAACGGTGGTTTTATTCCCGGCATAAAACCCGGGAAGAAGACAGCGCAATACCTGGATGGGATCCTGTCGAAGATTACATTGCCCGGCTCGGTATTTCTGGCGTTCGTCGCCATTCTGCCGGCCATCGTCAGCCTGGGAGGTGTCAATTCACAGTTTGCCCAGTTCTATGGTGGCACCTCACTGCTCATTATGGTGGGAGTTATCCTCGATACCCTGCAGCAGATTGAGAGTCATTTGATGATGCGGCATTATGACGGATTGACGAAATCGGGAAGGATAAAAGGAAGATCCGGAAGTTTCTCCGGATAACGATCTTGTTCGGATATGTTTGAAAGAATACAGATAAAGACAGACGAACAGATTGAACTGATACGTAAAAGTTCTTTACTTGTTGGTAAGACCCTTGCAGAGGTAGCCAGGTGGCTTGAACCGGGAATTGAAACAGCCAGGCTGGATCAGGTGGCGGAAACGTTTATCCTTGATCATGGTGCCAGACCGGGATTCAAAGGTTACAACGGATTTCCTGCCACGCTGTGTGTTTCTGTGAACGAAGAGGTGGTGCATGGTATCCCCGGAAGGCGGATCATCAAAGAGGGGGATGTAGTGTCGGTTGATTGTGGGGTAATCCTGAATGGTTATTACGGTGATTCTGCCTTTACTTTTGCCATCGGAGAAGTGCATCCCAGGGTGGCTGAACTGCTGGCTGTTACCAGGGAATCGCTTCAATTGGGCATCGGTGCGGCTATCGCAGGCAACAGGCTGGGAGATATCGGCCATGCGGTGCAGAGTTATGTGGAAGGATTCGGATTCAGTGTGGTAAGGGAACTGGTAGGGCATGGCATAGGCAAAAAGCTGCATGAAAAGCCCGAGGTGATGAATTACGGCCGCAGAGGCACCGGTACCAAACTCCAGAACGGACTGGTAATCTGCATAGAGCCGATGATCAATCTGGGCACCAGGTCTATCCGCCAGGATACGGATGGATGGACCATCAGGACAGCCGACGGAATGCCTTCAGCCCACTTTGAACATGCTGTGGCAGTCCGGAAGGATAGGGCGGAGGTCTTGTCAACATTTGATTATATTGAAGAGGTACTTGAACAAAAAAAGAGATAGTCGTATGGCGAAACAGAAATCAATAGAACTGGACGGAACAGTGATCGAATCACTGGGCAATGCCATGTTCCGGGTTGAACTGGAGAACGGCCATGTGATAACCGCACACATCTCAGGCAAAATGCGGATGCATTACATCAGGATTTTACCCGGTGACCGTGTCAAACTCGAAATGTCACCCTACGACCTTACCAAGGGAAGAATAACTTACAGATATAAGTAACATAAACGACCATTGAAATGAAGATCAGAGCTTCAGTGAAAAAACGTACGCCCGAGGATAAAATCGTGAGGCGAAAGGGCAGGATTTACGTCATCAATAAAAAGAATCCCAAATACAAACAGCGTCAGGGCTGATAACAGGATTGAAAACAATCAAAAGATCAATATATGGCAAGGATAGCTGGTATTGACATACCAAAAAACAAGCGTGGGGAAGTATCCCTTACTTACATCTATGGCATTGGCCGCAGTACCTCCAATCAGATACTGAAGGCCGTGAACATTGACCGGGACAAGAAGGTTCAGGATTGGACCGATGAAGAGCAGAACCTGATTCGTGCCTACATCAATGAACACCTGAAGATAGAAGGCGCTCTTCGTTCAGAGGTTCAGATGAACATCAAACGGTTGATGGACATTGGTTCATACCGCGGTATCCGGCACAGGATCGGTTTACCGGTACGTGGTCAGAGTACCAAGAACAACGCCCGTACCCGTAAGGGCAGGAAGAAGACGGTGGCAAACAAGAAAAAGGCTGCCAAAGGTTAATAGTTGAATCAACAATCAGAAGGAATAATTAAAATACCATGGCGAAAAACACACGAAGCACCAAGAAACGTGTAGTAAAGGTTGATCCTGTTGGTAAGGCATTCATTCAGGCCTCATTCAACAACATCATCATTTCCTTGACCAATGATGCAGGACAGGTAATATCCTGGTCATCTGCCGGTAAGATGGGATTCAGGGGTTCGAAGAAGAACACGCCTTACGCAGCGCAGATGGCTGCACAGGATGCATCCAAGACAGCATTCGATGCAGGCCTTCGTAAAGTGAAGGTGTATGTCAAGGGCCCCGGATCGGGACGTGAGTCTGCCATCCGGACCATCCATTCAGCGGGCATTGAGGTGACAGAGATCACTGACATCACCCCTTTACCACACAACGGCTGCAGACCACCTAAACGCAGAAGGGTATAACCCGGCAGTAAATGTTTCAATCAAACAGAAAAATAACGATATCATTATGGCAAGATACACAGGCCCACAGACCAAGATAGCCAGGAAATTCGGCGAGCCCATCTTCGGTGCCGACCGACACTTTGAAAAGAAAAAGTACCCGCCGGGTCAACATGGCGCCAACAAGCGCAGGAGAAAAATGTCGGAATACGGACTCCAGCTTCAGGAAAAACAGAAAGCCAAATACACCTATGGCATCCTGGAGCGTCAGTTCAGGAACATCTTCAAGAAAGCCAGCAGCAAAAGCGGGATTACCGGCGAGGTGTTGCTGCAACTTTGTGAGATGCGCCTTGACAACCTGGTATATCGGATGGGTATAGCCCCGTCACGCCGGGCAGCCCGTCAGCTCGTCACCCACAAGCATATCCTGGTGAACGGGGAACCAATGAATATCCCCAGCCACGAAGCAAGAGTGCATGATATCATCAGCGTCAGGGAAAAATCAAAATCCCTTGAGGTCATCACTGACTCCCTGGCAGGAAGAGCCCATAAGTATGGCTGGATCGAATGGGACGAATCCCTGAAAGCCGGGAAAGTGATCTCGATGCCCACCAGGGAGGAAATACCCGAAAACATCAGGGAACAGCTTATCGTTGAGCTTTATTCCAAATAATCCACAGTCATCTGAGAGTTCATAGAGTGTTAACTTAATATAGGATCTGAATACATGGCATTATTAGCTTTTCAGAAACCAGACAAGGTGATCATGCAGGAAGAAACCCCTTTCTTTGGGAAGTTTGAGTTTCGCCCGCTTGAACCGGGATACGGCATCACCATCGGCAATGCACTGAGAAGGATTCTTTTATCATCCCTCGAGGGCTATGCCATCACCTCCATCCGCATCGAAGGGGTAGAACAGGAGTTCTCCACCCTCAAGGGTGTGGTGGAAGATGTTGTGGAAATCGTGTTGAATCTAAAGCAAGTGCGGTTCAAACAACAGATTGAAGACATCACAACAGAAAAAGTGAACCTTTCCATTACCGGACAGGATACCTTTAAAGCGGGAGATATGAACCGTTTTCTGAGCAGTTTCCAGGTTTTGAATCCCGAACTGGTGATCTGTCGGATGGAGCCATCCATTACGATCAATATGGAGTTTACCATTGAAAGGGGTAGAGGATATGTTCCGGCAGAAGAGAACAAACCCATCAATGCTCCCCTGGGTACGATTGCCATGGATGCGATCTTTACACCGATAAAAAACGTGAAGTACGTGGTTGAGAATTTCCGGGTTGAGCAGAAAACCGACTACGAAAAACTGGTGATGGAAATCACGACCGACGGTTCGGTCTATCCCAAAGATGCTCTTAAAGAGGCAGCAAGGATCCTGATCCATCATTTCCTCCTTTTCTCTGATGAAAAAATCACCATTGATTACGAGGAAAAAATACCGGCTGAGGAGTTTGATGAATCGTCACTTCACATGAGGCAACTGCTGAAAACCAAACTTGTTGACATGGACCTCTCGGTGAGGGCACTCAATTGCCTGAAGGCAGCTGAAGTGGAGACATTGGGAGAATTGGTCAGGTACAACCGTAACGACCTGCTGAAATTCAGGAATTTCGGTAAGAAATCCCTTACCGAACTCGACGAGCTCATCAAGTCAAAGAACCTCACCTTTGGGATGAACGTTGATAAATACAAACTGGACAAGGAATAGAAATAGAACAGAACAGGAAAAAAATTTTGAAATGAGACACCGCAAAGCAATAAACCACCTGAGCCGAACCAGCTCACATAGAAAAGTTATGTTGTCGAACATGGCTTCGTCCCTTATCATCCATAAGCGTATCAGGACTACCCTTGCTAAAGCCAGGGTGCTCCGGGAGTATGTTGAACCGTTAATCACCCGCTCGAAAGAGGATACAACAAACAACCGCAGGGAGGTATTCAGCTATCTGCAGGATAACAAGGCTGTGACGGAACTTTTCAGGGTGGTCTCACAGAAGGTAGCCGACAGGCCGGGAGGATATACCCGTATCCTGAAACTGGAAAACCGCCTCGGTGATAATGCCCAGATGTGTTATATCGAACTTGTTGATTTTAACGAATTGTACACCAAGGGTGAAGTCTTGAAGAAGGGGGCAAAACGGACCAGGCGTGGCGGTAAAAAGGCTGAACCTGTAGCTGCAGTGAAAAAGGCCGCAGCCGTTGCAGTACCGAAGAAAGATAAAGCAGTTGAAGAGGAACCACTGGCAGAAATGACACAGGAGCAAGAAGTAGAGGTGGATGAAGAGACTATTGCTGAAGTGGTCGGAGAACATGTTGAAGGAGTTGAAGACGAACCGGTTGCAGCAGCTGAGGAAGGAACCATGGAACCGCCCGAAGAAGGCACCACCGGCGAAGATACCCCTGAAGAGAAGAATGATAAACAAGGATAAGGAAAGAATCCTTGAACCGATCATACCAAATAGGGGCAAGGCTGCATGTACCTTGTCCCTTTTTTTTACCTGCATGTCAAACTAAAAAACAATAACCATGAGTATCATTGCAGACATTCACGCAAGGCAAATTCTTGACTCCCGTGGCAATCCCACAGTTGAGGTTGATGTCCTTACGCAGAACGGTATTATTGGCCGGGCTGCAGTTCCGTCAGGCGCTTCGACAGGCACCCATGAAGCGGTGGAGTTGCGCGATAACGATAAAGGCGTGTATCTTGGGAAAGGCGTTCTGAAAGCGGTTGACAATGTAAACACCATTCTTTCCAAGGAGTTGCAGGGTATGATGGTCACCTCCCAGCGGGAAATTGATGCCCTGATGATCGAGATTGACGGCTCATCCAATAAAGGTAACCTGGGAGCCAACGCTATCGTGGGTGTTTCCCTGGCATGTGCTGTAGCCGCTGCCCAGGAAACCGACCAGTCGCTTTTCCGTTATATTGGAGGGGTGAATGCACATACCCTCCCGATCCCGATGATGAATATCATTAACGGGGGATCACATGCCGATAACAGTATCGATTTCCAGGAATTTATGATCATGCCGGTAGGTGCAGAAAGCTTTTCTCAAGCCATCCGTATGGGAGCGGAAGTTTTTCACAACCTTAAAAGCGTGCTCAAGGCAAAGGGGCATACAACCAACGTGGGGGATGAAGGGGGATTCGCCCCAAACCTGAAAAACAATGAAGAGGCAATACAATGTATTCTGCAGGCAATTGAAAAAGCGGGTTACAAACCCGGCGATGAAGTGGCCATTGCACTCGATCCTGCCGCTTCCGAGTATTATCTTTCAAAAGAGAACAAATATCATCTTAAATGGTCTACCGGGGATAAACTGACACCCGCTGAAATGGTCGATTTCTGGAAGGACTGGGTAAAGAGGTTCCCGATCCTTTCGATTGAAGATGGTATGGCAGAGGATGACTGGGATGGTTGGAAACTGATGACCGATAAACTCGGAAAGAGGATTCAGCTCGTGGGTGATGATATTTTTGTCACTAATACTTCCATCTTCAGAAAGGGTATAGAGCAGGGTATATGTAACTCCATCCTGATCAAGGTCAATCAGATTGGTACCCTTACGGAAACCATTGAGGCAGTCGATATGGCCTACCGGAATGCATACACTGCTGTGATCAGCCATCGTTCCGGCGAAACGGAGGACACCACCATTGCTGACCTTTCGGTAGCACTCAACACCGGGCTGATCAAAACCGGTTCCGCCAGTCGTATCGACAGGATTGCAAAGTACAACAGATTACTCAGGATTGAAGAGATCCTGGGCAACCAGGCCCGGTATCCCGGCAGGAGCTTCAGGTATATGCGGTAGTTAATCCTCCTGAGACATTTATCTTCAGCAAGACGTATATATCGGGGATTTAAGTTCCGGACAGGTGTATACCAGTCAAAACAAGCTTTATGCAATACCGTTCACTGAAAACGTTCGCAGCTTATCTTGAGGGTCGTGGAGAGCTCAAAAAGGTCACCGTGAAGGTGGATCCGCGACTGGAGGTAACGGAGATAGCGGACCGGATGGTGAAACACAACCGACCGGCTCTCCTTTTTGAAGACACGGGAACAGAGTTTCCTTTGCTGATCAATGCTTTTGGATCCGATGCCAGGATGGCTGCTGCTCTTGGGGCCCAGTCTCTTGATGATACAGTAAAAGGACTGGCACAGATGCTTGATCGTTTTACAGGTGCAGGGAAACGGGGGATAGGACGGAAGCTGGCCTTGCTGCCGGATGCATATCGCCTGTCACGATGGATGCCTGCGAAGAAGAAAGGACTGGGGCAGTGTCAGCAGGTGGTCATGGCAGAACCCGATTTGTACCGGTTGCCTATCCTCACATGCTGGCCTCATGATGGCGGCCCTTATATCACCCTTCCCCTGGTTCATACAGCCGATCCGCTGACAGGGCATTCCAATACCGGCATGTACAGGATGCAGGTGTTTGATAAGGTAACTACCGGGATGCACTGGCACCTCCACAAAGATGGGGCTTCACATTACAGGAGATTCCGGGAGCTTGGGATCAGGATGCCCGTTACAGTGACCCTCGGTGGTGATCCTGTGTACACTTATGCTGCCACAGCACCGCTTCCCTCCTTCATGGATGAATTTATCCTGGCGGGTGTGATACGGAGAAGAGGTGTAAAACTTGTGAAATCACTGACCAACGATATCTGGATACCCGAGGATGCAGATATTGTGATCGAAGGGTATGTTGATCCTGTTGAAGAGCTTCGTATGGAAGGACCCTTTGGCGATCATACCGGCTTCTATTCTTTGCCCGATCTATATCCGGTTTTTCATGTCACCGCCATCACCCATCGTAAGGATGCAATCTATCCGGCTACCATTGTGGGAATACCTCCGCAGGAGGATCTATGGCTGGGTAAAGCCACGGAGAAGATATTCCTGCTTCCACTCAGGAAAACGATGATACCGGAACTGATCGCTATACACATGCCGGCAGCGGGGGTTTTCCATAATATCGTCCTGGCTTCCATCCGGAAAACCTATCCCGGTCAGCCCGCAAAGGTGGCCGCTTCACTCTGGAGCGCCGGACAGATGATGTTTAACAAGATCATTCTTATTTTTGATGAAAACACAGACCTGCAAAATGAAGGGCAGGTCCTGCAAGCTATTGCTGCTTCTGTTGATCCGGAGCAGGATATCTTTTTCAGTGAAGGCCCGCTTGATGTGCTGGATCATTCTTCAAGGCAGTTTGCCCTTGGCAGCAAGATGGGCGTTGATATAACCCACGATCGGAAGTTCCCTTCACCTGTACCTCTGTCATCCGGCTTAAAAACATCCATCTGTTCAGTGCCGGGTGTTGTGAACCTGTCGGATAATCCAGTCACTATAGGGGTGCCTCTTATCATGGTGTATGCGGACAAAGGCCGTACAGAAAGTATCAGGGATCTTCACTGCAGTATTACCTCGTTGCTGGATGATAACCTTTCTGTCAGGTTTGTTTTTTACCTGGATCCGGAAGCGGCTGCACTTCCCCTGTCGGCCTGTCTGTGGCTTGTTGCCGGGAACATCGATCCGCAGCATGACAGCATGTTTGAAAAGGGATCCGCAGGATATACCATCATAGGGTTCGATGGAACCAGGAAGACATTCCGGCACGACCGGTTTGAAAGGGCGTGGCCTAATCTGACCACCATGAATACAGAAACGATAGCCCTGGTTGACCGCAGATGGAGGGATTACAATCTTGGGTCTTTCATTGAAAGCCCCTCCCTGCCTTATCTTTCTTATCAACAAGGGGAGAGCGCTGTGGCAGAACAGGGTGACATCCGTCATCCATAGCCGTTGTCTGGGCAAATGGTCTTCGGATGCAGGTGGCCCTATCAGTCCGGGTTTACAAAACGGTCGATGCTCTCAATAAATTTCAGACAGAGATGTTCCTGAACAACCTCGTCGTGGTTTTTGCCAATGATCAGTTCAATGGTATTTTTTGGCATTGAACTGTTCCGAACCTGGTAAAACTCCGGCCGGTGGATGAAGATCACCGTGTTGGAAGCTGTCAGCAGGTAGGGTGGCAGCTCCTGGAGGGAGGGGAGCAGTCTGCCGTTGACCATTCCCGGTGTGGCTGGGAGTTCTGTGAAGCATACAACCGGTACATCCAGATCCCTGGCTGCATACTTGAGGGTCAGGATCAGTTCTTCTGTCTCTGCATAACGGCGCTCAGGATCCTGAATATGGGAAGCATAGCTTTCAGGGCTATCGACAAAAATGATGTCAGCAATATGTTTGTTTCTTACCTGGTGACAGCGTAACAGCATTTCGGTGGCATCCAGTACAACAGAATCATCAATGAAAATACCGGCTGATGCAATATGCCGGATTTGGGAGATGAGGTGTGCCTTGTCTGTTTCCTTTTGTAATCCATTCCTGATCTGACTAATCGAGTGACTTGTGTTGCTCTCGATGAGCCGGCTGATGATCTTCACCCCCGATCGACGGGGTGAAAACAGGGCTACCTTCCGGTCCAGTGACAAGGCAAGGTTCTGTACCAGGGACAGTAGAAAAGCGGTCTTACCGTTTCCCGGTCTAGTACCGACTGTGATCAGCTCTCCCCGTTTGAAGCCTTTTGTGATAATATCGATGTTCTCAAATCCAGATGGGATGTTCGGCTCTTCATACGCCGAATAATGCTTTTTAATATGCGGGTAATTCAGTGTCTGGTTGACCAACTCTCCGGCAGTGAAAAAACCAGACACTGCCAACGGCTCTGTGATGCCAGGCGTCTCTTTGATCATCATTGATATCAATTGGTTTTACATCCTTTTATTCAGGATCAAAAATACGAAATAATAAGCAATTCTGTTCCTGTTTATTGTGAAATCTCATTTCCTGCCGTTGCCTGTGACAACCTTCCCCTCTGTATAGATGATCTGCTCTATCAACTCTCCCTCCGGTGACCAGATGCGCTCCCGGCCATGCTTGAGATTATTCCGGTAGGAAACCTCCCGGCTGATCCTGCCGTTCTTGTGATAACCTGTCATAACTCCGCTGCCTTCCGTAAAGGTGGCTTCACCGGCCTTCATCCCCTGTTCATCGAAATACTCCCATTTACCGTCATACAGACCTTCTTTGTATCGGCCTGAAATTTTCAATGCACCGGTCTCCCAGTAAACTTTGTACATGCCGTGCAACACACCCTCCCTGTAATTTTTTTCTTCGGAGAGTGTCCCGTTGATGAGGTATCTCCTGCAGTTGCCATCCAGCATGTTGTTGCGGTAATGTTCCTCATACTCAATATTCCCGTTATAATACCATCTGGTGACTTTACCATTCAGTTCATCATCTGTGTAAGGATATACGATCTCAACCCTGCCGTCTGTGAAGTAATAGGTTGAATTTCCATTTTTCATGTTGCCTTTATAGGATATTTCATACATCAGCTTTCCGTTATCATGGTAAGCCCGTTCGGTTCGTTTCCGCTGACATGAGGAGGTAAGAATTACGGGAAATCCGGTCAAGGTAATAATGAACACGATGAATAAAGGTACTTGCTTTTTCATGCCGGGTAATAAATCATGGATTCATCTGGATATAATAAGCATCAGGCGCAATGATTCCAGGTTAAAGTTGTCCCTTGCCGGATTCCAGAAATAGACATGGAGGAGGTCATTTCTTTTAAAACCGGCAGGCAGGCTTGCCGTAAAGAAATAACGGCCATCGGTATACTTCCAGTCAGAAAGTTGCAGTCCGTTCCACGAAAGGGTTTTGTTTGATTTCTTTGAGGAGGTTGTAAAGACAAGTTGCAGTTCTTTCAGCGCTGTTGTCTCCTGGCCTTTGAATTCGCAGTGTACGAGGATGTTTTTTTTACCCGGTTTCACTGGTAAAGCCTTTTCAAATACCGGCAGGAATTCATCCTGGGCTGACAGGCTCATGGGATGCTCCAATGTACGCATGTCAGCAAGTACAAGGGTGTCGAATGGATAGTGGATTTCGGTGTTGCCAGGGTATTTCCCAAAGCGGAAAAATTCACCCTGCCCTCCGTAATCTCTGTAACGCAGAAGGTGAGGATAATGGAATCTCAGAATGGATGGGATCATGGGGTCAGCCGGCCTGAGCCATGCATAGGCGATCACCGGGGCTGAAAGGGTGTCAAGTGCCCGGTGGAGTGCGGTTGCCTCTGCTGAACCGGTTATGGAATAAAACAATGGTTCAGGTATTTTACATTCCTTTTCAAGGTAATAGCGGATATACCATGGATCATTTACATGCACTGCCCAGGCAGAACTTTTCTCTTCCTTCAGGGTTTGACAGATCTCCCCGGATGTTTTTTTGAAATCACCATAATGATCTTTCGTAAAATACCTGGCTCCCAGGATCAGATGCAGGAGCAGGATAATCGGGAAAATGGATGCCAGGGAAAGGGTAAGGTGACTCCTGTCATTCCGGAAGCCGGCAAAAAGAAACATAAGCAGGAAAGGGAATGCAAAAAGCAGGATAGAATGCTGCAGGATCGGGTTGATGAAGATAGAGTAGAGATAGGCGAAAGCAAGGGGTATGAAGTACCACAGTGCTGTGATCAGCATAAATTTCCTTTTATCACGATGTTGCTGCAGGCGGGTGGTTCTGACAAGGAAAGGTATCGAAAACAACAGGACTAAGATAGCCAACCACCATGATCCGTTAAAGAGGTACAGCAGGTGATCGCCCAACCATAAAGCATTGGGTGGAGGCAGCCAGAGCGATAGCCCTCCGCGGCTTACCTGGGTTATGGTGATCGATATATGGGGTGAAAAAAGGATCACCGCCCCGAGGCCAGACAGCAGATAGGGGAGGAGGGTCTTTCTCCGTAAAAAGAACAATCCGGTAATGCCGATCATACCGGCCATGAAGAAGCTGAAATAATGGTTGTACATTGCTAGGGCAAATGACACGGCCATACCGGCACTATGCAGAAAGCGGCTCCTCGGGGTGGATCCGGTTGAGAACAACAGCCTCTCCCAGAAGAGTGTCCCTGCAAGGATGAACAGCAGCCCGGTGCTGTAAGGCCTGGCCAGCTGGCTGTATAAGAGCGGAAATTGAAGTAAGGCCAGAGCTGATGCTGCAAACCAGGCAGTGCTTCTCCCGAACCATCGGTTGGCAAGCAGGAACAGCAGCCATACCGACAGAACACCGGCAACTACAAATGGAAGCCTGATCCAGAAAGGTGTTGTACCGGCAAGATCTGACCAGTAATACAGAAAAACCTGGACAAAGGCGGGATGCGCATCCACCCGTACTGCATGTTCAATAAGAGCTTGAAATCCCTCAAAACGGAGCCGGTACAGTGCGCTGAGCTCATCATTGAAATAAGAGCGTTCAGCAAGGCCGGCCAGCCGGAGAATGAGGGCAACAACCAGGAGGAGTACGACGGGAATATATTCCTTCAGGAAGGGCTTTTTATGATTAGGTATGTCCATGCTGTCATCCATGGCAATGCGAGATGAATCTGGTTTTATTTTCCGGCCGTTAAGGGGTTTCTTTGTCTGGCCGCTTCAAAAAGGATAATACCTGCAGCTACGGAAACATTCAGTGAACCGATGCCACCGTATTGGGGGATCCTAACCTGATGATGGCTCATTTTGAGCAATGGTGCAGCGATCCCGGTCTCCTCCGATCCCATCACCAGGCATAACGGGCCGGTCAGAGGGGCTTGGTAATACAACTCTTTCCCTTTTTCCGTAACGGATACCAGCGTCAATCCCATTTCCATTAAGGATACGGCACTTCTAAAGATATTCGGGGTTCTGCATACAGGTACTTTTAACAAGGCACCGGCAGAGGTTTTTATAGCTTCCGCATTGATCCGTGCCCCTCCTTTCTCAGGGATCACGATGGCATCGATCCCTGCACATTCAGCCGTCCGCGCGATAGCGCCAAAATTCCTGATGTCTGTAACGTGGTCGAGCAGAAGGATGAAAGGATCTTTCCCTGCCCGGAAAACAGTTTCAATCACTGTATCCAGTAACTGGTATTCAACAAGGGAAATCAGCGCCACTACTCCCTGGTGGTTTTTGCGGGTGTAACGGTTCAGTTTTTCTTCAGGAACATACTGAAAAGGGATATGGTGGCGACGGAGGAGGTCAAACAGTTCCCTGAACCCTTCCCCCCGGTTCTCCTTGCGGATGAAGACCTTGTCAATGATACGCCCGGCTGCGACTGCCTCAGCAACAGGCCGGATACCATACATGAATTCTTCGTTACGTATGTTTGCGTCCATTAACGTCTCCAACTGTTTACCATCTGATACCAGCTTGTTTTGTAGCTGGTGGCCCTGTCAAGCAGATAATCATTGTCTGTGAAAGGATTGTTCATTTTTATGAAGATGAAGGTCAGGGATAACAGATGACGTGATTCCCCGTAAGTCCAGACCTCGGCAGTTTCAGTCCGCTGAACCAGGTTGGGCGGCCCGTACATGATATAAATCATCCCTCTGTCGGTCTTCCAACCATCCTGATAGGATGAGAAAAGATAATTGGCTTTTTCGATTCTCCGGTAATATTCTTTGATCAGTTTTTTTGCCCTCAGTTCATTGCCTGCATGCTGGATCCAGAAGCGGTCCACGGCCTCTTTCAGGTCAGGCGCTTTGGCAATGGCATCGTATTCTTTTGTGGTGGTGATGTATCGTAATGGGGAAACCATCTGGGCCGATTGGTTGATCCAGGGAAAAGATACACTTCTGGCAAACAGGGTATATCCTGTCCGGCTGGTCGTGTCAGTCGTGATGTGATAGATCCCGGGTTTGGAAAACTGCAATGATGGGGTCTTACCTTCGGTGAAGGGTATGCTGAAGAGTGAATCAGCGGCATAATCGAAATACTGCACCGGTACAGTGGTAAAGGGGGGCATGGCGACAGGGAATGAATCGGTATAATACCGCACGGTGACAGACTGATCGGTAATGATGCTGCTGATGATGCGATATTGTTTGTCAGTGCTTATGTGAATGGTATTGACAGGATCTCCTGCATGGTCGAGCAGCAGATAGTGGTACCGTCCGGGAGGCCAGGAGGGGATCAAATGGAAATATTGTTCATTGACATCCCCCGTCTTCAGGTCTTCGAGCTTAAGATACAGCATTTTCCCCTCAGGATTGCCGGTATAGATATCTGTCGTAATGTTTTCTTCCATCCCGGCATCAGGTCTTTGCAGATAAAAATAGAAAGTAGCGCTGTCATTCCCGGTGTAATTCCCTTTGGCATCCATCATCCGGTAATGCAACCTGAAAACACGCATGCTGTCCATTCCCTTTTCTGCCGGGGGCTGATACCGGACAGGGATGGATGCACTCAACCGGAGAGAATCGGTGGTAAACTGGTAAAGGGAATAGAAAGGCAGGGGGGTATGATCGGTGATGGTGTAAGCACCCGAGAGGTTCTGATGTTCCATTCTCCGGGAAGGATAACAGGAAAAAAGCGAGGCATGCAGAACAAACAGGACAACATATACTAGCTTATTCTTCATCATCTGGATTTTCATCGGCCTTTTTCACGGTTCCGGAGGTCTCTTTCAGTTTCTCCAACAGTTCAAGATGTTTTTTCAGAGGGACAGACTTTGCATCGTAGTATTGTCGTGTCAGGTACCATGCAATGGCCAGTCCCGCAAAACAACCGGCAAGGAAATATACAGCCGGCATGGCAGTCTATTTAAGGTAAATCACCCAGAAATCGCGTTTCCCCTCACCGTCCGAACGGGTGTATCCGCAAACGGCGCATTCGTTACTGCCAGTGGCAATTACGGCATAGGCCCGGTCTTCATCGGGTCCGCCAAAGGTTTCCTGCCATAGTTGTTTTCCGGTTTTGTCGAATTTCATCAACCAGAAATCATAACTACCTTCGCCATAAGAGGTCGTGTATCCGGATACAATCGTTCCCCCGTCGGTGGTTTCACAGGCGCCGGTTGCTGATTCATCCTTAGCGGTACCATAGGTTCTTTCCCAGTCGTCCCAGCTTTCTGGTGTAAACTGAACTACCCAGTAGTCGGCATATCTTTCCCCCTTGGGCTGAGTGCTCCCGGAGAAAACATATTCACCGGTGCTCTTCAGTAACAAGTGATTTCCCAGGTCTTTATTAATACTTCCGTAATTCTTCCTCCACTCCCGTCGTCCCTCTTTGTTGATCTTGATCATCCACAGGTCGCTCTCTCCGTTCGCATTGGAGAAAGTCGTCCCGCCAATGATCAGGCTGCTGTCCTTCGGGTGCTCTGTAATTGAATTGCCCAGGTCGGCACCTCTTCCACCTTCGCTTTTCCGCCATATCCTCCCCCCCTTGGTGTCAATCTTCAGGATCCAGATATCAAAATTGCCTGAACCTATCGATTTCGTCGATCCTACTATGGCATAGTTGCCATCAAAGGTTTGTATAAGGTCATTGCCGACATCATGTTTGGAGCCACCATAAATCCCTTCCCAAAGCTTGTTCCCCATACTGTCTGTCTTCACAAAGAAAATATCCCTCTTCCCTTTTCCTTTCGAAGTTGTTGACCCTACAATGGCATATCCGTTGTCACTGGTCTGGATGATAGCATTGGCCACCTCATCCCCTTTTTCACCATACGTCTTGTCCCATTCGAGCTTCCCCTGGGGGTCAAGTTTGATCACCCATGCATCTTTGCCACCAAATCCTTTTGATTCGGTCATTCCGCAGATGACAAAACCGCCATCGTGCGTGCGGATTATATCGTATGCCTCATCGTTGTTTGGGCCACCGAATGTCTGTGCCCATAAAATTTGGGGTGACTGTGCCCATAACGCCGTTGACAAAACAAGCAGACAAATGAACAAGAGTATGTTTTTTTTCATGCTGGTGATATTTTGAGGGATTGATATTCAGATTGAAACAATCCTGTTCAGTAGGTTTCGGTAAACTTCCCGTAACAAACATACATGAAATTTGGCAGAATAGTATCTGAAAGGATGAAAAAAGTTTATCGGGACAGATTTCAGAATAATGAAACCAGACCAACATGGAGCCTTCCCGTTCGGAAGTCAAACGGATTACCCTGTTGAATACCATAAGCATAACTCATCTGGATGATGCCGGCAGGAGAAGGAATGGCCACACCCAGTCCAAAGCCCCAGGGAGTATCGGTAAAATAGGAATGCTGAAGTGACTTTTCGTACCAACATCCGTCGATAAAAAGTTTAAAATGAGATTCCTGCTCAAAACGGTACCGGACTTCCAGGGAGTAGAGCAGGTAAGAAGATGCCCTGAGGCTGTTTTCATCAATACCTCTGATGGATTGGATACCGCCGAAGAGGAAAAGTTCGTTTTCAAGTCCGGATCCTCCATACAGGAAAGAACCTGCGACCGATGGCCTGATCACCCATCGTTCCGTTACCGGAGTAAAAGTCTCCAGGGAAAAATGACCGTTTACCTGCCGTTGGTTTCTTTCAGTATCTTCGAACAATGCCTCCGGGATGTCGGGAGAGGTGAGTAGTTTTTTCTGTCCTGCTGCTATGTCGCCTGCAAGACTGATCCCTCTGGAGGGATTCCTGGGATGGTCTGTTCTTGTGTGATGGTATTCTATTCCGAACAGGGAAGCCGAATAATCGGTCCAGGGAGGGAGGAAAGTGTACTGATCGAAAATAGTCCTGTCGAGCACCTTGCTGTTTTTCCGCTGATAATAGGCACTGAACCATGATCCTGGCCCTGACCTGAGCAGCAGTCCGCCACGCTGATTCAGGGTGTAATAGATTTCCCCCTGTTTGTAAAGGTCGAAGTTGTACATTATCCCGAACGGCAATAACGGAAGGAAGGGCTGACGGTATGAGATGATCAGGTGTTGGTCCCCCTGGATCCCGTTCCATCTGATCTCCATCTGCTCGGCCTGAGCAAAAGCATTGGTCAGGTTAAGTACCATTTCGCCCGAAAAAATGAGCTTCCGGGGATTTTCCTTATCAGGCCCAAAGCCAAGAATACCGTTAAAATCTGATGATTTGGCTTTTTCAAGGTTAAGCAGGATCCTGGCTTTATTACTTTCTGTGAGAATAAGGCTGTAGGATTGCACCTGTTTCACAAACGGCAGCGAGTTGATCTGACGGTCAATATCTCTCATCAGCAGGTTGTTGTAAGGCTGCTTTTCCCTGATCCTGATCAATTTCTGAAGTACGACATTGCTGATGGCCGGCCCACCTTTGATTTCAAGGGTATCCCAGGTGTAAAAGGCCCCTTTTTCTATCCTGGAAAGCGCAACAACGGTATCATCCGACAGGGTTATATCCTGTATGACAGCTTTCGCCAGTGGATATCCGTTCTGGTTCAGGTAGCCGACAATCTTGACCAGTGTATTCCTGATCCAGGTGATATCCCTGCCTTCCATGCGGGACCTGAATCCTGCACTGTAGGCGGCAGGAAGTGATTCATCATCGAAATTGATCCTGAAAGGTCCGGGTCGGTTACCGGTGTAAAACCAGACGTATGCCGTGTCATCCACTTTGGTGACCGAATCTACGGAGGCTGTGATATATCCGAGTTCACGGGTAGATTGGATCAGTTTGAAGAGAGCTTTGTTGAACTCCTCTTCCGATCCGGTTTTTTTTTTATTGAACGCCATGACTCTTTTCTCCAGCACCGGATCCCGGATAACAGGAAATTGAACGTTTGAAGGGAACTCCTGGGCTGAGATGGGTTGAATGAGGCAAATCAGCGACATAAATCCCAGGAGGACAGATCTCCTGGCAAGGAGACCTGCCGGGAAGTCACAGTATCGGGCCTGACTGTTCATTGAAAGATCTGCCACAGGGCTGTTTCGGTTGGCCTTCATCGGACGGGATTCTTGCTTTATCTGTTCTCCGGATTAAGTAACGAACGGAATGGGATTCCAGTCTATGGGTTGTATAGCATGTTGAATAAGGTACTGATTTGCCTGCGAGAAATGACGGCAACCGAAAAAACCTCTGGCTGCCGACAGGGGAGAAGGGTGGGGTGCGGTAAGGATCAGGTGTTTGTTTCGGTCAATGAGGGGAATTTTCTTTGCGGCCGGGTTTCCCCAAAGCAAAAAGACGATATGTTCCCGGGTTTCCGATAGGTGACGGATGGCTGCGTCAGTGAAAGTTTCCCATCCATGGTTCTGATGTGATGTTGGTTGGTTAGCCCGCACCGTAAGGGTAGCATTGAGAAGGAGTACACCTTGTCGGGCCCATTGGATCAGATTACCACTTACAGGTACCGGGACCCCCAGGTCATTCTGCAATTCCTTAAAAATATTGACCAGGGATGGGGGTTTCGGGATACCTTCCGGCACCGAAAAACACAATCCATGGGCCTGACCAGGACCATGGTAGGGATCCTGACCCAGGATGACCACCTTTACCTCATGGACAGGTGTATGGTCAAAGGCAGAAAAAATGTTTTTTCCGGCAGGGTAAACAGTATATTTTAACCTCTCTGTCAGCAGATATTGCTTCAGGGCCTTAAAATAGGGAGCACTGAATTGGTCGGACAGGGCTTGTCTCCAGCTCGCTTCAATCTGAGGTTTTACCTCCTCGTCCATATCTTTTTTGTTATGAAATATAAAGAATTATACAACCGTTAACATCAATATTAAAAAAGAAACACTCTTTTTGTATTTTTGCAAATGGTTTAAGTGGAAGGTAAAAGTACTTAATTATACTGAAATCAATTTGTTGTTATTATGATGCGAAACCTGGTGAAACTGATCATCTTGTTGTGCCTGCTGGTCCTGGTTGCTGTTTCCTGCCGTGGCCCCAAGGAGTGCTGGGGTGTGACATCAGATGCAGATCAGCCTGCCATAGAGCAAAACAAGGAATAACACTTCCAGTACGCAGGTTTTCCGGATTATATGCCTTATAAGCATCTTATCCGGTCCGGAAACCCAGGGCAGCTGTTATTTGCGGGTGTGCTGCTATATTTTGATACATCTTTCAGGAAAGAGCAAAACATGCATTTTCGTTTATCATATCTACTCTTCTTTATGATGGTACAGATCTTACCACAAGGTAGGGTTTTGTCTCAGGAGGCAGATGTGCCGCAGTTCATACTGTCAAGAGAACGGAGTGCATACCTGATAGGGCATACGCGTGGTTTCGGTTTTGGTTATCAGCAGGGAAAGATCCTGAATATTTATTCAACACTATTCTGGGAGGTTCAGTTTGCCACCATGAAGCACCCCAAGGAATACCGTCGTACCAACGAATCTTTCCCGAACACCAGAACATACAGTTACGGTAAACTGAACCGGATTTACATGTTGAGGGGAGGTCTGGGACTGCAGCGGATCTATGCTGATAAGCCCTACTGGGGAGGGGTGCAGGTACGGTATCATTTTTCCGGAGGACTGAACCTCTCGGTGGCAGAACCGATGTATTTATACATTCTCTATTACAACAGCAGTGATGGTAAGTTTTATCGTTTGTTGGAGAAGTATGATCCAGAAACCCATTTTACAGACAATATTTACGGCAGGGGGCCTGTGGGCAAAGGATTGCTGGAGTCGAAAATATACCCGGGGATCTACCTTAAAGGGGGCCTTAGTTTCGATTATGGTGATCAACAGGCTATGATCCGCTCCCTTGAGGTTGGCATTGCTGCAGATGCATTCCTGAAAACCATACCCATTATGGCCTTTACACGAAATCCGAATCCTTATCTCACACTTTACCTCGCACTCCACATCGGTAACAGAAAATAGCTTCCCCCTCATTACAGCAGGAATGTTATCCCCTGATCCCCATGCCCCATGCCTTTTTCAGCCGGACCGATAACTGATTTTAAAAAAAAAAGTTTGCTTTTATCTTAACTTTGCCTATTGAATGAGGATGACCAGGTATCTTATACAGGCAGCAACATACATCGACTTTTTTTTTGCACCATTTGAAAAAAAGTGTATCTTGTGCCCCTTAAAATGAGACCAGAATTCAACAAAGTAATATAACATATTGTTATGAAAAACAGAACATTATTATTCAGTTTCGCTCTGTTGCCCCTTGTGGCATTTTTGGTTGTGATCGCTACGCAGCACACGCCTGAGCGCAGCTATTCACCCCGTTTCAATATGCAGGACCAGTCGGTTACCGGAGCTGCTGAATACTGGAAAATCATCCGTAACAATCAGATCACCGGGGAAGTTGACGTGCAGGATGTGCAGCAGGCATTGCTTGAAATTAAACAGTTAAAAACATCCAAGACACTTTCCTGGACATGGGACGAGATGGGACCGGATAATCTTGGCGGCAGAACCAGGGCCATCCTTTTTGACAAGGACAACCCGACCATCATGTACGCCGGATCTGTCAGCGGTGGACTATGGAAATCCACTACATCCGGGAGTACCTGGGTCAAGGTTACAACCATTTCGGATAATTTAATTATAGCTTCTATTACACAGGCACCTAACGGGGATATCTACGTCGGGACGGGTGAAGGTTTTTACCCGGGAACAGGAGATGGCACCAGGGGATTTAACGGAATAGGTATTTACAAGTCTTCTGACGGTGGCCAAACATTTTCACTATTGTCAAACACCAGTACCTGGACCTATATCAATGAAATGGCTGTTGACAAGAACAACGGGTATGTGTATGCTGCTACCAAAGCCGGATTGAAGATCTCTTCCGATGGAGGGGCCACATGGAGTGTCACGCCTACACCACTTACTATTACCAACTCCAATGCTGATGACGTGGATATCGCAACCGACGGTACCGTTGTGCTCTCCATCAATAAAGCCTGCTACATTGCGACCAATGGTGTCGATTTTGTCCGACGTTCCGGAGGCAGTCTGACCCTGCCCAATGCCGGTTCACGTATGGAACTGGCTATTGCACCGTCAGACCCCAATTACATCTATGCCAGCCTTGCCGCGTCCAATGAATCTACACAGGGCGTCTTCCGTTCAGTCGACAAAGGGGAAACATGGACCCAGATCGCCCCTGCTGCAACCACTGGTTTCGCCATCCACGGAAGTCAGGGATCCTATAACAATACCATTGAAGTTTTTCCCGATAACAAAGACAAGATCCTGGTCGGAGGGATTAACATATGGACCTGGTCACTGAATGGTACCTGGACCCAGATCACCTCAGGAAGTTTTTCAGAATCAAGCCCTCTCTATGTTCATGTGGATATTCATGAGTTTGCATTCCATCCGACCAATCCCGATATCGTCTTTGTCGGCTGTGACGGCGGTATTCACCGTTCCCTTGATGGCGGCGTTACCTGGAATATGATGAATAAAAATTACAGTACCATTCAGTATTATGCCATCACCTCCAGTGGATCCGGCCAAATACTCGGGGGAACGCAGGACAATTCTTACCAGTTCGTTGATTTCAAAGGCAATACTCCAAGGTCGGCACGTCAGCTCTGGATCAATGATGGCGGCTATGCAGCTATCTCACAGATAAATCCGGAAGCCTATTTCGTTTCGGGCCAGTACGGTCTTGCTGCCAGAACAGCCACTGACGGTGAATTCTGGCAAAAAGCTTACAATGGGACCAGTACCACCACACCCGATTTTTTCAGCAGCAGGATGCTAAGTTCGATTGAAGGTGGAACACCGGGAACGAACTTCTCCCATTTTGTCACTCCCCTCATTCTTTGGGAGAGCGTGAAAACCTTTGATTCAAAAGATTCCATTATGTTCATTGCTGATACCAACTATATCGCAGGGGAAGTCATTTCCGTCCGTTCGCACAAGCATAACGGTTACCCATTCAAACATACACTTCTTGCAGGGCTTAACAAGGGTGACTCAATGTTGATCCAGAATCCTATACAAAGCGTATTCGTGATTGCAGGCCGTACCTCACTGTGGATGACCAGGGAAGCAATCGATTTCAGCGGAACACCCACCTGGTGGCGTATCGGTTCCATCTCCGGCGGCATTATCCAGACCATCGCTTTCTCCGCTGACGGTGATCATATCTTTGCCGGTACAACGGCAGGCGGTGTATTCCGTTTCTCTAACATCCACCAGGCCTATGATTCAACCAGTGCCGATATCAGTAGTTCTACCCAGGTGATCACAAGGACACAGATTAGTACCTGGTCAGGGAGGGCTATCACCTCCATCGCCGTGGATCCCCTTGACAATGACCATGTGGTTGTAACCCTTGGGAACTATGGGAATACAAATTATGTGTACCGAACCACAAATGCCACCGATGCCACTCCAACCTTTACCTCTAAACAGGGAACCGCTGTAGCTACCAAGCTTCCCACTATGCCGGTCTATTCTTCTCTGATTCCATTGTATCATCCGAAAATGTTGATTGTCGGGACGGAATTTGGAACCTATATCTGTGAGGATATCACCAAAACGCAGCCTGTATGGGTAGAAGCCAACCAAGGCATGGACCGTGTGCCTACCCTTATGTTGCACCAGCAGGTTACCAACTTCCCTTATACCTTCATCATCGTCGGGGAAGGAAACGAAACAGCCCTCTTCGAATATAACCAGACCACCAACTATGGCGGAATTTATGCAGGAACCCACGGCCGTGGAGGCTTCAGAAATCTCGATTTCGTGAATATTGAAAAACCGGTTGCCGAAAAACCATCCACTTTCCGATCCAACCTGCTCATCTATCCTAATCCTGTCGAATATGATGCTACGGTCGTCTTTAATCTGAACGCTCAGGAAAAAGTGACGGTCAGGATCTTTGATATCACAGGGAAACTGATTGCTTCAACCGATGCCGGATGGATGCACAAAGGCCGGAACGTGTTCAGACTGGAGATGTCACATCTGAAACGTGGCAACTATATGGTACAGGTACTTGCAGGGAATGAAAGCCGTACATCCAAGGTGATTAAAAAATAACGGGAAAGACTTTCCCATCAGAAAGGCTGGCATCTGTCAGCCTTTTTTTCATATAACCACAGAAGAAAATGATGCATTGTTACCGAAGTTTACGCCTCAGAACATTACTCACCCTGTTTGCGCTCAGCCTTGCATTTACCACCCAGGCACAGTATTACTGGGTTTACCTGAAGGATAAGGCCGGGGTAGAGTTTGATGCATACACCTATTTTGACCCTCATGCGATTCAGCGCAAGATCCGGCATGGTGTTCCGGTGGATGCCTTCACAGATTATCCTGTAAAGCAGGAATATATCGAAGGGATAGCCCGTATCGCCGATAGTGTGGGCTATGCAAGCAGATGGTTCAATGCGGTGGCTGTCGTTGCAGGGGAGCATGCACTCAGAAAGATTGAAGCATTACCCTATGTGGACAGATGGGAGCCTTCGTATGCCAGCATGCCCGGAACCCTGGCCTCTGCCGGTTTTGATACGTTATTGTCGGACGGTAAGGTGGAACATATGAACAGGCAGGTAGCAACCCTGGGCCTTGATCTGTGGCGGGAAGCCGGGATTGACGGGACAGGGATACGGATAGCTGTGTTTGACGGCGGCTTCCCCACCTACAAAGCCAATCCCGCATTTGCCCACTTGCATGATGGTAAGCAGATCCTGCATACATGGGATTTCCCCCGGAACCGTGAATGTGTTGACGCAGGCATCAGCCATGGCACCATGGTATTATCCTGTATCGGGGGTATGATCAGCAATAAACCTGTCGGACTGGCAACAGGAGCATCTTTTTTGCTCGCCATCACAGAGGTGCGGACAGAACCTTTTAAAGAGGAGCAAAACTGGCTGGCAGCTGCCGAATGGGCCGATAAATATGGAGCCGACATCATCAATAGCTCACTGGGCTATACTGACAAACGGTACTTCAATTACAACATGGACGGTAAAACCACCTTTGTGACCAGGGCCGCCAATATGGCAGCATCCAAAGGGATTCTCGTCGTCAATGCGGCCGGTAATGAGGGAATCGGTGCATGGAAAGTGATCGGGGCTCCGGCTGATGCTGACAGTGTTCTCAGTGTAGGTGGATTGTTACCTGAAACCATGCTCCATACCAGTTTCAGTTCGTATGGGCCTACTTTTGACAAACGGATGAAACCCAACGTGGTAGCCTTTGGACATGTGGTGGCTGCCGGTAAAAAAAAGATGGTCAATACCCAGGGGACCTCGTTCTCTTCCCCTCTCGTGGCCGGTTTCGCTGCCTGCGCCTGGCAAACCGATCGCTCCATGAACAACATGCAGATCTTTCATAAAATTGAAGAATCAGGACATCTCTATCCCTATTTCGACTATGCGCATGGATTCGGTATCCCGCAGGCCTCAGCTTTTCTCGATTCAATACCGAAAAAACCTGCAGAACCCTCATTTAACCTCAATGTCAATCAATCAGGAGAAGTCAGCATTGAAGTCTTTGAAACATCTTCAGGATGGATCAAACAACCAACGGATTCATATCTTTACCTCCATGTCCGGGATTCCTCCGGGGTCCTGCAAAAATACAAGGTTTTCGAAGTTGATCATTTGAAAAATGCGAACTCACTGCTCGTTACCCTTGATCCTGACGAGACAGTCTGTGTGCATCACCTGGGCTATACCCACTGTGTTACCCATAAGGTAGAAATTCATTAACAACAAGATCATGAAAGTTCATACTATCATCGGGGAAAGGCTATCATTCAGTTATTTCCGGCTTGCAGGATCACTCCTGATCGTTGGCTTCATGGCCTCTCTTTCTTTAACAGGTCAGGTGCATCCTTTGATGGATGAGGAGGTAAGCGACCATGTCTTCACAAAGAAGTGGGGAGCGAATAAACGGCACTATGCTGCACCCTATATTAGCTTAGCTTATCCTGTTCACCAGGAGGGTGAACATGTCCTGAAAACTTTCGGAAGCCCTGAATGGACGCTGGGAGGCAGATATAAACTAAGGTTCTGTGACTTTTATTCGACCGGTTTTGATCTTTGGATTTCTAATCCCAGGTATTCTATGAAAACCATGAATACAATCACGATCAACAACCTGATTGAAAAATGGGACAAGGAAAAGATCACGGCGGGTTCTCTTTCGGGTGCATGGTATCACCGGTTCAACCTGCAAAGAAGAGGGAACACCCTTGGAACTTACCTGGATGCAGGGATATACGGGCAGTATTTATTTTCTTCCCGGTATCGCTTTTATGGTAAAGAAGATGGGTACAAGATTGAAGCAACAAAAAAGGCTCCTGAACTTCTTTACAAAACGATCTGGGGATTCCAGGCAAGCGTTGGAACAAGTGATTGGAAACTGTTTGCCCGGTACAGGATGTCCAACCTGCTGAAAACATGGAATGTGGCCGATCTTCCGAAATTATCCGTCGGTCTGGAGGTGACCTTGAGCTTTTAACCAGACCATTACAATATCCGGATGATGGATGTCCCGTCGCGGAAAGGCAGGATCACCACCTCCACCCCGGTATCTTGCCTTACCATGGTATTAAAAGCAAGGATACCTTCCGTATCATAATCACCAGGTGCTGGTTCTAAAATGATCTTTCCATCCCACAAGACATTGTCAGCCAGAATGATTGTACCGGGTTTTAACCTTTTCCGAAGGATTTCATAGTAAAAAGGGTATTGCGATTTTTCCGCGTCGATAAAAACCAGGTCGAAAGGGATGGTGTCAGCCAGTACAGGGATAAGTTTCCTTGCATCTCCTATATGAAGCTTGATTTTGCTGCCATGGGGTGATCTGGCCAACCAGTCCTGGATTGGTTCCTCCAGTTCCGGATTCAATTCGATGGTATGGAGTTCTCCGTCTGTGGCAAGGCCCTCTGCAAGGCAAAGGGCACTATATCCTGTGAAAGTACCTATTTCCAGGATGAAATTCGGGCGCTTCAATCTGCTGACCATGGATAGGAAACGGCCCTGAAGGTGTCCTGAAAGCATCCTCGGGTATATGGTCCGGAGAGCCGTTTCACGGCTCAGTTCCTGCAGAAGAGCCGGCTCAGGTGAGGTGTGTTTTTCAGCATAGGTAAACAGCAAATCTTTATTCATGATCTGATTCAGATTTAAAGATCAGTGTTGAGAAACGTTCAGGCTGGAACAGCTCATTGGCAATGTCCTGCAAGTCAGAGGCAGAAACAGCATCAATACAGGCAATAATCTGTTCGATGGGGTACAATGCAAGGTTATGGAGGCACTTTGCCCCGATGGAAAGCATTTCATTGACTCTTGATTCATAGGCCAGTGCGATTTGGCCGGCAATCTGTTTCTTTGCCCTGAAGAGTTGCAGGCTTCCCAGTTTCTGGTTTTTCAATCTGCTCATCTCTTTCCATGCCTGGGCGATGGTGGCAGCCGGATCAGATAATGGAGTGCCCATATAGATGCTTAAATAGCCGGTATCGGTGTATGCCTGGTAATTGGATTCAACATGATAGGTTAATCCTTTCCGTTCGCGCAAGGCCATGTTCAGCCTGCTGTTGGAAGCCGGCCCCCCGAGGAGGTTGTTCAGCAGTTGCAGGCCTGTTCGTGATGGATGGCCCAGGGGATAAGCCAACGTACCCGTCATCACATGCGTCTGATGGGTATCTTTCCCGATGGACATGTATGACGGGATAAAGGCATTGAAAGGCATTCTCTGTCTCGAAAAATGGTTGTCCTCCATCGCATGGAAAAATCGTTCCAGCAGAAGGATCAGTTTATGAAACGGATAACTCCCGATATAGGAGATCACGGTACCTGATGCGCTGTAATTTCTCTGAATGAACCGGATGATCTGTTGTTTGGTGATATTTTTCAGATTCTCAGGGGTGCCCAGGATGTTACGGCTGATGGGGTGCCCTTTGAACAGCATCTCCTCGAAATCATCAAATATCTGTTCAGAGGGGGTGTCAAGGTATGCGTTGATTTCATCCAGGATGACCGATTTTTCCTTTTCGATCTCCTTCTGTGGGAAAACGGAATGAAGGATGATGTCTGCAAAAAGCTCTACAGCCCTTGCAGTATATTCCGACAGGAATGAAGCGTACAGGCAGGTGTGCTCCTTGGTGGTGAAAGCATTCAGGTCTCCACCCACGTTATCCAGGCGGCTCAGGACATGGAAAGCTTTTCGTCTGGTGGTGCCTTTAAAAGCCATGTGTTCAATGAAATGGGCGATACCGTGCTCATGCACCAACTCATCCCGGGAACCTGCATTGACGAGCACACCCAGGTGGGAGACCCTTGATCCGGATGGGCTGTACACTACCTTAATCCCGTTGGGGAGCACATGCCGGAGGTAACTCATGTGCGGTCAGCGCCTGATGATGATTTTTCCGGAGGTGACCTGTCCGTTGTCCGGTTCAATCACCAGTTGATAGATGCCCGGTGAGAGATTGCCCTCTTCTTTAACGGTAAAGAAGGAGGACTGCAAAGGATCACCTTCCCATTGCCTGATCAGCTGACCGGTAGAGGTGTAGAGCCTTAAACGGCGGATGGTCCTCTCGTGTCCGTTCAACGATAGGGTGAAATCACCTGCGGAAGGATTGGGAAACACATTGAATGAAGCGTTGGCTCCCGGGCTGTTTTCATTGATGCCGTTGAGCCATGTCCAGGTATCACTCCACCAGATACCGCGACCATAGGTCGCTGCAATCAGTTTATGACTGTTGTAATGGATTTCAAGCTCGGAAATTTTCACGTTGGGAAGGCCATCGATGAAAGGGATCCAGTCTGTCATTGTACTGTCACGGTAGAATACCCCGACATCCATCCCGACGTATATACCGCCCGGGCTGTTTTTCTCCTGTATGATACAGTTGGCCGGAAGATTGGGAAGGGTCCCTGAAATGTTGCTCCAGCTGTCACCCGAGTTGGTACTCATATAAACTTTATTGCCGCTGGTGAATCCTGAGAAGGTGACATAAACGACAGATGGGCGTGTGTTGTGTACGGCGATATAGCTGATGGGATAGTTCGGCAGGTTGTTGTTCACCTGTACCCATGTTTGCCCTGCATTGGTGGAAGCATAGATCCTGTTATAGGTGGCGGCATAGATGTAGTTCGGATTGGATGGCGCATAAGCCAGCGACCTGAACTTGTCGTAATAAGCAGTACCTGTAAAACTGCTCAACTGGTTCCATGTTGTTCCATAGTTGGTTGACCGGTATATGTTGTCGTATCCTGCGAGCAGAGTATTGTGATTGTTGGGATGCATGACAAAAGGGGTGACCCATGAACCCTCATCCTGGATATTTTCAGAGATTTTGAGCCAGTTATTTCCGCCGTCGATTGACCTGTACATGCTTCCGTACTGCATCTCACCGTACATGTAGTTGTAGTTTGAATGACTGATGATACATTCCATTCCGTCACCACCGAGCATGTGTTTCCATGTGGTGTTGTTCAGGAAGTGTGTGCCATTATCCTGCCAGCCGCCGATGATACGCCGGTAATCCTGTTTGGAAGTACCGATCCTGTATACCTGCCCGATCATCAATCCGTTGTTCTTCTGCTGAAAGGAGGTGCCATTGTTGGTTGTGATATCAATACCTCCGTCTGAGCAGACATACAGTGCCCCTGTAACCGGATGCCAGCTCATCTCATGAATGTCGGCATGGACGAAAGGCAGACCATTGTCACCATACCAGTGTGCCTTTATATTCCATGATGCGCCGCCGTTGGTGCTCCGCCATATGTTGACACTTGCTGCGAACACTTCATTTTTGTTTACGGGTGATACTGTCAATCCAAGGCAATACCAGGCAATGCCTCCGCTGCTTGATCCATCGGTGGCATAACCCAGTATGTTGGGTGTGGAAGACATCAGTGAGAAACTACTGCCTCCGTCGGTAGAACGATACATCCCCTCGAACCCTGAATCATTTTCGGTGATGGCCACCAGATAAACATAATTGCTGTCCGCAGGGGTGACCGCAATTTTGGCACGTCCGACCGTAGCATTGAAAGCAATGGATATCATGGTAAAAGTGGCTCCGTCGTTTTCTGATTTCCAGAAACGGTTATTGAGGACAAGATAGATGACGGATGGGTTTCCGGGCTTGAAAGCAGCATCACTAATATTCCCTGTCCTGACATTCAACCAGTTGTCGCCACCATTAGTGCTTTTAAACAAACCCAATGTGGTGGCTGCGTAAAGGACATTGGGATCCGTTGGGTGCATCAGTAGCCTGGATACCCTGCGCTGGCTTTGTATTGTCCAGCTCAATCCGGTCGTATTCCAGGTGTTGCCGCCGTCCATGGATTTGAGTATTCCGACGGAATATGTATCAGAATGATTAAAGTCGCCGGTGGTAACATAGATGATATCCGGATTCTGATGGTCAATGACGATGGAAGATATACCAAGGCTGGCAATATGATCTGACATGGGATACCAGTTTCCCCCTCCGTTGGTGGTTTTCCATACACCACCCGAAGCAGCACCTGCATACATGATATTGGACTGGGTGGGGTGGAAGGCGATGCAGTTGATCCTTCCCATTCCCGGACTGTTGACAGGTGTCACGAAAGGACCAACGGGTGACCAGTTGGCTGCCTGTGCATATTTCCCCACAGACCTTTCTTTCATCAGACGGTTATACTCTACCCATGTCCCTTCAGGACGGCCAAACCTGCCCTGTTCATCAACACGTGGTGCGCTGAAATAGGAGTGACGGTCGAACTGCTTACGCCCGGGAATGTGTTTTGTGGCATCCTGCTGCTCAATATACCTCTCAAATTCCTTGCGAACTGCATGAAAATCAGGATCTACGTCCCGTAACATCCTTACCCACTCCTGGGCCTGTGAACAGGAAATCAACGCGAAGAAAACCGAAATCAGAAAAAATCTCATATTATTACAGAAAATTTGTACAAAAATAGCTCATTTTGTGATAATGGGCAAAGAAACAATCCTGCAATATAAAAGGGCAGGTTGTGAATTATTGGCTAAACAAGCGAATATTGCGTATCTTTATGGAGTCATTATTAATATTGTTATTAACACGTTAACCCGGGTCATCATGAACAGATTGAATACTGTCCTGACCGTATTGCTTGTTATCTTCTTTCTGCCGTTAGTAAATGCCCAGGAGGTTCAGTACAGCACATCAGACTATAGGATTAAACCTTTCGGGAGCCTCATTCCGGGTCAGATAAAAGAGGATTGGAATTTCAGGCTCAGCTACCTATCACAGGTAATGGAAGGAAACCCGACCTACAGGCAGCACCTTATGCAGCTTAAACAGGAGAGTGCCTTGCGTTTCCCAAGGAAAGAAACGGACACCAAAGGCAATATGAATAAAACTTCGGATCAGGGTAGTACCCAGGTTCCCGATCCTGTCATTAAGCGTAACTTTCAAGGGAATGCTTACAGTTACAGTGTCCCCAACGACAATACCCTGGCCATATCCAATGATGGACAACTTATTTCTGCTATCAATACCAACCTCTATTTCTATGATATGAATCAGGATTCTTTGTTGCGGTCATTGTCACTCAATAACTTCGCTGCACCATTACAGGGCATCTCTACTCACCAGTACGATCCAAGACTGCTCTATGATCCGCATCAGGATAGATTTATCATTGTGTTTTTAGCAGGTGCCAGTTCTGATACCAAGACCAATATTGTCGTTGCTTTCAGTGAAACATCCGATATGATGGGCAATTGGAACCTTTATTCCCTGCCCGGGAATCCACTCGATGATACCAGCTGGACAGACTTCCCTGCCATTGCCCTGACTGAAGATGAGCTTTTTATCACAGTGAACCTTCTCAACTACGGAACCTCGTGGCAGACATCCTTCAAGCAATCGGTCATATGGCAGGTCAATAAGTTCGACGGGTACAGCGGGCATGAACTCACCTCAAGACTTTGGAGTGAAATCACCTTCGATAAGGTACCTATCAGGAATATGCATCCAATCCAGGGTGGCGATAAACTTTACGGGCCCAATATCTACCTGCTTTCCAACAGGAATTTCACCCTTTACTCCGATTCTGTTTTCCTGATAGAAGTGACAGGTAACCTCAGGCAGCCTGATGCCCGTCTGAACATCACCTGCCTTAAAAGCGACGTCGGGTATGGTGCACCCCCGGATGCCAGGCAGCCAAAGACCACAAACAGGCTCGCCACCAATGATGCCCGTGTTCTGGGGGGATTCTTGTATAACAATACGATCCAGTTTGTCGGAAATACCATCGATACCACTACCGGTTCTGCCGTGATTTATCACGGTGTACTCTCCAGTGTAAAACATAAGCCATTCGTCAGATTAAAACTTATCACTGAGCCGTATATGGAATTCGGTTACCCCAATATCTCCTTTACGGGTAATACCCTGTTCAGCCAGCAGTCAATCATAGGCTTCAACCATACGGGCGACAGTATCTATCCGGGTGTTTCCGCCGTTTTTTATGATGGCATCGGTGGCTATTCAAACTTTATCAGGATCAAGGAAGGAGACCAGTTCATTGATATTCTGAGTGGAACCTACGAGCGTTGGGGCGATTATACCGGCAATCAGCGGAAATACAACGAACCGGGTGTGGTGTGGATTTCAGGTATGTATGGCATCAGAGTGGGAATGAACAGAAGGCTGGGGACACAGATTGCAGAAGTGGTATCACAGGCACCTGAAATCCCGGTTGTGAAAAAAGGGGATGAGCTGGATGCATCACTTTACCCGAACCCGGTATCTGACCTGTTCGGGATGGAGTTTACCCTGGAGAAGTCAATGGATGTAATCATTGAATTAAAATCAGTTACCGGTCAGCAGGAGCACCGGTTCTTTGAAGGTAATGTGCCGGCCGGAAAAAATGCACTGACCTTCTCAACTCAACATCTTTCTCAGGGCTTACATCTACTGTTTATTACGGATGCTAAAGGGAAGGTTCTTTTCAGCGAAAAAGTGGTCAAGGTAAAGGAGTGAAAGGGAAAACACACAGTTATATAGATAATCAGGCTGAAAAGTCTTTGACTGTAGAGATTGGTTGTAGCGCAGGGATGGAGGTTATGTGATGATGGTGATTTGTAAAAGGATTTGTTATGTCTTTAGATATTCAATAAATACAATCCGATCATGAAAAGTACCTATATCATATTTGTGGCGGTTTTCTTCCTGTATGCAACGGGCTTTGGACAGACGGTTGTTTACCAGGAGGGTTTTGAGGGTACACCATCTGTTACGACAGCAGGCACTCAGCTATGGTCGTTGAACACAACCCTTTATAATTCAGGTACCAAGTCATATTCTGCCCATATAGTAAATCCGGGAGATTCATCAGTATTGACCACCCAGAGTTTCAGCACTGCAGGTAATTTATTTGTACAGCTTGAGTTCAGCCATATTTGCAAGATTGAGTTTTTTGATGAAGGAACGATATGGGTATCAAACAATAATGGAGCAACATGGACCCAATTGACCGAGCCCCAGTATTTGGGTAGTGGGGGTTTCAGTGCATCTTCGGGGAATAAATTTACATCAACGACTTACACAACATGGCTTCCCGGCAACCCGACCCCCCCGACCAACACCTGGTGGAAGGATGAAGTGTTTAATATTTCGAACCTGGTTGGCAATTCTGCCCAAGTGATGATAAAATTTGTGCTTAAGGACATGAACAATGGAACTCAGTTTGACAACTGGGGATGGGTCATTGATGACATTAAAGTGACCGTTAGTGTTGACGAGACCATCCCCCCTTCCATATCGCTGGCTTCACCAATACTCCCTGACACGGTCTACAATACAGGACCTTTTCAGGTGTTTGCCGAGGTCACCGATTTCACCGGGATAGATACAGCCATGATCGTTTTTACAGCCAACGGCGGAACACCTGACACCGTGGGTATGAGCCTTCAATCCGGAAATATATACACCGGTGACATCCCCAGCTATACTTACAACACCATCATCTGCTACCACATCATCGCCTATGATGCCTCCACCAATGCCAACTTGGGGCGGTATCCCCAGACCGGGTGTATCAGTTTCAAGGTAAAACAGGCACCAGCCATTGTGACCATCGGAACAGGAACAACCAATACCGCTTCCGGCGGGCCGGTCTATATGAGCAGTGCCTCCAGCACCTACCTTTACAGCAACCATATCAGCATCTTCACCCCGGCGGAGATCAACGCATCCGGTCTGATTGAATCCATGGCCTGGAATAAAGCCAATGCTTACGGATACAACCTGGGCAATGCCACCTACAGGATTTATCTGAAGCATACCTCAATGACAAGTATCCCTTCAACTGTGGGCACCTTCACAAACGAATTGTCCGGGGCTACCCTGGTGTATGAAAATACCCAGCAAAACCTGCCGCTGGCGACAGGATGGGTGACCTTCATGTTCAATACACCCAATTCATTCAATTACAACGGCGCTGACAACCTGATGGTGCTGGTTGACTGGTATAGGCCGGGGAGTCCCACAGGGGCTGTGAACTGGTATTACACCTCTGCAACCGGTAAAGCCCAAACCTGGGCCGCTTCTGTCACCCCACCCAACATCGGTTATGGTTCGGGCAGCAGACCCAACATCCAGATCGGCTTTCAGGTCACCAATTATCCGTATGACATCGGGATTTCCCAGATCATCGAACCTGCCGGAACCGCCATTGCCGGTACGAACCCTGTGAGGGTTTTTCTGAAAAACTACGGAACCGATACCATCACCAAGGCAAACATCCATTACACCTATAACGGACAGCCAAGGGCTCCACTGGTATGGACAGGATCAATATTGCCCTATCTCTCGTCAGGTTCCATCACCCTGGGGAATGAAACCATGGTGCCTGGATCCTATGTTGTGAAGGCCTGGACCAGCATGCCCAACGACAGCGTTGACCAGAATCCAAACAATGATACAGTCACCTCTGCAGGTTTTGTCTGCCTGAATGTGCTTAACGGCACCTATGTGGTTGGTAATTCCCCCACAGCCGATTTTGCCACCATCGGGGATGCCCTGCAGGCCATTTCACAGTGTGGCATGTCAGGGCCGGTGATTTTCAGCCTGCTGCCAGGTGTCCATCAGACGCAAATGACTTTTCAGAATATCCCGGCCTCTTCCCTTACCAACACCATCACCTTCCGTTCCTCTACCATGAATCCGGATGATGTGGTGATCAAGTACAACGCCACCGGTACAGCCGATAATTTTGTGCTGAAACTGGATGGTGCCAGGTTCCTCCGGTTTGAATACCTGACCTTTCAGGCAATGAACGCCACCTATGGCAATGTGATCACCATCGGTAACGGATCCATCAGCAATGCCTTTACCGGGAATAAGATCATCGGTCCTCAGGTATCTGTGAGTTCAACCAGTATCTGCCTGGTGTACAGCACATCGGGCACCACCTCCAATGACTCCAACAATGTTTTCCGACTGAATACCTTCCTCAACGGCTCGTATGGATTCTATTACCTGGGCCCCAGCAGTAACATCCTTGAACGAGGGACTGTTATCGACTCCAATAACTTTATCAATCAGTATTACAGGGCGATAGACCTACGTTACCAGGATGCTCCTGTCATCAGTTCAAACTATATATATTCTCAGACCGAAGCGATACATGGTACATCAACCACCTACTGGCATGGGATGTATCTTAACTATTGCCAGAATGAGATGCAGGTAGTCAAGAATAACATTCATGCGCCACTGGGTACGTATGGAGTCTATATGGCTACCTGCACGGCTGTTCCCGGAAGGGAGGCCTTGATTGCCAATAATATGATTGCTGAGATTGGCGGATTCACCTTTGTTTATGGTTTCTATCTCAGTAGCGCCAATTATCAGTTGTATTACCATAATTCGGTAAATATTACATCTCCCACCAGCAATGCAGGTCATGCATTTTACCTGGCCTCGGGCGGCAATATCGTGTTGCTGAATAACATCTTTGCCAATACCGGTGGTGCTTTCTGTGTACGGATCAATGCTCCGGCAGCCATTACCCGCTCGAACTACAACAACCTCTATTCGGTGGCAACCACCAACTGGGGTTACTGGAACGGTACGATCAGCAACCTGTCCATGTGGAAATCGGCCAGCGGGGTGGACACCAATTCGGTTTCCATCAATCCCGGCTTTACCTCCGTCAGTGACCTCCATGTTTCCAGCATCCCGATGAACAACCACGGAACCCCGGTGGCCCTGGTCCCGGATGATTTCGACTGGGAACTACGCAGTACTACAACTCCCGACCTCGGAGCCGATGAGTACACCCCTCCAGTCAAAGACATATTGTTTACCAACGTTTTATGGCCCCGGAGCAGTTGTGCACTCGGAGCTGCTGAAGAGGTTGAACTGTTGATAAGGAACAACGGCACAGACCCGGTCAACAGCTTTACAGCTACCTATAAAGTCAACAACCTGCCAGCCGTCACGGAAACATTCAATAAGTACATAGCACCCCTGACAACCGATACATTGCGCTTTCTAACCCTGGCAAACCTTTCAAACTATGGTCTTTATGAATTCACCTTCTATACATCCCTGCCACTTGACGAAAACCTGCATAATGATACCATCAGTAATTATGTCATCTTTAACAGCCATAACTTCTATGATGCTGATTATTATACAAGCTTTGAAATCAATGACCCGGTCAGAGGGCCTTACTCCTATCTCGACGCCAACAACGACAACTCCTACTGGCACTTTTTCGGAAGTACAGCCAACTCACGCACAGGGATGATCTATATGGGTTACGAATGTAACCAGAGCAACGCAGGCAACGACTGGTTCTTCTCGCGTTGTTTCACGTTTGAGGCCAACCGTACCTATGAACTATCCTTCTGGTACAAAACTTCAGATGCCACTTACACCCAGGGTGTGGACGTAAAGCTGGGTACATTGAACAATGTGGCTTCCATGAATACCATGCTCATCAGTCTGCCTGGGTTTAACAATGCGGTTTATCAGGAGGCTACCATCCAGTTCAGTGTGCCGGCAACAGGTGTTTATTACCTTGGATTTTTTGCTTACAGTCCTCCGGTCGCCACCACCACCCAGATCATGGCTTGCATCGATGATATGACGATCAGGATGATTCCGCCCTACGATGCCGGGATCCTTGCCATCACCGAACCGGTCCAGGGATGTGGCCTCGGTAATGAAAATGTGAAAGTGAAGATCAAAAATTACGGAACGGCAAACATCGTTAGCGGCCTGACGGCATCCTACCAGCTGAGCGGACAACCAACCCCTGTCACACAACCGGTCACAGGTGTATTGTTAAGCGGTGATACCCTGGAATTCACATTCAGTACACCGGTCAATCTGGTATCCCTGTCCGATACTGCATTCCACCTTACAGCATGGACAACCCTCCCGGGGGACACCCTGCTCAGTTCGAAGACCAACGACACCCTGCAAAAAGTTGTCAAAGGATTCTCACTCCCAGGCCCTCCAACAGTGACCAATGATACTGTTAATTCGGGGTATCAGGCAACACTGACCGCCCAGAGCAGCAATACGGTATACTGGTTCGATAACTTGACAGCAGCCATTCCCGTTGGCATGGGGAATACCTTTGTGACGCCGCCCCTGTTCGCCACAACCACCTATTATGCGGAAACAGGGGTGGAGACACCTGTAGCCCTCATACAGGGTACCGGTACAACTGGACAGTATAATCTGCCCTTTTACGGATACTACGAATATGGATGGTCAGCTATATTGATGAAATACAATCAGATGGGTTATATCGATTCCATTGGGTACGACCTCTCGAGCACCGTTTCCAATTACAATATGCCCAACCAGCGTATTTTCATGGCCCTGGTGCCAGACTCCGTTTTCACGGCCGGTACGAAGCCCAACCCTGCCAATATGACCGAGGTCTTTAACGGGACCATCAACTACAATGGACCCGGATACCACATGATACCCCTTTCCGCCTCCTTCTTCTATGACCCGGACTATGCCCTGCTGGTATATTATGAGAACCAGAAAGGATCAACCACGACAGGGTATCCTGCTTTCCGCTATACAAGTACAACACAGTATCAGGCGCTGTATAGGAACCAAAGCGGAAGCTTCCCGAACATAGATGGTTACCAGACTTACAGTAAACCAAACCTTAGGATCTATATGCGGGAAGGTACCGGATGCAGGAGCAACAGGGTGGCTGCTACAGCGATCGTCAACCTGCCACAGAATGATGCCGGTGTATCAGATATCCTCTCTCCCAAGCAGTTCGCACAGTCCGGAGCCTCATTGCCGGTCAGGGTTGAAGTCAAAAACTTTGGCACCAATCCCCTGACCCAGATTCCCGTCAATTACCGCCTGAACAACCAGGCAGTGGTTACACAAACCTGGAATGGCTCACTGCTGTCAACGCAGACCGATACCGTATCCTTTGCCTCCGTGGTCATCCCTATAGGATTTTCCTCCCTGAAAGCATGGACAAGTCTCACGGGTGATGCAGTAGCCCTTAACGACACGATGATCCTCAGTTTCCTGGGCACTACCCTGGAGCCTCTTCCTTTTTACGATGCATTTGACGCTACGACACAATTTCAACCCAATACAGCGCTCTATACCAACTGGGAACTCGGCACGCCAGCCTATGGGGTTTTGAATTCGGCCCATTCGGCTCCGAATGCCTGGTGCACGAACCTGTTAGCTGCCTATTACAATAATGCAGATGCCATCCTGACCACCCAACTGATTGATTTCAGTACCGCCATCAATCCCAATATGAGCTTCTGGATCCATTATAATACAGAGTTGGGTTACGATGGGATGTATGTCCAGTCCAGTACCGATAACGGGGCAAGCTGGAACACCCTGGGTGTGCATAATGATACCAATGGTGTGAACTGGTACAACACCGCCAACCTGGTCTCAGCCAACGGACCGGCCTGGTCAGGGCATTCCAACGAGTGGAAGAAGGTCTCATACAACCTGAACCAGTTCAGCGGTACGGCTGCCTTACGCTTCCGCTTTGTATTCAGGTCCAATAGCGCTGGCAATTTTGAGGGGGTATGTATCGACAACTTTGAAATCACCATTCCTTCTTCGCTTGATGCAGCTTTAAATGGATTCGCAAACCCCCAGCAGAATGCACCCCAGGGTAGCAACCAGACCGTCGTCGCAAAAGTGAAAAATATGGGTTCAGGAAACCTGACCGGATTCACGGTTTCGTATAGCCTGAACCAGGGACCTGTTCAATCCGCAACATGGAACGGAATCCTTACGCCCGGTGGCGTCACTTACGTAACCCTCCCTGCAGCATCCATCCCTGCAGGTTACTATACCCTGTGTGCATGGGTGATTGCCCCGGGTGATACCACCCAGAACAATGATACCATGTGTGTTACGCTATACGGAAAACCATTGTACGATGCCGCAGCTGTCCTGATTGTGAGCCCCCTGAGCCAGCATGTCCAGGGACAGCAACTACCGGTAAAAGTGCTGATAAGAAACTTCGGGATCGATACATTAACAAGTGTACCTGTCGGCTACCGCATCAATGGTGGTAACGTTGTTACCACAACCTACAATGGATTGCTTTATCCCAATGCAACTGATACGGCCCATTTTCCCTCCATCGCAATGCTTCCGGGAAGCCAGTTCTTCTGCGCTTTTACCAACCTTACCAACGACTTCGATACCAATAACGATACGGTCTGTAAGCAGGTGTATGCCAAGCCATTGCTTGATATTGCCCCCATTGGCCTTGTCGCACCCACCGGCACGGCATGCAATACCTCATCCATGCAGGTGTCTATAAGGATCCGGAACAGTGGAGCCGATACCATCAGGTTTAATCTTAATCCCTGTACGTTGAATGTTGTTATAACCGGTGCCAATCCACAGACACTCAATCCTGCCACCATTAACCAGGGTTTCCTGCCCCCCAATAGCGAAGCCAATGTTGTGGTTACCAACATCTATAATATGAGTCAGCCGGGCGTCTATCATTTTCAGGCGACCGCCAATATGCCGGGTGACGGCGATCCTGCCAACAATACCTTTGGGCCGGTTGGGGTAGGAGGGGTCACAGCCCTTAGCTCTTTCCCGGTCTATGAGAATTTCGAAACCGGTTACAATACCATGTTGAGAATGCAACCCGGACAGTACGCCGGATTGACGGTGACCCAGGCGGCCTCCAATGGCAGTCAGTATGGATTGCACTTCCAGGGTGGAAACCCGTTGGGGTGGATCGGTGAAGGGTCAGGTGTCAATGCAACAACCTATCAGCAGGCATGGAGTACCAATTCCTCACACCATGCCAATGCAGTGAGTTGTAATATCAATGCTTCTGGCGCCACCGCACTTAAACTTAGGTTCGACCTGAGACAAACCTATTCAACAGGCGCTGCTTTCAGCTGGTTCAGGGTGAAGGTCAACAACCAGGCTATCGCTGATCAGCTTGGCGATACCGTGTTTCAGCCGGCCACCATGGATGCAGATCCATGGGTAACCCGGATCTTTGATCTTACACAATGGGCAGGAACCTCGTTTACGCTGACCCTGCAGGCATGCAATAATAATCCGTACCAGTTCGCAGGTACACCGGGGGACAACGCCTTTGTGGATAATATCATGCTGTTTGTCCCGGCAGCCACCGATGCCGGTGTCTCCGCCATTATCCAGCCATCTTCGGGCAACGCTGCTGCCGGTGCACAAATACCCATCGAGGTGAAGATCGAGAATTTCGGCAGCTTGCCCATCACTGCATGCCAGGTAGGTTTCCAGATCGGAAACCAATCCCCTGTCTATGAAACCTGGACCGGAACCCTGGCTCCAGGTGGTTCCACCCAATATACTTTTAACACTCAGGCAACTGTCCTGCCCGGCGTATTAACGATCAAAGCTTTTACCAGCCTGGTAGGGGATAACTACCCGGTCAACGACACAAGCAGCATCCAGTTCCTGGGTGTGCCACTGCTTGCCTTACCCTATTCCGATGACATGGAAGGTGTGAACTACTGGGTGGCTGATGGTGTCAACACAACCTGGCAGCGGGGTACACCAGCAGGATTAACTATTAATTATCCCTATAACGGAAATAATGCATGGGTAACCAACCTTACCGGCTTTTATAACAACAATGCAGATGAATACCTCCTCTCACCGTTCTTTGACTTTTCCACAGTGACCGGTGCCACCCTGCGTTTCCATCACTGGCTCGACATGCAGCCCAACAACGATGGGGCACAGGTGCAGTATTCGCTCAACAGCGGTCAAACCTGGATCAACCTGGGCTACCAGATGGATCCCAATGGAATCAACTGGTACACCCATAACATCAACGGTGTTAACTGTTTCAGTGGCATCAGCGGTAGCTATACCCCCAGCTCCTATAACCTGTCATTCCTTGATAACCTTTCCACCCCCGTACGATTCAGGTTCCGCTTTTTTTCCAACAGCAGCGTGAATAATTATGATGGCTGGGCCATTGACAACTTCTCCATCGGTGTTCCTCCCGTACCTGTGGACGGTGGCGTATTGGCGATCGTTTCACCGGCTACCTCCACCGAGAAAGGTGCTCCGGTCACCGTTCAGGTCAGGATCAAAAATCACGGAACAGATCCACTCACCACTATCCCGGTATCTTACAAAGCAGGGAGTGCACCTGCAGTGAATGAAATCTGGTCGGGAACCCTTGCACCGGGAGCTGATGTGGTCTATACATTTCTTCAGACCTACAACGGCCCCGTCGCAGATTATAAGCTGTCAGCATTCACAACAGTAACGGGTGATCCCTATAAATTCAACGATACGGCCCATGCATGGTTAACCGCTGCCCCAGGCGCACGGGACATTGCTGTACGACGGATCATCTATCCAAGGGATATATGGCCCGTCGTATGCGATTCAGCCATAGTAGTGCTTGAAAATAAAGGATATCAGCCTGTTACGTCGCTTACGCTGAAGTATTACATTAACCAGACAGAACAAGCCTCCAAAACATGGAATGGTAACCTGCAACCTGGCGACAGCATTGTGTTCAATTTTGAACAGGGATTTATTGTGCCACTGGGAACCATCACAGCCTGTATCAGCGCAACATTGGCTAATGATGTGGACACACTGAACAATAAAACCTGTAAAATCCTTAACAGTTGCTATTCCTCTGTTGAAGAAAGGGATGCCGATTTCCTTATGCTGCATCAGAATATCCCCAATCCAAGTAACGGCAATACCTCCATCGGTTTTCAGACCGGAAAGAGCGGTACAATCCGCTTCTTTGTGTTTGACCTGCTCGGCAGACCTGTGATCATCCGTGAGTTCGATGTGGTTAAGGGAGGCCATGTCATCGAGCTGCAAAAGAATGATCTGGCCCCTGGATTTTATCTTTATGGAATTGAATTCCAGGGAAGGAGACTGGTTAAAAGAATGATGATCAGGGATTGAAAACCATGGGAGGAAGATGCTGCAATGACTTACAAATCTTCGTCTTCATAAAGGTTATCAATGGCCTTGCTGTACTGTTCAAGAAGGGTTTTCCGTCTGAGTTTCAGCGTCGGGGACAGTTCACCGGTTTGAGGGTCCCAGGCTTCGGTTACAAACAAAAACCGTTTGATCATTTCAAACTTACCCAGCTTACGGTTGAATTTTTCGGTTTCCTGGTACAACATTCTGACAACATCTCTGTTAGAAATCATCTCATTGGGCGTTACACAGGCGATGTTGTTGTTTTTGCACCATGAAAGCAGGTTTTTAAAATCGGGAGAAATGATGGCAGCCGGGAAATTCCTTCCTTCCCCGATCACCATTGTCTGATCGAAATAGAGTGATTCATTGAATAATGTTTCAATCTGTTGCGGGGAAATATATTTTCCGCCGGATGTCTTGATCAGTTCTTTTTTCCGGTCGATGATCCGCAAAAAACGCCCCTCTTCCCATTCCCCGATGTCACCGGTATGCAGCCATCCGTCCTTGTCAATGATTTCATCCGTAAGTGCAGGATTCTGCCAGTAACCATGCATCACATTGGGCCCTTTGCACAGGATCTCCCCATCTTCAGAAATTTTTACCCGGATACTTTCCAGCGGGGGGCCGACGGTTCCTATTTTATGATCATTTTTACCGGTCCTGTTAACGGCAATGACCGGAGAAGTTTCTGTAAGGCCATAACCCTCAAGAAGGCAGATACCTGCCGCCCAGTATGCTCTTGCAAGATAAGCAGGCAGGGAAGCGCTGCCCGAAACAATGATCTGGATCCTGCCCCCCATCTTCTTCTTCCATTGACGGAAGACCAGGTTCCTGGCAATGAACAATCTGATCCGATACCAAATGCCGTGTTTTTTTTTCAGTTCATACAGGAAAGCAGTCTGAATGGCTCTTTGGAAAAGCCACCGCTGTATGCCGTGCTTTTTATATCCATGCTCCAGAAACCTGAACCAGACTTTTTCAAGGAACCGTGGAACAGCGCAGAAAACATGCGGCCGGATGAAGCGGATGAGTTCGCCAACCCGTTCAATCGGAGTTGCATAATAGATGGACAGACCAAGATATTGGAACATATAGTTCAGGGTCCGTTCATAGATATGGCAAAGCGGAAGAAAACTCATGGCCCGGTGTCGGGGGCCAAAATCGGATATAGGGGCAATGGCAAGGAAATTCGAAACGATATTGGCATGGGTAAGCATTACCCCTTTGGGCTTTCCTGTTGTGCCTGAGGTGTAGATAATGGTTGCTATGGTATCCGGTGTGATGTGGCCTGTATCATGAACTGTGGATGCATCATAATGTCGCAGGCCGGCTTCAGCCAGTTCATTGAAATGCCTGATACCCGAGGAGGCGTGCATGGAATAGATCTCCGTTTCCACCCCCTCCTGCCGGACATATTGCAGGATCTCTGTCGAAAGCCCCGGGGACTCAACGATGATCATCCTCGGCCTGCAGTCGTTTATGATCTGTCCGATCGTGTTCATGCTGAGGGTGGGGTAAACCGGCACATGGATCAGACCGGCCCTCATCAGTCCCATATCAATAAAATTCCATTCCGGTCTGTTGCCCATAATGGTGACCACCCTGTCGCCAGGTTCATATCCAAGCGAAGAAAATGAGTAACACAGGGCTCCCGACCAGCGGATATAATCATCAACAGAATAGTAAATCCATTCATCCTTTACCGGAAAGGCAAACATGTCGGCCTTCCCTCTGCATTTTTTTTTCAGATGAGGTAAAAGATCAAATATCCTGGTGATGGAGGTCATGGATATCTTATTCAAACATCCCCGCTATCAGGGAATGATATTTATTAAGAATGACATCACGCTTTATGTTCATCTTAGGCGTCATCTCACCTGTAGCCAGAGACCATTCATCACTGATCAATTCAATCTTCTTGATTTGTTCAGTATTCCCAAGTGATTTGTTGATGGTATTGACCTCCCGTAAGATCCTTTGTTTGATGACCGGCTGGATGACCATCTCCTGATGGTTGGTGTAAGGTATTTCCTTGATGGCGCACCATGATTGCAGATGAGAAAAATCTGGCAGGATAAGGGCTGCGGCAAATTTTTGGTTTTCGCCCACCACCATTACATTATCGATAAAGGGTGATTCCTTCAGCTTGTCCTCGATCATCCCCGGGGCGATGTATTTTCCGAAAGAGGTTTTGAACAGCTCCTTTTTTCTTCCTGTGATTTTCAGGAAACGCCCGTCTGCCAGTATGCCCATATCTCCCGTATGGAGAAATCCCTCCTCATCGATCGCCTCCTTCGTAAGGTCAGGCTCCTTGTAGTAACCCATCATGATGGTTGGCCCTTTGCAGAGAATCTCCTGGTCATCAGCTATCTTAACGGTTAGCTCCTTCAGGGGAGGGCCTACGGTACCTATCATACAGCAATCGGGATCAAGGGTGTTGACCGCAATCACCGGAGAAGATTCCGTGAGGCCGTAACCCTCCAGCACCGGGATTCCGGCAGCCCAGAAAGTATGTGCCAGCCTGGGTTGCAGGGCAGCACCTCCCGAAATCATCACCATCATCCTCCCCCCTAAAGCTTCCCGCCATTTTGAAAATATAAGCCTATCCACAATCCGGTGCTGAAACTTAAACCATAAAGAATTTTTACCGTACAGCTCATATCGCAACCCAATGCTGACCGCCCAGAAAAAGATCTGTTTCTTCAACCCTTTCAGGGCACGTCCCTTGGCAATAATCTTATCATATATCTTCTCCAGCAACCTGGGCACAGTCGTAAGGATATGAGGCCTGACCTCCCGGATGTTATCAACTATGGTAGCATTACTTTCAGCATAATAGACGGAAATGCCGATATACTGAAATATATAATTGATCATCCTCTCGTAGATATGACACAAAGGCAGGTAACTCACGGCAACCCCCTGTTCCCTGATCGGTGGGACATGCTCGCATGCAAAACAGTTGGAAAGGATATTGGCATGGCTGAGCATAACTCCTTTGGGCCGGCCTGTCGTGCCGGATGTATAGATCAGGGTTGCCATATCTTCGGGCCTGATGGCATCTTTCCTGGTCTGCAGTTCATCCCGGTTGGAATTGTTTTTTCCCAGTTCAATGACTTCGCCCAGATGCCTGAATTCCTTCCAGTCCTTAATGGTGAAAATCTCGCGCAGCGTGGGGATATCAGTTTCAATCCCTTCGATCTTGTGATAAAGCTCTTTCCCTGCCAGAAATACATATATCACTTCAGCATGGTTTAGGATATACCTGTAATCCTCCTGGCTTATGGTGGGATAAATAGGTACATGGATGGCACCCACCTGCATGATGGACATGTCAAGGAAAGTCCACTCAGGCCGATTGTTCAGGATGGTCGCAATTTTGTCACCGGGCTTTACACCCAGATGAATCAAGCCATGACTGATGTGTTCAACGATATCATAATACTGGGCAGAAGTATACTTCTTCCATTGCCCATCCTCTTTTCCGGCAAGAATGTCATCCTTGAAACCGTACTTCATCTTCGAATGTTCAACAATGTCGAACAGCCGTGTAACCTTTTGTTCCATATTGGTGATTTTAGTTTTGACCGGGAATTTCGATCGATAAAAGTAATTAAGAATGCGAAATAATGTATCCTGCTGGATTTTTTTTAAGCACTTTGCCATTTGGTATGGGTATTTGGATGAAATAAAGAAGTTAACCACGCAGGCATTTTCATGCTGTAGCCGTATTTGACCTTTGTCGGGTTCAATGCCTGTTTTGAGAAGGAAACAGGAAAAACATGGATTATTGATTATATTTGTAGGAGGAAATGTCTGGAAGAGGAGAGGTTTCATCCCTGCAAGAAGCCCTTTAAAAGTATTCCGGTTGAATATTTCAGAATGGAAAAGACATCATTTCTGGATAAGCTTATCAGGATTTCCGGTTCATGGATCGGAAGCAAATTTTTAGTCTGGCAACTGGAACGTTTTCTCTACAAAAAGCTCATCCTGGGAGATAAGAAAAACCTTGCCTCGGTGAAGAGATGGAAATACGGGTTTGTCAGGGCACTTCTTCGTGGTGCGATCCGGAATATCAGAAACGGAAATATATCAGATAGAGTGATCCGGAAGTTAGCAGCTTTATTGCTGGAGAACTCCATTTACAAGGAAAACGGACGGGTAAGCCGGGCAACAGGACAATTCCGCGCTGAAAACGGATATGATCCCCCTTATTTTATTACCCTTTCACCTTCAATAGAATGTAATCTCCTATGTGCGGATTGTTATGCCGGATCTTCGGGGGAAAAGCGGAGAAAACTGGATTTTGAGACAGTTGATAGAATCTGTAGCGAGGTGCGTGACCTGCTGGGAGGGAATTTTATCACCATCAGTGGTGGTGAGCCATTTTTATACCGGAGCCATAACCATACATTGATGGATGTTTTCAGGAAATTCAATGACATGTATTTCCTGGTTTTTACTAACGGCACCTTGATTACAGAAGCATTGGCCGAAGAACTTGCTGAATTGGGCAATGTGACACCGGCCATCTCTGTTGAAGGGTTTGAAAAGGAAACAGACGAACGGCGTGGAACGGGTGTGTATGAAAAGATCATTTCAGCTTTTGCTCATCTGCGGCAAGCAGGAGTCCCGTTTGGCATTTCGGTTACGGCAACCAGTAAAAATGCAGATGTGATCCTTTCAGATGCTTTCTATGATTTTTATTTTGATAAACAGGGGATCACCTACATCTGGCAGTTTCAGTTTCTTCCCATTGGCAAGGGTAAGAGTGCATTTGATCTGATGGTTAATCCCTACAAACGGCTTGAACTATATAAGATGCTCGAAAAGCAGCTGTTAGTGAAGAAAAGATGTATTGCCGATTTCTGGAATGGCGGGGTGTTGTCGAATGGATGCATTGCCTATGGCCGAAAAGGGGGGTATTTCTATATTAACTGGAATGGTGATGTAATGCCGTGTGTTTTTGTCCCTTTCACCGAAACAAACATTGTTGAATTATATAGTAATGGTGGTAAGATTACCGACGCCCTCCATTCTGATTTGATGATAAGAGGAAGGAAATGGCAGATGGAATATGGTTTTGGTCATCCGGAAACACCCGAAAACTGGCTTATGCCTTGTTCTTTTCGTGATCATTTTACTTTCTTTCAGGAACATATTTTAACCCACACGGCAAAAGGTGAAAATATAGAAGCAGAGTCGATCAAAAATGACCCTGGATATGCCACACAGATGTCAGAATATGATGAGGTTTTAAAAGAACTGACTGATCCGGTCTGGAGAACCGAATATTTGCCATAAAGTAGCATTCTCATCTTTCTTTATTCTTTTCTTCTTGAGATCCATTTCCTTGCATTCACAAAGGCCTCTATCCAGGGTGACACTTCGTCATTGCGTCCGTCGGGATAGAATGCCCAGTTCCAGGGATAGATGGATCTTTCCAGGTGGGGCATGATGGCCAGGTGCCTTCCGTCAGGGCTGACAAGGGCAGCTGCATCATAATCAGAGCCGTTGGGATTGCCCGGATAGGATGTGTAGCTGTATTTCGCAGGAATATGGTATTCAGGTTCTGCCAGAGGCAGCGAAAATCTGCCTTCACCGTGCGCAACCCAGATGCCTAACCTGCAACCTGCCAGCGTTTCCAGCATGACACTGTGGTTTTCAGGGATGTTGATCGTCAGGAATGAAGACTCAAACTTATGGGATTCATTATGTAACATCACAGGTTTTTCTTTATGCGCAGGATAGATCAACCCAAGTTCTACCATCAGCTGACATCCGTTGCAGACACCGAGACTCAGTGTGTCATTCCTTGCATAAAACCTGTCGAGGGCAGTCTTAGCGACCGGATTGAATAGGAAAGCCCCTGTCCAGCCTTTGGCAGATCCCAGCACATCCGAATTGGAAAATCCGCCTACATAAACGATGAAATGCAGGTCATCCAGCGTTTCCCGCCCTGCAATCAGATCCGTCATATGGATATCCCGCACGTCCATCCCTGCAAGATACATAGCCCAGGCCATTTCACGGTCACCATTAACCCCTTTCTCCCGGATGATGCCTGCCCTGATGCCGGTGGTTCCCTGTCTGTGGGGATCAATGCCGTAGGACTTGAAAGTTCCGGTGAATTTTGTGGGGAAACGGAAGCGGAGCGGCTGTATCGCATAGTTTGTGTACCGTTGTAAAGCTGGTTTTTCACCGCTTTGTTTCCGGTCGAGGAGGTAAGAGGTCTTGAACCAGGTATCTCTCAGGTCATGGATATTAAGGGTAATAGATTCAGTATTCGCAATAATGATGGCTTTGCCATCTGTCGTAACACCGCCAAGGATAGAGTAAGGAAGCTCAACTTCAGAAGCCAGGGCAACTACCTGGTCCGTTTTTTCGGTTTGGATCACGATACCGGGCCCTTCGCTGAATAGAATTTCTTCGATGGTTTTGTGATCCGGAAATTCAATCCTGATCCGGAAACCCGCCTGTGTTGTCGGGAATGCCATCTCCAGAAGGGTCGTTATCAATCCGCCTGACGAGATGTCGTGTCCTGCAAGTAGCAAATCTTCGGAGATCAGCTTTTGAATAAAGTTGAAACCTTGTGCCAGGATTCCCGGTTCCACATCAGGGGTGTTGTTACCAAGTGCGTTACAGACCTGGGCAAAAGCGCTGCCCCCAAGGGAATGTCCACGGGTGGAAAAATCTATGTGGATCAGGGAAGAGCCCGGTTTCTCTTTCAAGTCGGTTGTAATCCTTTTCCTGATGTCACTCACCTCAGCTACAGCTGATACAATCACGGTTCCCGGGCAAATTACCTTTGAACCGTCAGGGTATTTCTGGGTCATGGACAGGGAATCCTTTCCCGTGGGGATATTGATGCCGAGGGTTATGCAAAAGTCGCTGATGGCTTTCACGGCACGGTACAACCGTACATCTTCGCCGGGATTTCTGGATGGCCACATCCAGTTGGCGCTGAGAGAGATCCCTTTAAGCCCATGGGTCAAAGGAGCCCATACCAGGTTGGTCAGCGCTTCAGCGACGGATAATCTGGATCCGGCTTCCGGATCAATCAGTGCCGCAGCCGGAGCATGGCCAATGGCAGTGGCAATGCCGGCAATGCCTGCATAATCAAGTGCTACAATGGCTACGTCGTTGAGGGGAAGCTGAAGCTCTCCGGTGCACTGTTGCAGCGCCACCCTTCCGGTTACCGAACGGTCAACTTTATTGGTAAGCCAGTCTTTACATGCCACCGATTCCAACTGGAGTATATTTTCCAGGATCCATTTCAAATTCCTGCCTTTGTAATGAAAGGGAGCAAATGATGATGCTGCAGTTTTATCTTCCAGGATGGTACGTGGAGGTTTGCCAAACAGGTCGGTGAGGTCCAGGTCAACCGGATTCTGGTTTTTAAGTGGATTGGCAAATACCAGTCGGTGATCTTTGGTCACCTCCCCGACGACATACATCGGGGCACGCTCCCTTTCCGAAACCTGCTTTAACAGTTCCAGGTTCTCCCGGCCTATGATCAGCCCCATCCTTTCCTGGGATTCATTGCCGATGAGTTCCCGCGCTGACAGGGTAGGATCACCTACCGGTAACCTGCTGATGTCAATGGCTCCGCCAGTGGCTTCAACCAGCTCCGAGAGGCAGTTCAGGTGCCCGCCGGCACCGTGATCATGAATCGCCACAATGGGATTATGGCCTGCTTCAACCATGGCACGTACCGCATTGGCCACACGTTTCTGCATCTCGGGATTGCTTCTTTGAACCGCATTGAGCTCGATCTGGTTGCTGAATTCACCCGTATCTACCGAGGAAACAGCACCTCCACCCATGCCAATGCGGTAGTTGTCCCCTCCCATCACCACAATACAGTCCCCTTGCTGTGGTATCTCTTTTTCTGAATCCTCCCGGTATCCGTAGCCTACACCACCGGCAAGCATGATCACCTTGTCATAACCGTATTGCTGTTCACTGGTTTCGTGCTCAAAGGTGAGAAGGCTCCCGCATATCAATGGCTGTCCGAATTTGTTACCGAAATCACTGGCTCCGTTGGATGCTTTGATGAGGATCTCTTCAGGCGTCTTATAAAGCCATAACCTTGGTGCGATGGCCTGTTCCCACGGACGACTAACATCAAGCCTTGGATAGGAGGTAATGTAAACCGCTGTGCCGGCTAACGGAAGGCTCCCTTTCCCACCCGCCATCCGGTCCCTTATCTCACCCCCGGTGCCCGTGGCGGCACCGTTGAAGGGTTCTACCGTCGTTGGGAAATTATGGGTCTCCGCTTTCAACGAAATGACCGAATTCCGTTTTTGAAGTGTAAAAAAGGCAGGTAAATCCTGCCTCTCCGGGGCAAATTGAAGTATGGCCGGCCCACTTATGAATGCCACATTGTCCTTGTAAGCCGAAACAACCTGGTTCCTGTTTCTCTCTGTCGTCATCCTGATGAGCCCGAATAAAGTATCTGGCTGTTTCTTTCCGTCAAGGATGAAAGTGCCGTTGAATATCTTATGCCTGCAATGTTCAGAGTTTACCTGCGAAAAACCGAACACCTCACAGTCGGTGAGCCTCCTGCCAATCCGCCTGCTCAGGGATTCAAGGTATTCAATCTCATCCGGATTCAGGGCAAGGCCATCCTTTTCATTATAGGCAGCTATATCATCAATGTCGGTTAGCGGTTCCGGTAATCTGTCCGTCCGGAACAGATCCTGCCCCAATCCATCATAGACCGATTCCAGCATGCGGTCGTAACTTCCTCCACCAGCCGGCACAACTCTGAATTCTTCAATTCTGGCGATACCTGAGATACCCATGTTTTCAGCTATTTCTACTGCATTCGTGCTCCAGGGAGTTAGCATTTCCTTTCGTGGGCCTGCAAACCAACCTGTTAAAAAGGTTTCTTTAAGATATTCTGCACCACCAAATAACCAGATGAGCCGCTGTTTCTCCTCCTTTGTCAGAGGATGCACATGCTCAACAGTAAGGATAAAAGTCTCGGGCTTACGGAAAAAAGTTATCATTGCATCGGAATTTCAGCCACAAAGATAGAAATAGAAAAGATGGCTGCAACCGGATGGGTCAACTGCCTTCGGACCTGCTCCGGCATAGGATTATTTATTAATATAAATCCTTGTAAAAAAAACAGGCCTATCGGTAAAAAAAAGTAGCAGTTTGATGACAGAAAAAAAAAACATGTAATTTGGCAGCGAAAAACTGAATGTAAAATCCGTTAAGAGGATAGTAACCCATTGATCAGATTTTAACCAGAACAAAGCATGGAAAGAGAGAATGAATTAGTATTGTTACGTAATTATGGCAACCCGCTCATTGCCCAGTTTCATAAAGCATTGCTGGAGGAAAATGGAATTCCTTGCATGATCAAGGATCTTGGTTTTAACTTTCCCTGTGCATTTTTCTCCGATTCCAATGCAGGCGTCAAGCTTCTTGTTATGAACAAGGATTTGCAAAATGCTTTGAACCTTTTTTCGGATGATGACGAAGAGGATGATTCCGGATTGGATACTGACGAAGATGATGATCTCGATCTTGATGAAGACCTGGATATCGACATCGATTTTGATGATGATGAATTTGACAATGATGAGGATGACGTTGATACCGGCTATGATGATGATGACATTAAGGAGGGGTTCGATATCGGGGAAGATTTCGATAAAGACGATCTCTTCGATGACGAAGAAACACAAGATGATTTTGGTTTCGAAGAGGAGGATGAGGATTGATCAACCGCATTGCGCGGCTAACTGTTTTCCCTTTACCCTGTTATAGTTTATAACATTCAGAACGAATAGGATAGTCCTATTCCGAGCACCTCCTTAAATTGGGTACGTGGACCGGTTTTCCCGTTGGCATCGGTGATTTTAATATCATCATCATAGATGAGGTTCATGGTGATACTGGTCACAAGGAACTTATTGACTTTCATCATGATGATGGTTTCCAGGTTTACGTCAACATTCTGTGGATTTTCCAGGTAATTTGAGAACAGGTCGAGTTTAGTGGAAAGGTTGACATTTTTAAAGATCTCGTTTGTATAGGCGATTTTTGTGAATCCTCCGAATTCAAGTCTGAATTCTTTTCCTGGTTCAACACCGTAAGCTCCAGCTTTTGAAAGGCTGTCTTCATGAACAAAAGTTGATTTACCGGTTAAGGGCGATATCAGGATGTAGAAATGGTCGTCTTTGGATTTGTATTCCATCCCCAGTGAACCCAGCAAGTACCCGGGGGCCATAAGGGCTGAGATCATCTTACGTTCACCAGTTTTTTCATAAAGGTAACCTTTGTCCATCTGGGTCTTGAAATTTAACATCCCGCTGTAATGCCATCGGTTGATGGCAAGGTATCCGAATTTGCTCATGAAATCGATCTTGTCATCCGCTTTTCTGACCTCGAGTTGGGCCTGTTTAACAATACCGTAGCCCAGATCAAGGGTATTGGACCAGTCAGCTTTCCCTTTCTTGTAATGCGCAAAAAGTTGGATCAGTCCTGCAAGGGAGTAAGAATTATCACCACCTGCGGCCCAGTTGACAAAGGTGACCTGGCTGAAGTTAATAGCAGACCTTCCTCCATATTTCCATGCGAGTGGTTTGGGTAATGTATCATTGAAATTGGCAGAGGCATACTCTTTTGTAGCAAGCTTAACGACACTCTCTTTGATATCCTGCCCCCTGACATAGATTGCAGCTACGGAAATAAATGTCACCAGGAAAGCAGTAAGTGTTGTTTTAATTCCTGTTGTCATGATCATGTTGATTATTTGATGTGCAAAATTATGTATTTAAATGCAAAAAGCTGCATGTCTGGCTTCTTTCAGGAAAAATTTATTCACAGTGATTTGTGTGCAATAGCAGGGATAATCCGTTCCAGTATGATCATGTAGGTTGAATGAATTCCTGAAAAACCGGTATTCCTTATAAACCTTATTGTGAAATTGTTGTTAATTTGCTACTGAATATCATGTGATAACTAAAGACAGCCTATGGACAACCCGATGCTTTACCTAATCCCGTTGATTGGCTTGCTGGCTCTTGTGTTTACCGTGTTCCGTTCCTCCTGGATAAAAAGGCAGGATGCCGGAAATGGAAAAATGAAGAAGATCGCCGGTTTTATATCTGAAGGGGCCATACTGGTCCTCGCCGCAACTGCTTTTAAATAAACCTTTAAACTCTTTAGTCATGAAAAATATGTTCAATCCCTGGCATACCATCTCAAGTGGTAAAAATGCCCCTGAAATTGTAACCGGTATTGTCGAAATCCCGAAAGGGGCAAAAGGGAAATATGAACTGGATAAAGAAAGTGGCCTGCTCCGCCTGGACAGGGTCCTTTTTTCATCCGTCCATTATCCCGGCAATTATGGATTCATACCTCGCACCTTCTGCGATGATGACGATCCACTCGATATTCTGATCCTCTCCCAGATTGATTTTCCACCGCTCTGTATCATTGAGTCAAGGGTGATCGGTGTAATGAGGATGATTGACAACGGACAGGCAGATGATAAGATCATCGCAATTGCTAAAGATGATGCGTCAGTGAACCATATTAAGGATATTGACCAGTTGCCTCCCCATACGGTCAGGGAAATCCAACGCTTCTTTGAAGATTATACGAAACTGGAAAATAAAGTGGTGTTAGTAGAGCATTTCCTTGGAAGGGAAGATGCCTGGAAGATTGTCCAGGACAGCATCGTTCTTTATCAGCATACATTCGGTGCCTGATAGTACCATTTACTGGCACTACGGATGGCATCCGTCTGCTTTCAGCGGATCAAACCTGTCAGGTTTTGGAGATAGCTGATTGCCAGTATCAGAAATTTACGGCCATTGCTGATCCTGATGCGGGAGTTCATCAGTCTTGTCGCAGGTGTTCTCCTGATCTTGCGGAAGAGTTTACGGTAATAAGCATAGGTGAGATATACCCCAAGACGTGCCTTCCTCTGCAGCTGTCGAATACCCTGCAGGGCAATACGGAAGTCCTCTTCGATTTCCTGCTCAATGAGCACTTTTTTTGTTTCGTCGAATGACTGCATTTCCAGATCGGGAAAATAGCTCCTTCCCCGGTCAATGTAATCTGACCTGAGATCGCGCAGGAAGTTGACCTTCTGAAAGGCCTCCCCCAAACGCCGTGCAGATGGTGTCAGCTTTTGGTAGGTTGTATCGTCCCCTTCGCAGAAGATACGCAGGCACATGAGCCCCACCACCTCTGCCGAACCATAGACATAGGTCATGAATCCCTGCCTGTCATGGGCTTTTTGATCAAGGTCCATCTCCATGCTGCGCAGGAATGCATCGATCAGGCCGGCGTCAATACCATACCGGTTGACAACCCATTGAAAACTGTGCAGGATAGGATTTGGACTGAATCCTGCCGTGATGGCTTCATCGGTTGCGGTGCGGAACTGCCGGATCAATGCCGCCTGGTCCTGCTCAAAGAAGGTATCAACGATCTCATCGGCATACCGCACAAATCCGTATACCGAATAGATCGGATCGCGGAACCTGTGGCTAAGCATCCTGATGCCGGAAGCAAAGGAGGTGCTGTAATTCCGGGTAGTGATGCGGCTGCAGTCAATGGCATTACGCAGGTACAGGTCCATATCTCCTGATGATTTGTTCAGTAACAAGTCTTGAACTGATCATGGCCATGGGCAGTCCGGTGCCGGGTACGGTGGAGGATCCAACATAAAAGAGATTGCGAAGCTTTTCGTCAACATTGGCGGGCCTGAATCCCCCGACCTGCCTGAGGTCGTGTGCCAGGCTTAAACCACTGCCCCGGTAAAGGTTGAAGCTCTTTTCCCAGTCGGCAGGCGTTAGAACAGTCCGGGTCACCAGATGCTGTTTCAGGTTAAAACCGATCCGGGTGGAAAGGTCTTCGATAATAGAATCGGCTAATTGTCCGGCATCACGCCAGTCGGGCTTGAAACGCAGGTCAGGTACCGGGCAGAGGACAAAAAGACTTTCACACCCTTCCGGGGCACTTTCCGGATTAAACTTCGAAATGGCATTCACATAATAGTAAGGCCTATCCGGGGCAATACCGGTTTTAAAGATGCTGCCGGCATATTCCCTGAAATTGTCCCCCAGGAAATAATGGTGATGATGAATACCGGGTACCCTGACATCAATACCCAGGTACATCGTGAAAGGTGCCAGCGTCCATTTCATGCGATCGAGCCGGGCTTCTCTGTAACGCCTTCTTCCGAGGACTTTTCCGCGGAAAGCTGCAGCATCACTGTTCACCACAAACAGATCCCCCCCCCAAGCGTGACCGTATTGGTCTGTGAATGATTTCACAATCCCGTTCTCCTCCTTAAAAGACTGGATCTCCCTGTTGAAATGCATCTGTACCCCGGCTTTATCCAGCTCCCTTACCAGACCCTCCACAATCCTGTACATACCTCCCTTCACATTGTAATAACCATCGTGCTGAAGCTCGGTATAGGACAACAGCGTATAAACCGCAGGCGTATCATAAGGGGTGGCACCCAGGAAAAAAGCAGTCAGACTCAGGATCTGTTTCACCTCATCCGAATCGAAATAGCGGTCGAGCTCCTGCATAAAACTTCTGAACATCTTCGGAAGATGGCGTATGGGAACGGTGGTCAACGTGGCCAGATAATGGATGACAGACGAAAAATTCTTGCGGATCACCTTGTCCTCAGTATCATGGAATAACCGGCCGGCAGATGCAAGATAGCGGTCGATCTTGTTGCGGAATCCCGGTTCTACCGATTCAAATTCAGCAGCCAGGTTCTCAAGGTTTTTATGAATGATGAAGGTCCGGTTCCCTTTGATGAAATTAACGGCGTACAACGGATCCAGCTCATGAAAGGTGAATGGCATGTCGATACCGCAGTCATCAATGAATTCCTGGAATTCATAACTCATGCTGAAAAAGGAGGGAGCCATGTCGAAGGTGAATCCATCCTTCTTAAGTTGGTTTAACCTTCCCCCTGGTTGAGGAAACTTCTCGACCATCGTTACCTCATAACCTCTCTTTACCAACCGCAGAGCGGTGGAAAGCCCACCCAGTCCGGTTCCGATGATGAACGCTTTCATGTTGGTTGTTACAAAGACCAAAAATAGGGAATAATGTTTAACGTTTAATATCATCAGAAAAATCGTATGTTTGGATATGGAAAAAACCAGGATAGGTATCGTTGGTGCAGGTATCGGAGGGCTTGCAACTGCTGTACGATTAGCTGCTGCCGGATTCCGGACAGAGGTATTCGAGAAAAATCATACCAGCGGGGGGAAAGTAGGGGAGATAAGGGATGCCGGCTTTCGGTTCGATACGGGACCCTCCCTGTTTACCTTGCCGCAGTTGCTGGATGAACTGTTTGAGACAGCAGGAACTCCTCCGGAGATGAGACTTAAGTACTACCAGCTGCCGGAAGTCTGCCGTTACTTCTTTCCTGATGGCAAACAACTGACGGTTCCATCCAGCCCCGAAACATTTGCGGGAAATGCTGAATCCTCAATCAGAGAGCCTTCTGTGAATGTGCTGTCTTATCTCCGGCGAGCTGAGACGCTGTATGACCTTACTTCAGGTGTTTTTCTGTTCAGCCCTTTCCAGAAACTTAACAAACTCCTCGTTAAGAAGAATATACGTGTAGCTCTCAGGTTACACCAGTTGCGTGCCTTTTCAACCCTGCACCGGTATAACCGGCAATCATTCCTGCAGAGCAATATGGTTCAACTCTTCGACCGGTATGCCACCTATAATGGCTCAAATCCTTTCAGGGCACCGGCCACCCTCAACATCATCTCACACCTCGAGCACAACCTGGGAGCATGGTTCCCCGAAGGAGGCATGCGAAAGATCGCTGAAGCACTGGAGCAGGAAGCGACACGCCTGGGGGTCACATTCCATTTCCATACCCCTGTGCAGGAGATCCTTGTATCCCGTAATACAGTTACAGGGCTTAGTACCGGAGCTGGAATCCGACCTTTTGACCATGTGGTTTCCAATGCAGATATCTTCCATACTTATCAGAAACTTCTACCCGGTAGCCGATTGCCCAGGGCTCTGGGTAAGCAGGACATCTCCACATCTGCCATTATTTTCCTCTGGGGCGTGGAAGGGATGCACCTGGAACTGGGGATGCATAATATCCTCTTTTCGGATGATTACAAAAGAGAATTTGATCATCTTAACCAGGGAGATCTCCTGTATAAGGATCCTACCGTATATATTTACATCAGCGCAAGAGAAAACCCGGATGATGCTCCTTCGGGGTGCGAAAACTGGTTTGTGATGGTGAATGCACCTGCTGACAAGGGACAGTATGATCCTTTAAACATTAAACAGGTCCGGGATGCAGTGCTTCAGAAAATTGAAAACCGACTCGGAAGAAACATCCAGGCACTAATCAGGACAGAAAACATAAATACACCGGATGCACTGGCATGCCAAACCAATGCTTTCAGGGGAGCATTATACGGAATGGCCTCCAACAACATGTTTTCCGCTTTCCTGAGGCATCCCAATTTCAGCAGGAAAATCAAAAATCTGTGGTTTGCAGGCGGAACCGTTCACCCCGGCGGTGGTATCCCGCTCTGCCTCTCTTCAGCAAAGATCGTATCGGAACTTCTGATGGAAAGAATACTTAATATTGCATCATCTAAAAGCCATCCATGAACGCCATCATCCAGGGATTACGTAATGAGAAACGCATCAGGGGATTTATTATCTCCTATTTTGCCATTGGTGTTGTGGGCATGGCTTTTCCGATCACCAAACCTGTTTTTGAACAACTGACCGGGCTTACGATCCTCATATCGTTCATTCTGATGATGCTGTACCACCAGGGCTGGACCATCAGGTTTGTTTTGGCCGCCCTGATTATCTGTATAGCCGGATTTGCTGTCGAAGCAGTGGGTGTCAGAACCGGAGCTGTATTCGGGCATTATGCCTATCATGCCAGTTTAGGTCCCAAATTATTGGAAACACCCTTGATCATGGGCGTCAACTGGTTTATGCTGGTCTATGCTATCTATCACCTTACCCTGAAAATAAACCTGCATTATTTACTGAGGCCCTTTGTTAATGCATTGTGTATGGTAATCTATGACATCTTGCTGGAACCCGTTGCCATACATTGGAATATGTGGAAATGGGAAGGGCATGCAGTACCTTTAAAGAATTATTTTGCCTGGTTTGTGATTTCCCTCCTTTTTTTCATCCTCATTCAATCGCTGCGATTAAAATATAAAAACAGGATGGCTTCCTTGATCCTTGTAGCACAATGCTGCTTTTTTATTCTGCTTAACCTGGTAATACATCTCATTCACATATGATCAGGGCGAAACATAACAAATACATTACATTCTTTTTCAGGCATTATATAAACCTGATCCTGAAACGCCATTTTCATATCATAACCATCACCGGGGATATACCGGAACCTGACAGGGCCATCCTTATGATCGGGAACCATTTCAGCTGGTGGGACGGGTTCTTTGCTTTTTATGTGAATTTTACCATGCTGCACAAACGCTTCCATGTAATGATGCTGGAAGAACAACTGGCGAAACGAAAGTTTTTTCGTGGCCTGGGGGCCTTTTCGGTACAACCATACAGCAGGAGTATCATTGAATCATTGCATTATGCCTCAGGCCTTCTTCAGGATCCTGAAAACATGCTGGTATTTTATCCGCAGGGACGAATTGAAACCTCTTATATACAACATATAAGATTCAGCAAGGGAGTGATGAAGATCTGGGATGATATCGAAGGGACGAAACCATCCATCCTCTTTTACGTTGCCCTGGTGGATTATTTCTCCAATCCCAAACCTACCCTGAACATTTACCTCAGCCCACTGGTTATCCCGCCCAAACTGACACTCCATTACCTTGAACAGCATTACAATGATTTTTACCTTGCCTGTATTACATTACAACAGGAATTATGGAAACAGCCGCAATGATCTTTCTCTTTTTTCTTCTGCTGCGTTCATGGGTGCTTCTGACTAACCTGCTGACACAGCAATGGCTGAAACACAGAATCCCTTCCGAATACCCCATGGTTTCCGTTTTGATACCGGCAAGGAACGAGGAGATATGTATTGGTGCCTTGCTTGAAGGGCTTACCAGGCAGGATTATCCTGCTTTTGAGGTGCTCGTTTATGATGATGACTCAACAGACCAGACAGCCGTTATCGCAGAAGGATATGCAAAAAAGTATGACCATTTCCGTCTGATAGCTTCACATGGTGATCCCCCTACGGGCTGGCTGGGTAAAAACCGGGCGTGCCATAACCTGGCCCGCCGTGCAACAGGTGAGTACCTTCTGTTTCTGGATGCCGACGTCACCGTTAATCCGGTTTTCCTCCGCGATATCATGGCACATGCCCTGAAATACAGGCTGCATCTCTGTTCACTATTTCCGGTACAGAGAATGTGTACCACCGGAGAACGGCTCATTGTGCCGCTTATGAACAGGATACTCCTGTCACTACTGCCTCTGGTGCTCACCCGCATCAGTCGCAGGATCGCTCTCAGCGCAGCTAATGGTCAGGCAATGCTATTCATGGCCAATACTTACCACAGGTTCCAATTCCATCAGGCCGTAAAAGAATACCCGGTCGAAGATATCAGGATCTTCAAAATGATGAAGCAACTGCGTCTGAAATCCCATACACTCCTGAGCGGCGGACAGGTTTCGTGCCGGATGTACCATGGCTTCCAGGAAGCATTGCAGGGTTTCTCCAAGAATGTGTTTGCATTCTTTGGTAATAGTGTCATCCTTGCAATACTGTTTGCTACATCAACAGCCTTTGGTTTGCTACCGGTTCTGTTTTCCGGGAACCTCATCCTTGTATCCGCCTGGCTGATACTGACAACCTGGATCCTTGTGGTCGTTGCTCTCCTGAGCAGGCAGTCCATACTATGGAACCTTCTGATGGCCATCCCTCAACAAGGAGCATTTATCCTGTTGATCATAAGGGCATTAAGATATAGAATTTTTGGTGGCTATCAGTGGAAAGGACGCGTAATACCGGACCGTTTACATTTTTTTACCAGGAGTCCGGGAAAAAAACTGTAATTTTACTTGTTGTATCTGTGTACATCATGATTCAGCCAAACATGACACGCCTCGGTCAATTAGTATGCTTGATTCTGTTTTGTGGCGTACAGGAAATATGTACGGCTCAATATATCGTACAATTCCCGGTGAGCCAACCCGACCTGCTGGAAGCCAATGCCGGTGGCAGTGCTGCAGTGCTGGCAGGTACTATCCTTACCCTTGGGGGGCAACCGGCTGCTATCGGTGGAACCCCACCGTACAGTTATTCCTGGACCCCCACCCATGGACTAAATGACCCTACCCTTCCAAATCCTGTGCTTACGGCTGACTCTGCAGTAACATACAACCTTAAAGTTACGGATGCACAAAGTTGTACAGCGAATTCTACGATACATGTCAGCATTGTCATAGGATTGGATGATGAAGCGCGTGAAGATGAGGTTTTCAGTATCTTTCCAAATCCTGTTGATGGAAATGTGTTCTTTGTTAAGTATGAAACTTCTGCATGGGGTGAGGATTATACCCTCATAATCAGGACACTGACAGGACAGGTCGTTTTTACTGCAACCCTGTCAGGCGAATTATCCGCCCTGTCACGCGCGGATGTTGGAATCCAAAGAGGAACTTACCTTGTAGCTATCACCACCCGGCAGGAACATCATCTCAAATTGATTGTACTATGAACAGGCCACCCCTTTTCATAATCGTTATCATGGTTTTCTGCCTGATGGGGATTGGTATGCTGACAGCGCAACCGGTGCATGTGATCTCCACCGGGGAACCTGCTATGCTGGTTGTGGATGGTTTAAAACATGGGTCGGTACAGTGGCAGTCTTCAACAGATCAGGTAAACTGGACAGATGAGCAGGGCTGGAACTACGATTCCGTCTCTTTCACACCAGGCAACACCCTGAAATGGTATCGGGCAAAGATCATATCCGGAACCTGTGATCCTGTTTATTCATCAGAACAGGGAATACGTCTTTTTCAATGCGGAGAGGATATTACCGATAACCGCGACGGAAAGGTCTATCCTACTGTTCAGATTGGTACCCAGTGCTGGATGGGGAAAAACATGAATGTGGGAACCATGATCTACGGTCATCTTGCGATGCAAAACGACAGTATCCTCGAGAAATACTGCTTTGCCAACGACACCAACAGTTGTAATACCTATGGTGCATTGTACCAGTGGGATGAGGCAATGCAATATGCTACCAATCCCGGTGCTCAGGGAATTTGCCCCAAAGGATGGCATATCCCTACAGACCAGGAGATCCTCAGCCTGGAAATATTCCTCGGTATGAATTCAGGCGTGGCAAACCTGATGAATACCTGGCGGGGAACCGATGAAGGGACAAAACTGAAACAGGGTGGCTCATCCGGGTTTAATGCCAACCTCCCGGGAATACGGTATGACGGTGGCCTGTTTTATATGGAGGGCACCTTCGAGTACCTCTATACATCCAACTACAATACCTCCACTCCAGCCAGTATCCTTCGGAGATGCCTCAGCATCAGTGATCCGACCATCGGAAGGTATAACAATACCTCCAAGACAATGGGTTCATCGATAAGGTGCCTCAAGAATAACTAAGTTAAAAGGCAACCTGAAAGCTTAAACCTTAGTATAGCATGTCAATAAGAAAAATTATCATGAGAAGCCGGAAGATATTTCTTGCATTCGCTGGATGTATGCTGATGATTGTACTGATCATCGTTGGATGTAATAAAGATGATGAACCCGATAAGGATTCGGAACTTATCTCCTTTACAGGCCTTGTAGCAGATATGGACTCATTGGCTGTGGGGGAAAGCACCCTGATAAGGGCTGTCTATGAAGGGAAAGGGGTGGTTTTCGAGTGGGAAGCCTCTTCCGGGGATATCCTGGGGAATGGCGATAAAGTAGAATACCTGGTGGCATTCTGTGACATCGGGATTAATACCATCACCTGCAAGGCCAGTGCAGAAAACACCACCATCACAAAATCGATCAATATAAAGGTATATGTGCAGTAGAAATCTGATGGTCGGGATAGTTATACTGTTCACAGGCTGTTATTCATGTAGCTTGCACGCTCAGTGCTTTGCATCATCAGGCAATCCGGTGGGTGGATCAGCCAACCTGGGAGTAATGAACCGACAGGCGTTGAGGACCATGACATTCTACAGATATCATTTTGCATCTCGTTATTTCGAAGGGGATCAGATATACCATGGGAATGCCCGGATATACAGCAGCGCCAATTACAATTATGCAGGACTTCTTCTCGGTTATGGGATCACAAACCAGATCACGGCAGAGATGGAAACTGGTTACTATATCAATAAGACGGTTTTTTACCAGAAAACCAATTACTCCAACAGTGGATACGGTTTGTCAAATGCTCTGTTAAGCATGAAATATGCATTCTATCATGATCCCGATGAAAGGTTTGAGGTAGCCGGCGCTGCCGGTGTAAATTTACCATACAGACAAAAGTTGCAAAGAGCAGATAATGTGACCCTTCCCTATGATGCGCAGCCCTCCACACTTTCATATGGTCTTGTACTTCAATCCTATGTCATCAAAGAGAACTCTTTTAAATCCATTAGGTTTTTCTGGGTCAACCGGTATGAATATAACCTGAAAAACCCTTATGACGTTGTTTTTGGAGATGTCTTGAGCTCAGGGTTCTTCTTCAGCCGGCACTTCGTTTTCGGCCAAGGGAAATTCAAGGACTGGACTTTAATCCTCCAGTTACGTTACCAGCATATTAATCCGAATAAAGGATACAAGGATGAAGCATCTGGAGGTAGCATGGTGCTGGCAGCGCCCCAGGTCAACTGCAGTTTCAATGAAACCTGGAATATTTCTCTTTTATGGGAAAAACCTGTTTATCAATATTATAACGGCATACAACTTGGAGAAAATTATGCCCTCCTGGTAAATATTGCACGTGATTTCAATCTAGCCAAAAAACCTGTCACACCATGAAACGTAGTAGACAATTTTTTTCTGTTCTTTTCGTCCTGATTTCGGTATCGTTCGCCAATGCGCTGATTCCGGTGCTGCAGTCTGGTCCTGCGATCCTTTTTGAAACCCTTGTATATGATTTCGGTACCATCAAGCGGCATGCTGACGGCACCTGTTCCTTTGTGTTTAAAAATACCGGGGATTCTCCTTTGTTGATCACCAAAGTATCCGCTTCCTGCGGTTGCACAGTCCCCTCTTACCCCAAAGCCCCCATTTTGCCAGGTGAGTCTGAAACGGTGAAGGTTGCCTACAATACCAAAACGGTAGGTGTGTTTTCCAAGACCATTAACGTTTCCACCAACGATCCGCAACATCCTACGGTGGTGCTCACGATCAAGGGGGCTGTCGTCAGATAGGCAGGCAATACAAAACAAAACAGGTCAGCAGAATACATTGCTACTGCTGACCTGTTTTGTTTTTGTCGGAGTGGCAGGACTTGAACCTGCGACCCCTTGCACCCCATGCAAGTACGCTACCAACTGCGCTACACCCCGAACCTTGAAAGAACTGTGCTGCAAAGATACAACAAATAAGTCAAATCCCGCAAACACCAAACAATTTTACTCTCGCCTCTCGCCTCACTACCTCTTATCATCCACCTCTTCGAAGTCAACGTCGGTTACATCGTCACTTCCGCTGTCTGTCGGGCCCTGTTTTGGTCCCTCTTCATCCTGGGGCTGGCCTGTGGACTGCTGGTTTGCATTGTAGATATCCTGGCTGGCTGACTGCCAGGCGTTGTTGAGTTCCTGCATGGCCTGGTCGATACCCGAAAGGTTTTTTGCTTTGTGGGCTTCACGTAGTTTCTCCAGCGCTGACTCAATGACGGATCGTTTATCGGCCGGGACTTTGTCACCGTATTCTTTGAGTTGTTTTTCAGTATTGAAGATCATTGAATCAGCTGTATTCAACTTGTCGATCTCTTCACGCTGTTTTTTATCAGCTTCAGCATTGGCCTCGGCTTCAGTTTTCATCCGTTTGATCTCTTCATCACTCAGCCCGGAGGAGGCTTCAATCCGGATGGACTGTGTTTTACCGGTACCTTTATCTTTTGCCGATACATTAAGGATGCCGTTGGAGTCGATGTCGAAAGTGACCTCAATCTGTGGGATACCTCGTGGGGCAGGGGGGATGCCATCAAGGTGGAACCTGCCGATGCTCTTGTTCTGGTTGGCCATCGGCCGTTCTCCCTGCAATATATGGATCTCGACAGATGACTGGTTATCACTGGCTGTTGTGAAGGTTTCGTTTTTCTTGGTGGGTATGGTGGTGTTAGCCTCGATGAGCCTGGTCATCACACCGCCCAGGGTTTCAATACCCAGTGATAACGGGGTTACGTCTAAAAGTAGCACATCCTTTACTTCGCCGGTGAGAACCCCACCCTGGATAGCAGCGCCAACAGCTACCACTTCGTCAGGATTGACCCCTTTCGAAGGCTTCTTGCCAAAAAAGTTTTCAACCACCTCCTGGATTACCGGAATACGGGTTGAACCTCCAACCAGGATCACTTCATCAATGTCCGAAGATTTCATTCCTGCATCCGACAAAGCTTTGCGGCAGGGCTCAATGGTGGATTTTACCAGATCGTCGATGAGTTTTTCAAACTTTGCCTTGCTGAGGGTACGTACAAGGTGTTTCGGTATACCATCCACCGGCATGATGTAAGGAAGGTTGATCTCGGTGGATGAAGAACTGGAAAGTTCGATCTTGGCCTTCTCGGAAGCCTCCTTGAGGCGTTGCAGTGCCATCGGGTCTTTCCGAAGATCAATCCCCTCATCTGCAATGAATTCCTCGGCAAGCCAGTTGATGACCCGTTCATCAAAGTCATCCCCGCCAAGGTGGGTGTCACCGTTGGTTGATTTCACCTCGAACACACCGTCGCCCAGCTCCAGGATGGAAATGTCAAACGTGCCGCCACCAAGGTCATATACCGCGATTTTCATGTCCTTGTTCTTCTTGTCAAGTCCGTAAGCCAGTGATGCCGCAGTGGGCTCATTGATGATACGCTTCACGATCAACCCTGCAATCTCACCCGCCTCCTTGGTCGCCTGCCGCTGTGAGTCGCTGAAATAAGCCGGAACGGTGATCACGGCCTCGGTAACCTCCTGCCCCAGGTAATCCTCAGCGGTCTTCTTCATTTTCTGAAGCACCATCGCAGAGATCTCCTGCGGTGTGTACAAACGCTCATCAATCCTGACGCGGGGTGTGTTGTTGTCCCCCTTGTCCACTTTGTATGGAACCCGGTTGATCTCTTTCGAAACACGGTCAAAGGTTTCCCCCATAAACCGCTTGATGGAATACACGGTGCGCACCGGATTGGTGATTGCCTGCCGCTTGGCAGGATCCCCCACCTTACGTTCCCCGTTGTCGGTAAATGCCACAATGGAAGGAGTGGTACGCTTCCCTTCACTGTTAGGGATCACAACCGGCTCATTGCCTTCCATCACCGCAACACATGAGTTGGTTGTCCCCAGGTCTATTCCAATAATCTTTCCCATATGGTTTGTTGTTTTTAATATAATACTATATTTTTCAGGCCTGTCAGGCTGTCAACCATTATGCCACCTCCCCAAACGTGACAAAAAGTCAGGGAACGATCAACCATGAAAACCCAAAACTAACCACAGTTGCGGAAAATCAACCTGGTTCAAACAAGGCCATACTTTTTACTTTTTACTTTAGCCTTTAGCCTTTAGCCTTTCCTAGGGTGTTGGAAACACAAAACCCAGTTCATAGGTGCGGCTGCCGTTAACCAGGGAATCAATGGAAGCAGGGGTCATCTCGCAGCTTCGAACGGCGGAGGTGCGGCTCGACAGGATGCCGATGCCATTGTTGGTGACATTACTATATTCGGGCCTTTCCAGCACGATCGAATTAATGGGAGAGGTGATGTCAATGTAGGTGCTTAAGTCGTCACCCCCGGCATAGGCAATGAAATCCACTTTGCCGGGAACTCTTTTAACATCTTCATCCTTCTTTACCTTAGCACTGATATTGGCGTAAAATCCGCTACCGGGGAATGAATAGGTGATCTTCTCATTCCCTGTCAGGGTGGAGGCTTTTTTATTGGGGAAGACCCAATCAATAAACTTGCTGGTGGTATCATGTGTGATAAGATCTACCTCCTTGTAATGCAGCCGGATAACGAGCTGATAGACCCTCCCGTTGGTTGATGCGGAGAACTCCGCCTGGGTCTCGGCTGTGCTGACAAAGGAGAAGTACTTCTGTCCACCGCGCGGCTTCGTGATGCTGATCGGGTTCACCAGTGAGGTAACAGCTGATGAGAAATGACCTGTTTTAGTGTTGTTGAGGGTTACCATATAGTTGTGATCCATCTTCAGGTCATAAGCCACCCTGTAAAGTTTCTGATCGCCGCCAAAAAATTCACCAGGTTGTTTGTTGTGGACCCACATGGTGTCGAATGCCTTCCATCCTATGTGGCTGCCGTCAGGGGCAATATCCACCAGGGTGATGATCATTTCGTCGCCATAATAGCTTGAATCGGGGATCTGTGCCATATAAAGGGCGTTGCCATCGCCCAGGAATGCCTTGGTCACTTTGATGATATGTACACTATCCAGTGGATCGAGAAGGCCGTACAGGACAGGTATCTCTTTCCAGTTGTCATTGACATCCAGTTCATTGTTGCAGGACCAGAATCCTGTAAGGCCGATCAGCGCAAGGGAAATGACAAAAGCCGGTTTCTTCATTTCTGTGGTTTGTATGAGCGGCAAAGTTAGGTATTTTTATGGTAGGTTAACCTGTTGATCAGTTAACGGTATATTGAAAAAATGGTGTAGGTTTGCAGTGTAAAACATCAAGTTATGTCTGTATCCATTAGCCGTTCAGTTACGAAGGTAACTACCCACGTCCTTCAGGAGATGAAGCTGAAGGGGGAGAAGATCGCCATGCTGACCTCCTACGATTTTTCCATGGCCCGCATCATAGATAAAGCAGGGATCGATGTGATCCTGGTGGGGGATTCTGCCTCCAATGTGATGGCAGGGCACAGTACGACCCTTCCCATCACCCTTGACCAGATGATCTATCATGCCTCGGGTGTTGTAAGAGGTGTCACAAGGGCGCTGGTGGTGGTGGATATGCCCTTCGGCACTTACCAGGGGAACTCCAAACGGGCGCTTCAGACGGCCATCCGCATCATGAAGGAGTCAGGGGCTGACGCTGTGAAACTGGAAGGAGGGCTGGAGGTGCTGGATTCGGTTGGTCGGATTCTGTCAGCCGGCATCCCCGTGATGGGACACCTGGGACTCACACCCCAGTCTATCCATAAGTTTGGAACCTATGTCGTCAGGGCAACTCGACAGGATGAAGCTGAAAGGCTGGTGAACGACGCCCATAAACTGGAGGAAGCCGGCTGCTTTGCCATCGTGCTCGAAAAAATTCCGGCGAAACTTGCCGAACAGGTCACCTCCGAACTCAGGATACCCCTCATCGGTATCGGAGCCGGACAGAAGGTGGATGGACAGGTGCTCGTGATCCATGATATGCTCGGCATCAACCAGGAATTCTCACCCCGCTTCCTCAGACGATACCACAACCTCTACGCAGAAATCACCGGCTCCGTACAAGCTTATATCAACGATGTCAAACGGCTCGACTTCCCCAACGAACGGGAGCAATATTAGGAGGCAAGAGGCGAGAGGCGAGAGTGGCAGGCGACATGATTTGGCGAGCTTGCAAAGCCAAATTATTGTCGATCGCCATCCGGCTGAGCGAAGCGAAGCGGGAGCAAGAGGCAAGAGGAATACCAGTAACCAGTTACATGATACCATGATTCACCCCTCCGACATTCTCTTTGAAGACAACCACCTGATCATCATTAACAAGAAGCCTTCGCAGATCGTACAGGGGGATGAGACGGGGGATGAGCCGTTGAGTGAAATGGTTAAGTCTTACATCAAAAAGAAATACAACAAACCCGGGGAGGTATTCCTGGGGGTGACCCACCGTCTTGACCGGCCGGTGAGTGGTGCCGTGATGTTCGCCAGGACAAGCAAAGCGCTGGAACGGCTCAACGGGATGCTGAAGGAGCGGACGATTACCAAAATATACTGGGCGGTGGTGAAGCAGATGCCACCGGTGGAGGAAGGAAAACTGATCCATTATCTGCGGAAGGACCAGGAGAAAAAACGGTCATGGGTATCGGATCATCCGACCAGAGAGGGGAAAAGGGCGGAACTGGATTACCGGCTCATCAACCGCAGCGATCATTACAGTCTGCTTGAGGTGACACTGCATACGGGGCGTCACCACCAGATCAGGGCGCAGCTGGCAAAGATCGGATCACCGGTCAAAGGGGATGTGAAATATGGTTATGACCGGGCGAACACTGACAGGAGCATTCACCTTCATGCCCGCAGACTGGAATTCATTCATCCGGTAAGCAAACAGCCCGTAACGGTAACAGCCCCCGTACCTGACGAAACGCTCTGGAAGTATTTCGAAGCCCTGGTATAGGCTTCCAGGGCGGATGGATTTAATTATTCTTGAAATAGAGGGTTCTTTTTTACTATTTATCTTCGTCAGGTGCCGATTGTCTATTTGTAGCAAAGAATAGCGTATATTTGTACATTCATTCGCCGATAATACGCTAAAATATGAAATCAAGAGCATTAAATCCGCTTATAATCACTAAAAGTCTGAGTAAATTTGGCAGGATCATCGTACTTACAGGAGCCAGGCAGACAGGAAAAACCACCCTTGCCAGGAAATGTTTCCCGGAATACCAGTATCTGTCCATCGAAGATCCGATAACCCGGGGAGAATATGCGAGACTCACCTCCAGGCAGTGGTTTGCCGAATATCCAAATGCCATTCTGGATGAGGTACAAAAAGAGCCTTTGCTGATCGAAAGCATCAAAGCGGTGTACGATCAGTTTGATGAACCCAGGTATATCCTTCTCGGATCAAGTCAGTTTCTGCTGTTACAGAAGGTACGGGAGAGTCTTGCCGGACGGTGTTCCATTTTTGAAGTGTTTCCACTTACGCTCCCGGAGATGATGTCAGAGTCCTGGGAAGAGATACTGACACCTTCATTTTTTCAGCAGGTTGTTGAAGGAAAGATACCTGACAACCTGCCACCTTCATTTCTGTTGCATTCAAAGCATGCCAAAGCACTCAGTGCCTTTAACCACTATCTGCATTTCGGAGGCTATCCGGCCATCATTGATGACACATTGGATGATATGGAGCGTCAAGAATGGATTCATCATTATATACGCACTTTTCTTGAAAGGGACATCAGGGATCTGGCTGAGTTCAGGAATCTGGAGCCTTTTATCAGGACGCAGAGAACCACGGCACTGCTAACCGGGTCGCTGGTTAACTATGCTTTCCTGGCCAGGGAGGCCGACTTAGCTCCGCATACTGCCCGCAGGTTTCTGCAGTACCTTGAACTAAGTTACCAGGTTGTTTTGTTGAAACCATGGGCCCGCAATGATCTTAAGCGCCTCAATAAAAGTCCGAAACTGCATTACCTCGACCCCGGTATTCAACGTGGCATCCTCAGAAAACAGGGGGATGTCTCCGGCAATGAGTTTGAAAGCGCAGTAATTGGGGAGATATACAAGCAGAGCCGGCAGCCGTGGTTCAGGGGTGATCTGTACCACCTGAGAACTGTTGACGGAAGGGAGGTTGACCTTCTGATTGAACTGGAGAACGGTTATATGGCAGTGGAGGTGAAAATGTCACAAAGGGTAACCACTGCCGATACAAGGCACCTGGTGGGTTTGCAGGAAATACTCGACAAACCGCTGATCCATTCCTTTATCCTCAGCAACGACATGCATGTCAGAACCCTGGTACCTGGTATCACAGCCATCCCCGCCGTGATGTTTCTTACATAGTGGGTCACCGATACAGCCCTCGAAGGGAAGGATAGTTCCGTTCACCCCTTTAACAAACTTCGGAAAAGGATTGGGAGCGAGAGTGAGAGCGGGAGCGAGAGTGAAACGAACACCACCCAATCCCATTATCATACATTGAATACTAATGCACTGAAGGCAGATAACTTTTACTTTTTACTTTAGCCTTTAGCCTTTTATCTTCTACCGCAGGTGGTGCCTCACCCTCAATTGTCTTTCACGCAACGAACCGAGAACCCGTAGGTTTTTAATAAGTCATATCTAACCACTTTGGTGTTGTCGTAGTACATTTTTCTTAACCAAGCTTTATTCGCGAAGCTTGAAGAGGATGACCACCAGTTACCAAAGTAGCCAATGTCACCGAAATAACCTGTAGTGCCGCCGCGGTAGCCACCCGGAAGGGCTGTGAATCCACTGGAGTTGGTGGCGCCTTTGTTAGGGGTACGCCAATGGGCCGTACCTTTTTCTTTCATCATACCGCCGGCAACACTGTCTGTGCCAAGATAATCGGTCAGGATGGTCCATTCGTCATCGGTGGGTACATGCCAGCCTTTGGGACATAGTTTTCCGGTTTCAACCGCATACCAGTTGTAAAGTGCACCATAAGAATCCTTATGGCTTATATCATTGTCATACCAGCAATAGGTTCCCATAAGATTGTACCACATTGAAGGATGTGTAATAAGTGTTATGGGTGTTCCGTCGTTATACCGGGTGGTCTTCAGGTTCTCCGCCATCCATGTCTGCTGTCCGATTTTTACGGTAGTATAACTATTACCATCGGCATCCTTAACACTTTGTTCATCCTCTTTTCGACATGAGCATTGGATAATACATGGAAATAAAATGGTAACTCCCACGAAGAAATGAATGTTTTTCATTTGAAAGAGTATTTGTTAATCCATCACGCACCTATCATGGGCGCCGAAATTCGTACCGGCAGTACCATTAATGTAATAACGGCCAAGGTAATGGTCTAGGAAAAAAGGACCTTTGACTCCATCATAATGAATAAAAAATGCTGCCATTTTAAAATGGCTCCAATTCCCAGATTCGGTGCATAATCCACCACCATAGGCATTAAAGCCGTATTCATTGGTGGCTCCTGTGTTTGGAGTATTCCAATAGGTGAATCCTTTAGCTTTCAGTTTTCCTCCTATATAACCCTCACCTGCTGTGAAATCTCCCCCGATTGCTTCTATCAGTGCCCGGTACTCATCTGCAGTGGGTGTGTGCCAGCCAATAGGGCATAATCCTCTCTCGTCATTGCCCGCATGCCATGTATAGGCACGACCGTAATCGGCAAGAAAGCTGGTGTCGTACATGGTCACCCATTGATAGATAAACTGACCTGCCGTAATACCTAATGGTTTATCCACCGGATCTGTCGTCGGTATTTCGTCTCCGTTCCTGAACCGTGTAGTCCTGAGGTTTTCTGCTGTCCATAGCTGGTGTCTTATTCTCACCGTTTTATACACATTCCCGTCAATGTCTGTTACGGTAGCAGGATCGGGTTTGATCACCGGAGGAGGGTCATCTTTTTTAACTTTAACATCTTCTTTTTTACAGCCCATTGCCATTCCCAATGCGATAACTGTGATCATTCCAAGAAAAAAATACAGGGTGTTTTCATGAAGATATATTTTACGGATGTTCGGTTTTTACTGTGCGAAAAGAATTGAAACAATAAAGATACAACAAAACCAACCTGAAGTCAAGGGAAATTACTCTTTTTCAGTGAGATATTGAGAAAATTTATGCCTGTGCAGATTTCCTGATTCAGCACGCTTAGCTGAAATTCATTTTTCAACCATGCGATAATGAAAACCGACATCCTGCCCCCAATCCTGTAAATCCTGCAATCCTGTCTGAAAAAGGTTGCACTGCTACGCGGTTGAGAGCGAGCGTGAGATTTCCTTAAAGGGCTGGAAGCCACTGCAGCAGCATCAGGCGTTCACTGCCTCCGGGATCGGTTGAAAAGCTTCTGTAAACCGGCTGGTAATTGCGGTAGATTACGCCATAGTAACGATTATAGATTTCCGGATTTTCACGGAACTGACGTAAAAGATCCCTTCCAAGGGCTGCGATAGGGGGATACCGGCTGCCCAGGAAAAACCATCCCCCCTCCAGGGCAGCTTTTGACATGCTGTATGGGGGATGCCCGAAACCGGCACCATGATAGTTCACCCTGTGCCAGCCGTTGTCACCATTGAGGTAATTGGCAAACAGGTGACGGACAGTGTCGGTGTAGATCACATGGTAAAACTGCCGGGCAAGGGCGTGCAGGCATCTCTCATAATCCAGGGTGAGCCCGGCCTGCTCCTTCGATTGTTGCAAGGCGTTGAACACGAAAATGAACCTCCGGGCATGGCTCACATCCCATGCAGCATCCGGCGATGGCTTCACCTTAAGGTTGTCTAGTGGGAACTCCGGAGCAGAATAGAGGGCATACCGGTGATCTTTGTAATCCCTGTAATAACCGTTGTCAAAGGCAAAACCTTCCACCATCTCCTGTCCGGTGCTGATGGCCCGGAATTCAATCCGCTGCGCCAGAAGCCTCTCGGCTTCCCTCAGGTATTGCCGGTATGCCTCGCGGTGATGGGGCGCGATGGGGACCCTGATGCTGTCGGCCCGGTTTGCATCCAGCATCAGCGCCGTACCTGCGATGATGAAAAGGTCGATGTCTGTAACCACCGGGCAGATGACCGGCTTTAACCTGAATTTCCTGGTGCGTTTGATGGTAAGCATCTCCCCGTGGTTGAATACACCCTTCATGCATCCCCAGCCCGAAAGCCGGAATGCCCTGGTGTCGATGATCCAGCGCTGGTAATGGTGTTCCAGCAGGATGGAGGGATAGAGGGTGATCAGGGAATCGATCCGGGGGTATTGACCGGGTGGGGCATTCAGCCCAGCACGAAGGGTCTGTGCCACCAGGAAAAGAAACTGGCTGCTCGAAAGAAGATGCTCTTCACGGATGGAAACTTTCCCTTTGGCCATCTGCACCTTCTTCGGGAAGGCCCACATACGGTAGGAGCGCCCCAGATTGACCGAATCCTGTCTTTTCCACGAAACCAGGGGATACCACGTAACCTCCCTCAGCATGGTGGCTGCCTGCAGGCAAATGGCCGACAGACTGTCAATCAACGGATAGTCCTCTTCGATCGTTGCCCTGACGAGCAGACTGTTGAGAAAGGTCTGCAGGTCATAGATGGAGGAGAGGTTATCACGGATTGCTAATGTATTCAGATAGCCGTATTCCCTGTGAAAGATATCCCTGGCAAGCATCCATGGATCCAGGCTATCCTGTTCCTGTGCGCCAACGGGCGACCAGAGGAGCATGCAGGCAACACACAAAAAGAAAAACCTTGATTTCATCAGGTCAGGATCTGGTGAGGGCAAAGATAATAGGATTGTTGTCCCGGTTGCTTGTTCTGTGTTAAACAACAGAGAGAAAAAAGGGTTAAGTTTGCAGTGAAGCAATCCCCCAGGATATCTGTATGAACCTGAAAGCCCCGGTTATCGCATTGTTGCTTATTGTTGCTGCAGGACAGACACACCCTGCTGCAGCCCAGTACTATGACGGGGGGCATGAACCTGCAACCACCCGCTGGAGGGTGATCAGTACCCAACGCTTTAACATCCTCTTCCCTGAAAAGATGGAAACCCCTGCCCGGCAGCTTGCTGTGTATCTCGATACCATCCTGCCCATGATGCAACAGGGATATACAAAGCCATTGCGGAGGATCCCCATCGTGCTGCACAACCGGAAAAGCGTTTCCAACGCCTTTGTAGGCTGGGCCCCTTCCAGGATGGAGCTATTTACTGTACCTCCCCCCGACAACTACGCACACGACTGGCTGGAGCAGCTTTCCATCCATGAATCCACCCACTGGTTCCAGTTCAGCCAGATGTACCAGGGTGCCACCGGGGTGCTGGCCAGGATCTTTGGGGAACATATTGCTGCCGGTGTTTTCGGGATCTATGTCCCCTTCTGGGTGATTGAAGGGGATGCCGTGCTGAACGAAACCCGATACTCCAACGCAGGCCGGGGCAGGGATGCCGGATTTGAACAACTCACACGTACACGGCTGGTGGGTGAAGGCCCATATTCATACGACAAAGCCTATCTGGGTTCTTACAAGGATCTGACCGCCAACCATTATGAGCTGGGTTATCAGTTGGTAGCTTTCGGGAAGGAGCAATACGGCCCGCATCTGTGGGACTCCATCTACCGTTATGTAGCCAGGCATCCCTATAATCCTGTTGTTTTCAATACGGCCCTGAAGAAATACACCGGATTGAGCAAAACCCGGTTTTACAGGAAAGCTATGGAGGATATTTCCCTCAAGTGGAGGATTTCCGACCGTTTCCGGCAATCGGACGAAAGTGTGGTGACCATGGTGGAGGGATCTGACTGGGTGAGATACCGCCATCCCCTGGTGTGTGATGATGGAACCATTATCGCGGAACGAACTTCTCTCAGGGATATCACCTCCATGGTGAGAACCGGTTCCTCAGGCAAAGAGCAGGTGCTTTTCTGTCCTGGTTATACGCTGGAATCGGGTTACAGCCTGTCGGGCGACAGGATTTGGTACGCTGCCTTTGCCCGGCACCCCCGATGGCCCAATGTCCAGTATGGCGATCTCTGGTATTATGATCTTCAGCAGAAAAGACACAAACAATTCTCCTCAGGACAACGGCTTTTCTCGCCGGCGGCGGATCCGGCATCCCGGGAGGTCTATGCCGTCCGCTATGAAGAGACCCATCATCATACCCTGGTCAGATTGTCCCCGGATGGAAATCCTATCTCTGAAATGAGGCTTCCTGGCGGGATGCAGGCAACCCACCTGAGCTTCTGGAGGGAGAAGGGCTGTGTGCTGTTTACAGGGATTGACCGGCAAGGGAAAGCGTTTTATGCATGGGACGGGAAAGGGGAACCGGTGCGACAGTCACCCTATACCTGGGTCAACATTGATTATCCCCGTGGATCAGGTGATAACATACTGTTCCAGGCAGCCTTCGATGCCGTTAATGACATCTTCATGTATGTTCCGGAGGAACAGTCCAACTACAGGATTACAAGGTCACGTTTCGGGGCGATGCACCCTTTTGCTGACAAGGAGGGGAATCTGTATTATTCGGAGGTGAGCCCGGAGGGGATGGCCATTTGCAGGGTGTCGCCGGGGGATTTCCTCATGGAGCGGACTGACTGGCTCACCCACTCCACCGGGTTTGTCCATGCCGCAAAGCTGGAAAGGCGACCGGAGGAGGCACCTTCACTGGCAGGGATGTGTGATACCTGTTATACCTCACGCAGGTACAGGGCAGCCATGCACCTGTTCCGGTTTCATTCCTGGGCCCCCGCTGCCATCGACCCGGAAGGGGCAACCGTGCAGCCCGGCATCAGCATCTTTTCGCAGAACACCCTGAGTACTGCCTTTTTTCAGACAGGGTACAGGTATGATATAAACACCCTTGACAGGGAATTATACACATCATTTGTTTATAAAGGATACTGGCCGCAGATAACCTTCGAAGCGGTTTACACCGACGCTTACTACCGGAGCAGTGATACGGCGATCGAAGATTTCCGTTACGGAATGCAGAGGACCGGGCTATCCCTGGCGCTTCCGCTCAGCGCTTCTGTCAAACAGTGGAACAGTCTCCTGCACCTCGAAACCGGTCTGAACTATTTGGGTTTTATCCACCTTGAAAATACACACAAGAATTTCCCGTCCGGTGGGCTGTTCTATACCCAATGGAAGGTTTATATCCACAGGCTCCGCCGCATGGCAACAAAAGACTTATACCCGAGATGGGGGCAGGTGGCCGATGTCACACTCGTGAACACGGTGGCAGGAAACCTGGATGCCGGCAGTGTGACAGGGGTGAGGCTCCTGGGTTACTTTCCGGGCATTGTCAGAAATCATGGTGTGCGCCTCTACCTGGGAGGACAGCATCGAATAAGCGGTGAAGACCTGAATTTCAACCGGCTGATTTCACCCCCCCGTGGCTTCCCTGGGCTGAAGGTGGATGACGCCCTCGCCCTCTCGGTGACTTACCGGTTTCCGTTGTTGTATCCCGATGTCAGCCTCGGGCCCGTCATCTATGTCAAACGACTAACCCTGGGCCTCTTTGAAGATTTTATCATCGGAACACACAATGATGAAACGCTGATGAAATATAGCCATGGCTTTGAGTTAAACACCGATGTGCATCTGTTCCGTCATTTTGCCCCTGTCAACCTGGGCTACGGACTGGCCCTGCCATTCAAAAGCAAACCCTACCACTATTTCCTCTTCGGCATCGAATTTACCATCTGAAGGAAGGAAGAGCGGAGATCGGAGAATGAAGATTGCTGATTGCTGATTAGTGGTTGCTGATTAGCGATGTTTGGACTGTCCGTGACTGAAATAAGTTGACCAAAATTACACTAAAAGGTCAATTAAAAA
>CAZZBS010000003.1:0-151702 GCA_964652685.1 uncultured Lentimicrobiaceae bacterium
TTTAATGATAAAACTACTAAATTTCTGTCCAGTATTTTTAGACCACTACAGTTTAGATGTTTGGTTGTTTAGGGGGAGGCGGGTTTTTTGGCTTATTCTTATCGCCTCGAATGCACGAATGAATTCGCTCATGTGAATCTAAATTCGTGTATTCGTGGCAGAGATGAGAGGATTACCTTAGGTGATCCTAGGGGGGAAGATTCATTTAAAAAGCCCGGCTCACTTCGTTCGCCACCGTTTTTTTATGCCCTTTTAATTGCAAAAACAAGTTTTTGCGTCTTCAGGACATAAAAAACCCCGCTTACGCGGGGGCTTTTTGAATGTCGGGATGAGAGGATTCGAACCTCCGGCCTCTTCGTCCCGAACGAAGCGCGCTACCGGGCTGCGCTACATCCCGAACATCAGATTTGAAGAGGGCAAAGTTACAAAATTTTCGTTCCTTTGATGTCTGTAAAAAGAGAAATCTTTATATTATGAAATACATCGGGCCACATGTCAGCGCTTCCGGAGGAGTGGAAAATGCAGTTATTAATGCAGTGAATCTGAATGCCAATGCATTTGCGCTGTTCACCAGGAACCAGAAACAATGGTATAGTAAACCCCTGGACAAAGAAACCATTGGTAAGTTCCGCAATCTATGTGAGAAGCATGATTTTCAGCCATTTCAGATTCTTCCACACGATAGCTACCTCATCAACCTCGGCCATCCCGAAAAAGAGGGGCTTGAAAAATCCAGGACAGCTTTTCTCGATGAGATGCAACGTTGTGAACAACTGGGGCTTGACCGGATCAATTTCCACCCTGGAAGTCATCTGCAGAAAATTTCCGAAGAAGAATGCCTGAAAATCATTGCGGAATCAATTAATATTACGCTGGATAAAACCAAAGGAGTAACCGCAGTGATTGAGAATACCGCCGGACAAGGATCCAACCTGGGGCATACTTTTGAACAAATCCGGTTCATCATTGATCATGTCGAAGATAAAAACCGGGTAGGGGTATGTATTGATACCTGCCATTCCTATTCAGCCGGATATGATATTGTTACCGAAGAAGGATATAATACTACATTTAAGCATTTCGATGAGGTGATCGGTTTTTCGTACCTCAAAGGGATGCATATCAATGATTCGAAAAAAGCTTACGGATCAAGGGTCGACCGGCACGACAGCCTGGGTAAAGGCACATTGGGCACCGGCCTGTTTAAAAGAATCATGAACGATCCCCGGTTTGATGATATGCCATTGATCCTGGAAACCCCCAACGAGGATATCTGGGCCGGGGAGATCAAACTGCTCAGGAGTTATATCAGTTAAAGGTTCGCCCGAGTATTGCAGCAACACTTCACCAAATGAACCCGTTACAAACACTGCAGAACTGATATCCGGGTGCCCCTCTTCATCAGGATTGGCTGAACGGTCAGGATAGATCTGCAGATTAAACGGATTACTCTCAGTAATGCCCTCTTTGGAAAGGAGCGGGTTCATGAAAACAAAAACCGGATAGGTGTAAGTCTTCTCTTTAACGAATTAATCCTGACTATTATTAGGATTAAAGACATAATACCTGATCACCATTATTGCAGTACCGGTGAACTTCTTCTTATCCTTTTCAGGGTCTGGTGTTTTTTGATCCTGATCTTCTTTTGCTCACAAAGAAAAAAGCATTGATATCATATGACAGCAGACTAAAAGCAGATTGCTTTTCCTGATCAGATACATGGTTCATCAGTGCTTAACAGGATATAAATTGAACATAATGTTTTATATTTTCATTGCTCCTTACCCATACTTTTCTGATAAAAATGGTTTGAATGAACTAAAAATGCAGCATCTGCAAGGCCTCCCCTACCGTATTTCCAAACGCAATGATTCCCTCCTCATGCCCTTTCATTGCCAGGATGCCCTTTCCGGGCAATCCCTGCTCCCGTATCAAAGCTTCGATAGCGCGTGCCATCTCCGGTGTGCCATAGGTTAGATCTTCAGGGGTACAGGGTAATATCCCTATGGCTTTCTGCCACATTGCCATATTGTGAATATGGATGACACATTGCACCAACGGCAAGATTTCATAGATCACTGCATGCGACATTGACTCCGAGGAGGCCTTCACCGGTCCGTTGCACCACAAGGTATTGGCATCAATGTCCCATCCCACCACATGGGTGTATTCCCTTTCCGTAGCATCGGCAATATAACCTGTTGCAGATCCTGTGATATAAAACTTCTCAGGTTCCATTTCATCCCGGATGCTGATGTTGCCGAATCCTACACCGTTCTCATAACAGCCTATCAGTCCCTGGTCAACCATCATTCTCCGTGCTGTATTGACTTTCAGGAAAAGCTCCGCAGGGATGGCCGCCTGCGCTTCCATCCAATGACACTTGAATTTGATATAGCCCTCTTCCAAGGGATTGTTTTGCCGCTGGTTATTCATTGTTTTTCGTTTTTTCTGATGGTTTACATCCTTTTCCCCAGAAGAGCTGAGGTTAGGGTGCTGCTGAACCTATCTACACTCCGGGAACAATCCCAGCAGCCCTTTTTCAGACGCCTCGCAGATGCCTTGCTCCGTGATCAGTCCGGTGACAAGGCGTGCCGGTGTCACATCAAAACCATGGTTAACGGCCCCTGTTTTTATATCAGTGATCCGCACGGGAAGGATCTTTTTTCCATCCCATCCTTCAGTATACAGCACCTCATCCCCGTTTCGCTCTTCGATCGGGATCTCCCTGATCCCGTCTCGGATATTCCAGTCGACCGATGATGAAGGAAGCGCTACGTAAAACGGAATGTTATTATCGCGTGCCGCCAGCGCTTTGAGGTATGTGCCAATCTTGTTGGCCACGTCACCATGTCTTGTGGTACGGTCTGTTCCGACGATTACCATATCCACCATACCTTGCTGCATGAGATGGCCTCCGGCGTTGTCGGTAATAAGATGATGGGGGATGCCGTTTTCGCTCATCTCCCAGGCGGTGATGCGTGCCCCCTGGTTCCTCGGACGGGTCTCGTCCACCCACACATGCACCGGGATTCCCTCCTCCTGCGCCAGGTATATGGGCGCCGTGGCAGTGCCGAAGTCGATGCATGCGATCCAGCCGGCGTTGCAATGGGTAAGGATGTTAACCGGCTTTCCCCCTTTCTTCCGGCTTATATCCCTGATCAGCGCAAGGCCATGTTCACCGATCCGTTTCGACATGCTGATCTCCTCCGCCAGGATTGCTTGTACCTCAGCAAGTGCCAGCCTGATGATCTCCTCCCCGGATCCCCCTTGTATCATCCTGCTGGATACCCTGTCAAGCGCCCATTGCAGGTTCACTGCGGTGGGGCGTGCGCCGGAAAGCCGTTCCTTCCAGCGCCGGAGGTGATCAAGGGTATCCTGGCTGTTCATGGAAGCAGCCTCTATGGCTGCCAGGTACAACCCGAAAGCCCCTGTAGCCCCAATCAGTGGCGCCCCCCTTACCAGCATCGAACAGATCGCGTTAAAAGCTTCCTCCGGTGTCCTCAGGTTAACAATCTCAACCTTAAATGGCAGCTTCCGCTGGTCAAAGGTCTGTATGATCCCCGGTTGGTCAGGATGCAGCCAGATGGAATGGTAATGCCGGTTGTTGATGAGCATGGTTGGATATTATAATTCGGTTATATGCTTTTTTTCATAAAATAAACTCTTGATGGTGATCCAGCAGGTGGTTCACCTCCTTGAGGGAGCCGGCGGTCATCAGTACCCCCCTGAACTCCTTAATTCCGGGCAATCCTTTGAAATAATGACCATAATGCTGACGCATCTCAAGGATGGCTGCCCGCTCACCTTTCCATTCTGCCGAAGCTTGTATATGTTCTTTGCATACAGCAATCACCTCCTTCAATGTTGGTTTTTCAGGCATCTTCCCGGTAGCAGCGAAATGTTTGATCTCCCGGAATATCCAGGGATTACCGATCATGGCACGACCTACCATCACCCCATCCACACCATACCGCCTTTGCATATCCACCGCCACGGGTCCGGAAGTGATATCGCCGTTGCCGATCACCGGGATATGGATGGCGGGATGCTTTTTCACCTTTCCGATGAGGGTCCAGTCGGCCTTGCCGTGATAAAGCTGCGCCCGCGTCCGGCCATGGATGGTAATTGCACAAATGCCTTCATGCTGAAGCCGTAAGGCAATATCCACAATATCCTTATGATCTTCATCCCACCCCAGTCTCGTTTTCACCGTTACCGGCAGGTGGGTGTTACGGACCACCGCCCGTGTGATCTCTACCATCTTCGGGATATCGTTCAGCAATCCTGCCCCGCCACCTTTCATGGCAACCTTCCTCACCGGGCAACCGAAGTTAATATCGATCAGGTCGGGGCCGGCCTGGGTGGCAATCCGGGTTGCCTCTGCCATACTCGCTGCGTTGTTGCCAAAGATCTGAATGCCTACCGGTCTTTCCTCGTCGACAAAATCCAGCTTCTGCAGGCTCTTCACAGCATCACGTACCAATCCGTCGGACGAAATAAACTCCGTAAACATGATGTCCGGGCCGAACCTTTTACAGATTTTCCTGAAAGGGGGGTCGCTGATGTCCTCCATCGGGGCCATCAGAACCGGGAACCCCGTAACGATGACGTGGCCGATCTTAAGCATAACCATGCAAAGATAGGAAAAGGTGGGATGACGAGTTTTAACTACATTTGCTGACTCATTTTGTATCACTCCCAACCGATGATTCGCTATTTCAGGATTCTGGCAACTCAAAACATCTGGATACAGTTGTTATTTTTCGGTATACTCACAGCCGGCTCCATGATCCTGTTCACTTTCACCGGGCAATTGATCTCCATCCTGGCTTACGGTTTTCCGGCATACCGGGAAGCCATGCAGTTACTTGCCTCTCCGACGGAAACAGAGGAAATTGCCACATTATCCCCCTCCCTGATCCCGGTCCTTGCCATTTCACAGATCACCTCACAGATTGGCTTGTTTGTCATACCGCCCATACTGTTCATGGTGTTGCTTCGTGGCAGCAGGGCTTACTCCTCCCTTGCACTCACAGATATCCCTAAAGCTTATACGCTGTTGATGACCTTCGCCATGATTGTACTGGTGCTACCCCTGATTGCCTGGCTAACCGGGATCAACATGGCCATTCCGCTTCCGTTGGCCCTGGAGCGCGCTGAAGAGAATGCAAATGCCATCGTCAGGATCTTCTTCAATGATTCCGGAACAGGGCGTTTCATCCTTAACCTCTGCATGGTGGCAATCATCCCCGCTATCGGGGAGGAGCTCTTTTTCCGTGGTGTTATCCAGTCATACCTGATAAAAGGGTTCAGGAATGTACACCTGGGGGTCTTTGTTGCAGCGATCCTATTCAGCTTCTTTCATTTCCAGTTTCACGGTTTTATCCCTCGTCTGCTGCTCGGCCTGCTGTTCGGTTACCTGATGGTATGGTCCGGTAACCTGTGGGTACCTGTCCTGGCCCATTTCTTTAACAATGGGGCTGCTGTCGTGATAGAATTCCTCAACCGGCGAGGCCTCCTGGGAACAGGGTATGAAGAGTTCGGACACGACACGGAAGGATTAGCCGTGGTGCTGAGCGCCATTTTCACCGCAACCATCTGCTTTTTTATCTGGTATTATGAACAGCAGAAACGATCGGATCATACTGCAGATTTTCAGAAATAAAAAAAGGGCAGTCCGTTTTGGTTGCCCTCCTTTGTGTCTTGCAGTAAGAGTTTATTTCTCCTTTTTACGTGTTGTATAATTGATTTTGTAAGCCTGGGCTTTTCTTAGCTCCTGTTTGATATCGGTCACCAGCCCCATGTGGGTGGTTTCGTTCACCTTCAGTGCAACGGTCATTTTGTTCTTCTTTTCCTCAGGAAGGATCTGGCGTTCCTGGATCACCCATTCAGCAATTTCATCAATATCCCTGAACTGATCGTTGCATTGGAAACGGTCATCGGTACCAAAAAGGGATGCCTGAACGGGTTTCCCCACATAGATGTAACTTACCGGGCTAGTCTTCTCCAGTTTCTGGATTTCATAGGCTTCGGGTGCCTTCAGTTTAACGTAGAGGTTCACCTCACGCATAGTGGTAGATACCATGAAAAAGAAAAGGAGCATAAAGATAATATCGGGCAACGAAGAGGTGTTGATGCTCGGCTGATCGGCATTTTTTTTCTTTCTAAACTTTGCCATATCACTTCCCTCCAATGTTTTTGGGTTCTGCTTCAGAGATCGCTGCCGGTACAACTGTCTGCACTGCCTGTATCCTGTCAGCATCCGTCTCCTCTTTCATGTCGGTAAAACGAACACCCCAGAGCCTCAAGGATAAATCGTTTCTGATTTCACTGATGGCTCGTGCTAACTCATCCTGCACCTGAATGTACATCTTGTAAGAGGTACCACGATCGTTCTGGAGGGAAATCACCCCTTTTGAAACATTCACATCCTCACCAAGCACATCCAGCGTTCGCTTCAATAAGTTATACCTTGCTGTATCCCCCCCCTCTTTCGCCTTCTGAACCTTTTCTGATAAAAGTTCCATTTCAGGCAGTTCATCACTCTGGTTTGGATTTGTAAAGAACTCAACTGCTTCAGAACGAAGATCCCCTATTTCCATGAACTTATTGTTTACAAGCAACTGATCGGCTGCATTGACCAAAACGATCAGCACATTACGCTTCTTAATTTCAGGAGGTTTGCTTGTATCGTCCAACAACGGTGGCAACAGCCTGGTGATCCCCTGGTTTACATCCATGGTGGTGGTAACCAGGAAAAAGATCAGCAGCAGGAAGGCAATATCCGCCATCGAACCTGCATTTATCGGACTCACTGGTCTTGCCATAACTTGATGTTTTTTAACCTTTAATAAGTTTACTGATCCATGTATAAATGATTACCAGCACTGACAATGCTGCCAGGATATAAGTGGCAATCAGCCCTGCACCTACCTGTTTTGACAGGGCATCGGTCACATTTACATTTTCAGCAATGTCCAGTTTAAACTTCGGATCGATATACGGGGATGACAGCAAATACGAAACAATAACAATGACCACCAGGGCTGCAACTCCGATCAGGGCGTTGATGGCGGACTTGGGTTTCACAAACAGGTTCATTATAGAAAAACCTATCACCAGTAGCAATGTCAATCCTGCGATGATGTAAGTGCCAATGGTGAAAATATCCAATGTAAGACCGATTTCATCAAATGCCCTGGTGAAATTCCTTGACATGTCATTGTCCGATTTTACCAGGAGAATAGCGGTGAAAATGACGGCAAATGCAATGATGACGACGGTCAGTACTTTGGAGGCTAATGCGATGATATTTCTCATGGTTTGTTTTTTTATTGGCCAACGTACAGCAGGGGCTAAATCTGCTGCAGTACTGCACTGTGAAATCAATTATCGGTTCTTTGTTTGGTACTTCACCAGGATATCCATGAAGGAGATGGAACTATCTTCCATATCGTTTACCAGGCTATCAATCTTACTGATGATATAATTATAGAAAACCTGAAGGATCATGGCTACGATAAGACCAAAAACTGTGGTAAGGAGAGCCACTTTAATACCATTGGCAACGATCTGCGGGGAAATGTCTCCAGCTTTTTCAATGGCATCAAAAGCGCCAATCATACCGATCACAGTACCCATAAACCCTAACATAGGGGCCATGGCAATAAAAAGGGATATCCAGGAGACGTTCTTTTCGAGGCGTCCCATAATCACACTGCCATAGGATACAATAGATTTTTCAACCACATCAAGGCCTTCGCTATACCTATCAAGGCCCTGATAGAAAATGCTTGCCACGGGACCAGGTGTGTTCTTGCATAACTCCTTGGCGCCTGCGATACCCTTCTTGTCGAGGGCTTCCTCAACGTTAAGCAATAGCTTCTGTGTATTGGTTGTGGCAAGGTTGAGATAGATAATACGTTCAATGGAAAGGGCTAGACCCAATACCAGTGCCAGGAGCACAATGGCCATAAATCCAGGGCTTCCTTCAATGAACTTTTCTTTCAATACCTGATGAAAACCCTTCGTAACCACCTCTTCCTCCTCTGAAACAGCAGCCACCGGGGCCTCTTCAACTGCGGCTGTGTCAATAGTAGTGGCTTCAACATTTGCGGTTTCCGCTGGATCCTGTGCCTGAAGATTCGTGATGCCAAAACCCATAAGCGCAGCGATAACCATAAAAGCAAACAGTTTTTTCATGCGTCGTTGTTTTTTTTGTTAATCTTATATGGCACCTGTATCTTCATGTTTAAAACAAATCCTCCGAAGAAACCTGTACCATTTTAAATATCTGATAATAAGGTTTATTTATTAAAAAATGATCATCCTTTTTTTGCGGAGAGAGAGGGATTCGAACCCTCGATACCCTTTTGGAGTATACGCACTTTCCAGGCGCGCGCCTTCGACCACTCGGCCATCTCTCCTGTTCGCTGTCTCAGAACGTGCTTCTCCCTCCTATAAAGCGGCGCTAAATTACAAAAAAAAGTTCTTACAACAGTTCATTTTATTTTTTCATAACGCTTTAGAACAATAAGATAATAGAACTTTATAGGCTGAACGGAAAACTTCCCGCTACATTATCCTTATGGGAAAGCCAATCAGCCAACGGTGGTAAATAGCAAGATTCCGGTACCCTGATCAGATATTTTTTGGGGATATGTTGTTTCCGGGCGTTATTTCTCCACGAAGGGAAATCGGCAGCAGTGATTTCACCCTTTCGTTGTCATGATATCGCCCTAAAAGATACATTAGTTTTGCAATAGCACTTTCCGTTGTGATATCGTAACCACTTACCACCCCCATTGAAACAAGCTCTGTGCTTGTATGATACCGGCCTGCTTCAACGCCGCCGGCCTTGCATTGTGTCACATTGTACAGGATAATTTCCCTTGCTGCCGCATCCCTGAGTACATCCAGAAACCATGGTTCCGTAGGCGCATTCCCCGTCCCGAACGTCTCAAGAATGACTGCACGGAGGCCCCTGATGCTCAGCACAGCTTCAACTGCCTGAAGGGTAATCCCCGGATAAAGCTTCAACAGTGCCAGATCTGTGGATAGGTTCAGAAAAACCTTAAGCTTTTTGAAATTGGGTTTTCTGATCAATGGATGATTGAATTTCAGATGGACGCCGGCTTCCGCCAGGAAAGGAAAGTTGCCCGAATAAAATGCCTTGAAATCCTCTGCGTGCAGCTTGGTAGTCCGGTTACCACGATAAAGCCGGTTCTCAAAATAAATACAGACCTCCGGCACCATAGAAATGCCATCTTTCAACGAGGCCGCTATCTCAATGGCTGTGATGAAATTTTCCCTTCCATCGGTACGAAGCATCCCCAACGGCAACTGGGAACCTGTCAGGACGATCGCCTTGTTGAGGTTTTCAAGCATGAAACTGAGCATAGAGGCAGTATAGGCCATCGTATCCGATCCATGAAGAATTACAAATCCGTCAAACTGATCGTATTGCTCCCCGATAATAGAGGCCAGGCGAATCCAGAAAGCCGGATTCATATCCGATGAATCAATGATCGGATCAAATGAGATGGTTTCTATCCTGAATGGGAAAGAGGAAAGGATGGGAATATACTGATATAGCTGATCAAAATCCAGCGGTGTCAGGGCATTGGTTACCGGATCCTTTACCATGCCTATGGTTCCTCCGGTATAGATCACCAATATCGAAGTTATTCCTTTCATGTAAAATCTGTTTTAAACAGTTGTAAAGCATTGTGGGTGGTTGCTTCCGCAACACTGTCAACACTGATATCCCATATCCCTGCCAGCTTGTCAGCAATCAATGGGATATAGGAAGGTTCGTTTCTCTTACCCCTGTATGGAACCGGTGCAAGGAAAGGGGCATCCGATTCAAGCACTACATCTTCAACCGATAATTGCTTCAATACAGACTGTATGGAGGAATTCCTGAAGGTTACGACACCTCCGATCCCTAATATAAAACCATACGACAATGCTGTTTCCGCCTCTTCCAGGCCACCGGTAAAACAATGAAAAACACCTTTGAAGCGGCTCTTGCCAAAGCTTTTTAACACCTCAAACACCTCATGGAAGGCATCACGGATATGCACCGAGACGGCCATGTCCCTTTCCCGTGCCCACTTTAATTGTGCAATAAATGCCTCCCTCTGGGCATGGAAGCGACTTTTATCCCAATACATATCAAGGCCGCACTCGCCAATACCTGTAATCATCTCCTGATCCATCAGTTGCCCAACCTGCTCAAGTTGCTGCTGATAGTCATCTTTCACGGAGGTCGGATGGAGCCCCGCCATCGGGAAACAGATGCCGGGCCAGGCTCTGGCCATGTTAAGCATCCTGGTAACACTACTTCTATCAATATTCGGTAAAAACAGATACTTTACTCCAGTAGCCAGGGCACGTGCTACCATTGCCTCCCGGTCAGCATCAAAATCTTCAAGGTACAGATGAGTGTGTGTATCAGCTAAAATCATCAGGCAAAAATATCTTTTCCGCTTCAATTATTGATTATTTTTGTGCATTAAATCACCTCAAATACCATGACCATGAAAAGAACATTGTATCTGTGGATTGTAGCCGGGTTCATCCTTTCGACCTTTTCCTGCACCTATGATGAAGGCCCCTGGATCAGCCTGAGAACTAAAGCCTCAAGACTCGACGGACACTGGACAGTTGTCGAAGTGATCAACAATGGGGAAAACACAACCTCGTTCTATCCTGAGGATTACGGTTATAAATTTGACAAAAACGGGAGTTTTAAAAAAGTTTATAACGCAGTGGAAACTCCCGGGACCTGGGAATTCAGTGATGATAAAACCGAGGCATTCCTTACCTACACGAATTCACCTGATGCTGATGCTTACTATATCCTTCGCCTGACCAACAAACAATTATGGTGGAAGAGGACTGTAGATACCGATGTAATCGAGGAGCACTTCGAAGTTAAAAAATAGGCGAAATACCCTGTTGGTTTTAAGAGAATCGCCCACCCCACTGCATGAAGATCCTCATTGTCAGGTTCAGTTCCATTGGTGACATTGTACTCACAACCCCGGTTATCCGTTGCCTGAAAACCCAAACCCATGCTGAAGTACATTATCTTACCTTCCTGCACTTCAGCGAACTTCTGGACAACAATCCCTATATAGATCAACTGATCACCATCCGAAAAAGTGTGCATGAGGTCATCCCTTTACTGCGCAGGAACCGGTATGATCTTGTTGTGGATCTCCACCGGAATTTACGTACATCGGTACTTAAAGCTCTTCTGCTGCGGCCGTATGTTTCATTTCACAAACTGAATGTCCGGAAATACCTCCTGGTAAACTTCAAATGGAATCTGTTACCAAAAAAGCATCTCGTTGACCGGTATCTTGAGACGGTAAAGGGTTTAGGGGTGGTCAATGATGACCAGGGATTGGATTATTTTCTGCCTCCCAACCCACATCCGGTAATCCATATACTACCGTCTGATTTTATGGGTAATTACATCGCTTTTGTGATAGGCGGGCGATATACCACAAAACGTTACCCCGCCGGATTGGCAGCAGATGTGATCAATGCTCTCAGCCTGCCGGTTGTCCTGCTTGGTGGAGAGGAAGATACAGAATTTGCTGCAGAAATCTGTATGAATACCAACCTGCACAAACCGTTTAACGCTTGTGGCAGATTATCCCTTCATGAATCTGCTTCCGTGGTGGCACAGGCCTCCCTGGTCATCACGAATGATACCGGCCTGATGCATATTGCAGCCGCTTTCAGGAAAAAAACCATCAGTATCTGGGGCAACACCGTCACTGATTTCGGCATGTACCCCTATTTGCCACCATTGATACAACAACACAGCCGGATCCTTGAGGCTCCCTTCGTTCCCTGCAGACCCTGCAGTAAACTCGGATTCAGGAAATGCCCGAAAAAGCATTTTGATTGCATGCAGAAGATACCCCCGGAAAAAATTGTCAGCGCAGCAAATGCATTGCTTGCAGAAAACCCTTACAAATAAGGATTGTTCTTTCGCTCATACCCTATGGTAGTCGCTTCACCATGCCCGGGGTAAATGATGAAATCATCATCATACAGGAATATTTTTCTTCTGATAGAACTTAAGAGTTTTTCAAGGTTGCCCGAAGGAAGGTCTGTCCGTCCGATACTGGCCCGGAAAAGAAGATCCCCGGTGATGATCCAGCGTTTCTCTTCCGAAATGAGACATATACTGCCTTCTGCATGACCTGGCGTATATACCACCTTCAGCAAGCTTTCCCCAAGCATAATATCCTGTCCGTCATCCAGAAAAGCTTCCGGATGAATTACCTGGTCAATCTCGAATCCGAAGGTGTTCGCATGGGTAACGATATGATCGTAAAAAAGCATCCCAAGCTGATGGATCATGGGCCTGACCCCATAACTTTTAAAAATGTACCCGTTCCCTAAAATGTGGTCTATATGACTATGGGTGTTGATGCAATATTTCACCACCAGTTGCTTGTCAGATATAAAGCCTGAAAGCTCCTCCTGTTCACTGGGTGTATAACAGGCAGGATCTATAACGATACATTCCCCGTTCTCATGAAATACCATATAGGTATTTACCTGAAATGCATTAAATATCAACCGTTTAATGGTCAAGCTCATGGATAAGGAGATTTAGAACCATGTACACAAAAGTACAAAGCCTCCAACAATAGCAAAACAATGAACCGGATATTTTCGATCCGGTATTGCAGGATGGAAAATGTGCAGGTCAATAGCGGTAGTGTTCCGGCTTATAAGGCCCTTCTACCGGCACACCTAAATAATCCGCCTGTTCCGGAGTCAATCGGGTGAGTTTGACACCAAGTTGTTCCAGATGGAGCCGGGCCACCTCTTCATCAAGGCTCTTTGAAAGCCGGTAGACGCCTTTACTGTATCTCTCCCTGTTTGCCCACAGGTCGAGTTGCGCCAGTACCTGGTTGGTAAATGAATTACTCATCACAAATGACGGATGGCCAGTGGCACAACCAAGGTTTACGAGGCGCCCTTCGGCAAGAAGGTATATGGAATGACCATCAGGATAGCTATACTTGTCAACCTGGGGTTTGATATTGATCTTCACAATGCCAGGCCAATGTTCGAGTTTATTTACCTGGATTTCATTATCAAAATGGCCAATGTTGCAGATGATGGATTCATCCTTCATGGCTGCCATATGTTCAGCGGTGATGACATCCTTGTTGCCCGTAGTTGTTACAAAAATGTTCCCTTCAGAAAGTGCATCCTCCAGTGTGGTCACCTGAAAGCCCTCCATAGCTGCCTGCAATGCGCATATCGGGTCGATTTCGGTGACAATGACCCTTGCCCCATAGGAACGCATTGACCTGGCACACCCTTTCCCAACATCACCATAGCCGAGCACAACCACCACCTTCCCTGCGATCATCACATCAGTGGCTCTTTTGATCCCATCAGCCAATGACTCACGACATCCGTAGAGATTATCAAATTTTGATTTGGTAACCGAATCATTGACATTCATAGCGGGAACAAGCAACTCACGCTTTTCAAACATCTGGTACAACCTGTGCACCCCTGTGGTTGTTTCCTCTGAAACCCCTTTCCATTCTTTTGCGACACGTTGCCACTTTGTGGAATCTTCCACATAAATTGCCTGCAACTGGTGCAGAAGGGCTGCTTCATCAGCAGAGGCGCCCTGGCCTCTTAAAATATCAGGATTTTGTTCTGCACGGTATCCAAGGTGGATCATCAGGGTGGCATCACCTCCGTCGTCAACCACAAGCTGAGGCCCTTTCCCGTCCGGAAAACTCAACGCCATCCGTGTACACCACCAGTATTCTTTCAGGGTTTCACCCTTCCATGCAAAAACAGACACGCCTGTGTCCCGTACCACCGCAGCAGCTGCATGATCCTGCGTGGAAAAGATATTGCAGCTTGCCCACCTTACATGGGCGCCCAAATCAATCAACGTTTCAATCAGCACCGCTGTCTGCACTGTCATATGCAACGAACCGGTGATCCTGACACCCTGCAATGGCTTGCTATCCCTGAACCTGTTGCGTACAGCCATCAGCCCCGGCATCTCCTTTTCCGCGATATCGATCTCCTTCCGGCCCCAGTCGGCCAGGTTGATATTGGCAATTCTGTAATCCATTAACTCTGTTCCTTTCGATGTTTTCATATATTCCATATTCAATGTGTTATTCTTTACTTTCTTTACCTGGTTTCGTTGCCTTCCAGATCATCTCCCGGGCAGGCAACCGGTAGTATTCGGTTTCCTCTTCTGAGAACTTCTGTAAGAAATCTTCATCGTCAACCTCAAAACCAACATTTCTCAACCTGTCAGGAAAGTCTGTGCCATAATACCTTACATGATCATACTGCCCGAAATGCTTTTCACGCTCGCCTGGGGTGATGATGGAAGCATCTTCGTAGGTAACATCCCTGGACCAGTCAACCGGTACCTGCATAATGGCCCAGCCGCCCGGCCTGAGCACCCTGTATATCTCTGCCATAGCCAGAAGATCATCCTCAACGTGCTCAAGTACATGGTTGCATAGGATCACATCATAAGTGTTATCTTTTACCGGCATATGCTGGATGTCCATTTTTATATCAGCAAGAGGTGAATTCAGGTCTGCGGTCGTATAATCAAGGGATGGAAGAGTTTTAAAACGGTTGATGAAAGGTTGTTCCGGTGCGATGTGCAACACTTTCAATTGAGCAGAAAAAAAATCTGTTCTCTGCTGCAACCAAAGCCAGAGAAGACGGTGCCGTTCCAGTGAAAGGCACGAAGGGCACAGCCGGTTGGATGCCCCTTTATTGCCATAGGGCAATAACTTCTTGAACTTCAAACCGCATACGGGGCATTGATACTTTGAACCCTTGTAAAACGGGGTCATAAGCCGGCCGAATGCCCAACTGAAACGTATCAGCAAAGGCCGGGGAATATTACGTACCAGAAACCGGATCAATCTTCTCATACTTTTTCGTTCTCATCCTTCACGGATGATTCATCTGATTCCTGATTGGGTAAGGTTCCAGCATCAGGTAACACCTTCCTGTAACTCCAGACCATAATGATTATCCCCGCAACAGCAAAAGGTAAACTCAGAAGCTGCCCCATATTCAAAACCATGTCACTTTCAAAGGCAACCTGCGGCTCTTTGACAAATTCTATCAAAAACCTTACGGTGAACAAAAGAGCCAGGAAAAGTCCGAAAAGAAATCCTTTGCGTTTGCTGAAACCCTTTCTGTAAAGCACCCAGAGCAAAATGGTAATCAGAATATAGGATAGGGCCTCATAAATCTGGGTAGGGTGCCGTGCATTCAACCTGTCTGCGAAATGCTGCGATTGACGGAAATAAAAACCCCATGGTAATGTGGTGATTTTCCCGTAAATCTCTGAGTTGGCAAGGTTTCCGAACCTGATAAAAGAACCTGATAATGGCACAACGACAGATAGCATATCCAGTATCCGTATTAAGGAATGTTTATGCTTCAGGGTATAAAGCCACAAGGCAATCAGAATACCAACGGCTGCACCATGGGAAGCAAGTCCCCCCTCCCATATCTTCAGTATTCTCACCGGATCCCTCAGGTAAATCTCCGGCTCATAAAAAAGGCAATGTCCGAGACGTGCTCCGATCACTGTCGCGATGCCAACATAAAGGGTAAGGTCATCCAGTGCTTTTACTGACAGACCTTCACGCTTAAACATTTGCTTCATGATCAGATAGGCTGAAACAAATGCCAAAGCGAACAAGAGGCCGTACCATCGTACCGGGATCGAACTTCCAGGGAATACCTGGGGGTCAATATTCCACTCGATGAAAAGAGTTATCATACTTGGTTTAATTGAGGCGCAAAGGTAAGGATATTTCGGATGCAAAGGCATCCTCATGCAAGGTGCTGTTCTGCCTAGTCCTCAATAACACCTAAACTGAGTAAAGCTTTTTCCGCTGCTCTCTGTTCGGCACCTTTGATCGAGTAATCAATGGCCTCATCAATCATTTCTTTATCTACAAGTAACTGAATCCTGTATTGCTTCGGATGGTTTTTCAGCTGAATTTCCGTAGCAATCCTGAAAAAGATTTCCTTTTTATGTTGCTGTCCCCATTCGATGATACGGCTTTTAAAATTGACCTCTTTCTCTACAATTTCATTGATATCCATATAAATATCAAAAAGATAACGAATAATGACCTTTTGAGTAAAAAGAAAACCTTTATCCAGGTATATTGCACCGATGAGTGCTTCGAGGGCATCACCCAGTAAAGTTGGTGCAACCTGCCGGTTGAGTTCGGGGCTTGTGACAAGGTATTGACTCAATCCCAGTTTCATTGCCAGCTTATTCAGGGCAATACGGCTAACAATCTTGGAACGGGTTTCTGTGAGGAAACCCTCCTCTTTGAATGGAAACTTCTGAAAAAGATAGTCAGCCACAATGACTCCCAGCACAGCATCCCCCAGAAATTCAAGCCTTTCATTGGAGTCTTTCACACCTTCCTTAACAACCGAAGCACCCGACTTATGACGGAAAGCCTGCATGTATAAAAAAATATTTCCGGGGGTGAACCCGAAAATATTCCTGATATAAAGGGACAGTTGTTTATTAAGGTCCTGATCCCCTGCAGTCCGCTGAAAAATTTGCTTTTTCAAATACTACCCTGCGTATTTCTTGAAAATGATGGCAGCATTATGCCCACCAAATCCGAAGGTATTACTGATCGCAACATTTACCTTTCGTTCCACAGCGGTTGAACCGAATGTGAAATTCAGTTTATTATCGATCTCCGGATCATCTGTGAAATGGTTGATGGTGGGTGGAATAAGATCATTTTGCACGGCAAGGATAGAGGCAATAGCTTCAACAACACCGGCAGCCCCCAACAGGTGGCCTGTCATGGATTTGGTTGAATTGATGTTTATCCTGTAGGCATGGTCCCCAAACAGACTTACAATGGCTTTAGGTTCAGCAATATCTCCAAGCGGTGTAGATGTTCCATGCGTATTAATATGGTCAATATCGGTGATCTCCATACCGGCATCCTTGAGCGCATTTTTCATGCACATCATAGCACCATATCCCTCAGGATGCGGAGAAGTAATATGATAGGCATCTGCTGATAAACCGCCTCCTGCAACTTCACAGATAATATTGGCACCCCTTTTCCTTGCATGTTCGAGTTCTTCCAGGACGATGGCTCCTCCTCCTTCACCCAGTACGAATCCATCACGATCTTTGTCGAATGGCCTTGACCCTGTTGCAGGATCATCGTTCCTTGTGGAAATGGCATGCATGGCATTAAATCCTCCAACTCCGGCCGGATTGATAGGGGCTTCTGAACCTCCTGTAACAAAGACATCTGCTTTCCCTAACCTGATATAGGTGTAAGCATCAATGATGGAGTTTGCCGAAGACGCACAGGCTGAAGTCGTTGTATAATTTGGACCCCGGAAATTGTATTTAATGGAAATGTAACCTCCGGCTATATCAGCAATCATTTTCGGGATGAAAAAAGGATTGAACCGTGGTGTACCATCACCCTGAGCAAAATCCCTTACCTCTTCATAAAAAGTCAGCAACCCTCCAATTCCTGATGCCCAGATAACACCAACCCTGTCAGGGTCATAGGGAAATTCTAAAAGACCTGAATGTGTGAGTGCTTCAGCAGCGGATACCAGGGCATATTGTGTAAACTGGTCTATCTTTCTGACCTCCTTGCGCTCCAAATGATCGGTAGGATCAAAATTCTTAAGCTCACAGGCGAACCTTGTCTTGAATTTCGACGCATCAAACTGTGTAATCATTCCGGCGCCACTCACTCCATTGAGCAACGCATCCCAATATGCCTGGGTTGTATTGCCCAACGGAGTAAGTGAACCTAAACCGGTCACTACTACCCGCTTCAATTCCATGAAGTAAATAGTTTAATTATTTCAGATTGTTTTCAATGTAAGAGATGGCTTCTCCTACCGTGCTGATCTTCTCTGCCTGATCATCAGGAATGGCAATACTGAATTCCTTTTCAAACTCCATAATCAACTCAACCGTGTCAAGTGAATCAGCACCCAGATCATTTGTGAAGCTGGCCTCCGTAGTAACTTCGTTTTCATCTACACCGAGTTTGTCAACGATGATAGATTTTACTCTTGCTGCAATATCAGACATAATTTTCAAGTTTTGGTTAAACAGGCAGCAAAGTAATACATTTATCACCATTAATGCAAGAAAAAAAAAGCATTGTTATGGCTATCCATCTCTTATTCATTTGCTTATGCTTTTACTCATGCCTGGAAAATTGGGATCTATCTGTGTATAAAGCATCCTGTTAAGCAGTAATCCTGCCCAACTGCATGCCTATGAGGGTTTTTATTTATTACAATGATGATGGTAAGGAATACAAGGAAGATGAAACCCAAAGCCAATTTAATACTTACATCCGTGTCCATCCTGCTGGTGATCTTGACAACCACAATCCTGTCTGCTCAGCAGCCCGATGATACCATCCAGATAAAATCCGTGAATCCTATTTTTTTACAGTCCCTCATCAAATCAGGCATCGATTCCATCAGGACTGCCAAAAAACTACCGGTACTGGAATTCGACAGCGCGCTGTACCTTGCAGCGGCAGACCAGGCAATTTATCTTTGTAACCAGCGATGGATCAGCCACAGGCAACCTTCAGCACAGAAATTAACCCCTCAGAAAAGAGTGGAATATTATGGTGGCAGGAACCTGCTCTGTGGTGAGAATATTGCCGTTTCGTATATTTCTGAACTGATGGCAGACAATAATGGTATGATGTACTATAATTATACGTACCGACAGCTTGCCGATGAATTTATAAGATTATGGAAGAATTCCCCCGGACATTATGGCAACATCATCAACAAACAATACAGATACACGGGAGTAGCCATTTCCATACATACCAGGACAAAACGTGTGGTTGCGGTACAGGTTTTCGGCCATAAGACCAAGGGCGCATGAACAAACCCGTTGGTCACTTTCATCCCTGAAAGCATTCCTGTTTTAATTCATGGTGAAAAGGGCCAACATTGTATATCGTCTGGTTTTTCTACATTTGTTACCAGAATCCTGAAAAATGATCCGGCTAGCTATATTTGCTTCGGGTACAGGCACGAATGCCGAAAATATAATCCGCTATTTCGCCGGACATTCGCTGATAACGGTTGCCCTGGTCATCTCCAACAATCCGGAAGCCAGGGTGCTCGTTAAAGCAGCAAGGCACAGGGTACCTGGTCTTGTGTTTGACAACAGGGAATGGGCCGTACCATGGAATATCCTTGATGTCCTTGAACAACACCAGATCGATTATATCATTCTTGCTGGATTTTTAAGAAAAATCCCTCCCGAAATCATCAGCTTATACCCAGGGAAAATACTCAATATCCATCCTGCCCTGCTTCCCAGATACGGTGGCAAAGGGATGTACGGCGACAGGGTTCACAGGGCAATCCTGGAAAGCGGCGATAAGGTTTCCGGAATCACGATTCACGTAGTCAATGACCAATACGATGAAGGGAGGATCATCTTTCAAATGGAATGTCCGGTTGAACAAGGGGATACACCGGAAATACTTGCTAAAAGGGTCCATGACCTGGAATACCGATATTTCCCAAAGGTTATTGAGCAGCATATTTTTCCTCATGAAAAAAAATCCTGAAGGTATCTTGCTCTTATATATCAGATACCCCAAAAGATCAGGAATACCACAACAGCCCCTGCAACCAAAGCAGCTTTCAGCCAACTGTTTTCTTTTTCCCTCACATATGTATGATAAAGCAGGTGGTCCGTTATTTTCATCCTGTTGCCTGCTATAAAAAACATAAACTTAAGCTCCACATAAGAAGTGACCGGTTTACCGTTTACCGTTGCGGGTATAAACGGAGGCAGGCTCATGAATGCTCTTTCCAGTTCATACTCAATACGGGTCATCCCACTGTTCACATGGATTACCTGTCCCTTCCTGTTAATCGTTAGCCGAACATCTCCGGTAAGGTCTTCATTCTGCTGGAACTGTAATTCGGTTCGTGAAATCCTAAAATACTGCTCCAGACATACATAGAGGGAATCAACACCACCAGGAAACATAGGCTGGGTGCGATTCAAAGACAAGGAAGAATCAACCTGTCCTGAGGCAGTCATGAAACTGAACAGAAAGAAGAACCCTATGGCAGTTATGTATTTCATCGGATTAGCATTTCAAAGATACGGATGTTTTCCATATTCATTTCGAAATGCCATCTTATCCAAGGGTTTCCGTATCTTTTGCCTGTGAGGGTAATCTTCTGGCGGATATCCTACCGCGATTAGCATGCTCAATCTCCGGTTGCGCGGTATATTCAGCAGTTTTTTGACTTTACGTTCATTAAACCATCCCAACATACACGTTCCAAGTCCCATTTCTGATGCCATCAGGCAGAAATGGGCTGCAGCAATGCCATGATCTGTCCACTGGAAGTCCCTTTTTTTCAATATGGAACCCAGTCTTGTGATGGTTTTCGTTTTCTCAATGACCAATGCAACGATCACCGGAGCTTGAACAACAAACCGGTTGAATGTAAGGATTTTATCGAAGGTTGCAAGGGCCAGTCGGTTCACAAGCTCCGGTTTGTCGGCAATAACGATGGACCAAGGCTGGGAATTGCTAGCTGAAGGTGCCAACCGAACCGCTTCGATGCACTGCATCAACTTTTCCTCTTCCACACGCCGGTCACTGAATCGCCTGACACTCTGCCGTATGCTGATCCTTTCCATTAAAAGGTTCATCTACACTTGTGTTTTAAAGAGTATTAAACAAAAAACTGCCGTGAAAGGTTCCCATTGGCTGGCTTGGCCAATGGATACTTTCACGGCAGCCTTTATCCTTGGTTGTCATGAGCAATGATCAATACCAGAGCAGACGATTGTCGGTGATATTGGCAGCCTTTTCCAGCGCCCGGTCGAAATTCTGCTGTACGAGTTGACTGAACAGCCTTTCCTCATTCATTTTCTGATCCATCAGATTCTCCGGCTCTAAAGCAATATTCTTTTCATCAACGAGAATCATGAAAGAAGAGATCACCCCTTTGATCGGTTCGGTAACTTTTCCTTTGGGCAGGCCAAAAGCTGTACCTATTACACTGACTTCAGGGCCCCATCCGATCAGGTTGCTCATATTGTATGAAATGGTTGCCGTATCCACTTTCAGATTCATTTTTTCTGCAATCCTGTATAAGTCTTTGCTGCCGGTTTTTTTCATATCTCCGGCAATCATCTCGTGTTTCTTTTCTCTCATTACCAGGGGTTCAAGGATTCCCTTCAGTTCATCATCCAGTTCCCAGATACCTTTTACTCTGCGGGATTTCACAATGCAGACCACATACTGGTATTTATCCGGGAATTCAAACATCCTCGAAGTGACCCCGGGCTCTGTATCCTCGTTCATGGCCCATCTAACGATTTCCCGTCCGTCCTGAAGGGATTGAACTGTATACATATCTTTATTGACGATGACCTCGCTTCCGGCCATTCCCTCTTTCTCCAGTTCAGCCTCGAAGGTTTCCATGGATTTGATACGCTGCGCAAACCGGCTGGCTCTTGAATACTCAACCTGAATGGTTTCACGTGAAGGTTCAATATCCTGTGTCAGCACAGCTACCCTTACCTGGCGTGAAAAATCCTTTTTCCCGGTGACTTTGATGATATGGTAACCAAAAACGGTCTGGCTTTTAACGAACTCCCCTACGTCGGTTTTAAGGCAGGCGGCAGAAAACTCCGGTGCCATGGCATTCTCTGTAAACCATTTCAGGTCACCTTGCGTCGTTCTGGCATAGGCATCATCCGAAACAGTGGAGGCCAGGTTTTCAAACAATGCAGGATTGGCTTTTACCTCGTTCAGTATGCTATCGGCATACAATTCAGCTTCGCTCTGCAAACGTGTCACATTTTCCGCTGCCCTTTCAGCACCACGGTAAGCAATCAAGATATGACTGGCCCTGATCGAGTCAGGGCGTTCCTGGACATCAACCACCGTAGCTGCCTTGTATTTGCTGCTTTCTACAAAGGGACCATACAGGGTTCCTTTACCAGCATTGAAGAGGATAGAATCAAGCATGACAGGGAGTTCGCCTTTGCGGAACCAGGTGCTGTCATACCTGTCATGTGAGTTTGAGTTTACAAACACATCCGGGTTTTCCGAGGCTTTAAATCCTTCGAAGAGATCCATGAATCTCTTCTCAATCTCTGCAACATCCCTCTGGGAAGGCCTGGCTTCGAACACAACATAATTTAACGTAGCCTGTGCTTCCCGGTCATATTCAGTGCGATGTTCCTCATAATAGCGTTTATAATCTTCATCTGTAATTACAACCAACGAATCATGTACTGTGTCGTAACGCTTGCCCACAAAACGGAAAGTGACCTCGTCGCGTGTGTCATGAAACGCAATCTTTGCAAGTGCCGTCGGGTAATAAAATGATTTGGCAACCATGTTTTTATACTTGTTCTCCAGTCGTTCTTTCTTGATCTCTTCGATGAACAGCTTCCATTGCAGCCGCTGAATAACCTCCATCTGATCTTCGTTCTCCAAAACCTGGCGTACACTGTTAGGATCAAACTGGCCTGTCTGCTGATTCGTAAATGCCCTTCTGACCTCCGGGTGAGGATCATTGCCCATAAGCATATCCCTGAATTCCGCTGCACTGATGGAAGGTACCGTGGAGTATTCATTGTCAATGGCAAGTCCGATCTCCTCGCAATGCTTCCGATAAACATATTCCTTTACCTTTTTCTGAAAGTGTTGCTGTTTCAACTGGAAGAGCTCCATACTTGTTGGTGCATATTCTGGATTCCGGTCTTTCTGCAATTCTATCTGTTGATGAATTTCAAAATCAAATTCCCTGTAATTGATCTCTTTATCGAAAATTTCTGCAACTGGTTCAATCTTTCTCCTTCTACTTCCGCCCGAATTATTATCAGGTCTTGCCAACTGAATGATAAATATCAGTAATGCCCCGCCGATGATGATCAATAACAATGTTGACCGTTTTCTGATTGCGCCTATAACTGCCATAACCTTGTTTCTTTTTGAAATGAGGTGCAAATGTACAGAAGATTATGAAATAAAAAATCACACAGAAAGGATTAGATGGTAGAAATTCAGTCAAGGATCTTCATCTTTACCTTGATAACCCTGGTCTCACTGGCGTCAATGATTGTAAACCTGTAGCGACCGATGGTGATGATGTCACCCGGACCCGGTATGCTTTCATGATAATGAAGGATATAGCCAGCAAGGGTAGCATACTCATCTGATTCTTCCAGTTCAAAATTATAGGTTTCGTTGAGGTAGTGAATTTCCAGGCGTGCTTCAAAAATAAATTCATCCTCTGCCACCTGCTTTTCAAAAAGGTCTTCCGTATCAAATTCGTCCCTGATCTCACCGAAGATCTCCTCAATCACATCCTCAAGGGTAATGACTCCTGCTGTGCCCCCGAATTCGTCCACCACCATGCCAACGCTCTTTCTTTCCTTGATGAACTTCTCCATCAGTCTATTGGCCAGCATTGACTCCGGGGCGATCAGTACCGGCCGTAATATCGACCGGATAGACAGAGGATCTCTGTAAAGATCCAGGGCATGAGCATACCCAATGATGTTGTCGATACTTTCTTCATAGATCAGGATCTTTGAGTGACCCGATTCCATGAAAGCACTTCTCAGGTTGTCAAGAGAATCATTGATTTCAACTGCCACAATCTCCGTCCTGGGAACCATGCACTCGCGCAATTTCACCGTACGGAAATCCATTGCATTCTGGATCATCTGGATTTCATGTTCATAAGCTCCCGGCGACTCCTGCTCCTGTGAGAACTCGATCAGGTAATTGTCCAGATCAAGGCTGCTGAAAGCATATTTCTCCTCCTGTATCCTGACACGGAAAAAAATGCGCATCATTGCCTTGGAAACCCAAATGAAAAGGCGGGCTACCGGGTAAAAAAGATAATGAAAAAAGATTGTGGGAATCGCGAAGAAATGGAGAATCCCATTGGCATTGATCCGAAAAATGACCTTGGGGGTGAATTCTGCCAATACAAGGATGACAAAAGTGGCAATGATTGTCTGAATGATGAGTAAAACACTGTCTGAAATTGAGTTTACTGGTACTATTCTTAAAATCAAGGGCTGCAGCAATTTGGCCATCACAATTCCGTAGAGCACCAGGGCAATGTTGTTACCGATAAGCAGGGTGGCAATCAGTTCCGATGGCTTTTTCAGGAATCTGCTGAAAATAGTCCCGCTGATCACCCCTTTTTGTCTGTCGATCTCAATACGCAGTTTATTGCTGGTGAAAAAGGCGATCTCCATTCCTGAAAAGAATGCTGACAGCAAAAGTGTTATCACCAAAATAACCCAATTTCCCATAAGAAATGCAGAATCAATACAAATCTAATTAATTTACCATTACTCTTCCCCTTCCCGTAAGATCAGGGTTGATTCTTTAACACTTTTTATCCGCCAGCGGGTAAACCTCTCATCGGCTTCCATTCCGTTTTCACCATAAATCACCTCATTTTCATGGGTAATAATCCGAACGGCAGCATTGGTTGAAATGCGCTGAATGCTTCTGTCCCATACAAGGTATTCTGTATTCAGCGTATCCCCTTTTTCATTGATGACCCGAACATCGGTCCTGGCTTCAATGATCCTTCTTCCGGGATACTCAACGGCATATCCAGCTTTAATGCTGGAGCGTTCTGCACCTGATGTGTCATAAAAAACGGCTTGTATTCCCTGGGGCATCAGTGTGTACCGTTCCCTCTCGCTGACGTAGTTTTCGACTTTCGGAGCTTTTAGGTGCAGTTTCATCGTGCCCCATTCACTGTATATGATTTCAATATCTTCAGCCCACTCCACCGGAAGGTCTTTGTCCTGTTTTACAGCTTTTACTTTTTCAGGGTCATTTACACATGAAAAAAGCATAACCATGCATACAAACAGGATTATGCCTTTCACGAAAATAGTTGCCATGGGTGGCGATGTTTCCATACTTACGAATCAGAGGCTCTGATCACAACTGTCTCACCGATCCAGCATGGGGCGGTAACTGTCTGGCCCGGTTTGAGATTGTTGAAGAAAAGATCGGCTGTGGTCGGGAACTTCCTTCTGGCATTTGTCATCCCGTCATTAGCCCTGGACTCAAGGGCAGCATCACTTGTCACAGACTTTGCGCGCTGATACTTGTCAAAGGCTGCCCAGTATCCGGCATGTTTAGCGATAATTGCAGTGCCACAGGTTTCTGCTCCGTAAAGATAGATATCGGCAAGCAGTAACACTGCCCTGGCATCATCAGGTTTAATTTCAAGCGCCTTCAGAACAGAGGAGCGTGCGCCAGAATAATTCTTCTGTAAAAACTGAACCTCAGCCAGTTTCATATAGGCCTCATATTTTTCATTGATTTCGGTCGGCCCGAATGATTCAACCGCTTGACGGTAAGCATTCACGGCTTCAGGATAATTGCCGTCATTGGCAAAAAACCTTCCCTGGATCATCAGAAGCTTTGGAGTTGGTTCCAGGCGGTTAAGCTGATTCAATGCGCTGCGGAATAACGGCTGTGTAAAGCAATTCTTATAGGCCATTAAAGCGACAATCTTTCGGCACAGATCCGTGTTTGTGGAATCATTCATATACTTAGGCCTGAAAACATCCTCCATCACGCTACATTCAAGATAATCCACCATCAGCTGCTCAATCCGGCTGATACCGTCCGTATATTCCGCACTGCTGGGATTATCAGGTGATATGTTATGATGTGCAATTTCGTCCACTTCAAGATAGATGTCAATCAGATCCTCAATGCTTAGCTTATCAGCTTCATGCATCAACACAGCATACTGAATGTAATATATTAGGTGATGATTAAGGGTGTTGAACTTATTTAGCAGGATTACCCTTTTTATCAGGTCATAAATCTCCTCTGTTTTGTCGGGACAATATTTAACCATGGCTGTGGCCTTTTCGCCCAACACGTACTCCTCGTTCCCGAAATACAGGATGCGCTCGTCATATAACATGATGAGGGTATCTATTACCTTGCTCTTCTCCATTTCAGGCATTTTCGAGATGCGGTGCTCGAGAATCTTAATGCCGTTGATAAAGGTGTTGATGCGGTAACCGGGACAGTGATTGAAAACATAATACCAGGATGGCACCAGATCTTCGAAATAGAAGTCATCCCCCGTGTTTTCCCAGTCCCTTAAAGACTGCCTGTAAAGGAAATAATTTGTTATACACTGTACACTATCGTCGCCATAAGTGGGTTTTTTATCCGGACTCAAATGGACAGGTTGTAAGTTACCGTCAACCTGATCTTCTTGATTATCATACCGGCTCTTGTCATCGGCTGCCTGCACCTGGGTTTTTGTACGATTCTGATTAAGTGCCATTGACCTGCAGGATGCAAATAGGGTTATGCTTATGGCAATAGTCAATACAATTGTTAAAAAACCTGTTTTCATCTCTTTTCGTTTTTATCTTGTTTTACAGATATTCTCTCCTTTTAAACCATCGCTCCTGGTTCATCGTGAAATTGAGCCAGATCCGACCGAAATTTTCCTGTATTAATCCATTTGCTGTGGTTCCTCTCTTTCCTGCTTCAACACCTATACTAAGCAAAGAAACACTATAAGCTTTGTTATAGACAGGAACTCCTATCCCAAAGCTTATACCAAATTCAGTGAGTTGGTTTCCATCAATCTGAAGATAAGTCTGATGGTATCGCACTCCGCCCCTTATATATACCTTGTCTATCCTATATTGCCCACCCAACGCCATCTGCATGCTCATGGCCAGGGAATCCTGATCACCGAATGCCTCATATCCGGACCAGTCCTGGAAGGAAAAATCGGCTCCTACCATCCAGCGATCGCTCCTGTGAAGGCTTACCCCACCTCCGATATTCATGGGGATACGAACCTCTTTCTTCCGGTTCCGGATATTTTCAACAGTATCCTTCACAAATACCACCCCCGAACCACTGTAGATAAAGGTTTCCGTAAGCACGTTTTCCCGGGTGGAAACAGAGGCAGGCAGTCCGGCTGATATCCCTGTAATCATGTACATATCCTTCTCCTCGTTCATCATATATTTATATTGAACCCCGGCGTTAAAAGCAATATCATTAACCATTCGCGATTTTTCACTTCGGAGATTCAGGTAATAGGATGAATCAAAGGTAACTGTCTGGAGGTAATTCAGTGAACCGAACAGATAATTCAGGTTGATCCCTGCAGAAAGATTCGGGGTGATACTGTAAGATATACCTCCAAACAACCGGTTAATACCACCACTCCCTTCAAATATTGTATTGTAGTTGCCAAAGCTATCGTTATAGCCGGGATCGGTGATTGCATAATTAACCGATGCAAAAGGCACCAGACCTATGGCAGCGTTCCATTTTTTGTTCACCGGGATGCCAAAAGCCAGCGTACCCAGGTTGAAACTACCATCATCATTTTGTTTGTTTTCTGCACTTTTAAGACGGACAATGCTCCCCTGCAACCCTGCATCGAAAACAAAGTAGTTTCTGCTGAATGCTGTATAAGATGCCGGATTGGCGGGATTTACCATGTAGACCGATCTCATTCCGTACTTTAATCCCCCCATCCCACCGTTCATGGCATTAGAAAGCTGGTATATGTCTCCGATACCAAACCTGGAATAGGGTGAATTATACCCGGCCTGACCCATGACAGCGCTTACACAAGTGCCCATCAGCAGTAAAAAGAAACAGCACCTACCTATGTTTTTCATTGAAATCCAGTATTTTGTTCAACCCTACAGCCACCAGATTCGGGAGTGCAAAGATGCTATATTTTAGCCTTTTATCAAAATATTTCAGATCACCACCTGTTAAAATGATCTTCAGATCAGGATAGGAATCCATAAACCTGCCTATAATACCTTCCATGGAAGCAAGGGTAGCATTGATAATGCCGCTCATCAATGAACCCTTTGTATCAAGGCCCGCCAGTGGAACATCGTTATCAGCAACCGGAATGACTAACGGCAGTTTATCCGTAAAAGTATGCAGAGCCTTTGCCTGCATGCTTAATCCGGGAGCAATGATGCCTCCGCGGTAGGTATGACCCGCAACCAGTTCGTATTTGATACAGGTACCTGCATCGATTACCAAAACAGGATGATCAGTAAAATGCATGTATCCTCCGATAGCAGCTGCCAACCTGTCCGGACCCAGTGTTTCTGGTGTGGCATACAGGTTCCTGATCGGAACAGGTGTCTGATAATTGAAAACCAGGAAATATTCAATACACCGGAACTCAGCCAGCACTCTTTCATCCATCTTAACCACACTGGACAGTATTGCTGACGAGAAAGGGCCATATGATTCAATGATTCCCCTGATCGTGGCAACATCAACTTTCCCCTCCAGGAGAACCTTCCCTGTAAGTTGCTTCCCCTCAAAGAAAAAATACTTCTGGGTGGTATTGCCCAGATCCATGATCAGTTTCATAAAAAACCGGTAAAAAATCTCTGCAAAGATACGATTCTGTTATAAGTAGTTACAAGACGGGCAAATCCGTCAGAAGTAACATCATTCGCTACATTGAGCCAGGAAAAAAAATTTGGCAAATCGATGAAAAGATCGTTACTTTGCATCCCTGAAAAAAAGCGGTACCATAGCTCAGTAGGTAGAGCAACGGACTGAAAATCCGTGTGTCCCTGGTTCGATTCCGGGTGGTACCACCAGGTAAGTAAAAAGGATCAAGTGAAAAGCTTAAAGTTAAAAGAGGCTCATGGAAATGGGCTTCTTTTTTTATTGCTGATCTGTATCATTGGTTTCCTGGTGAGGCTTGCAATGTTACCTTTTACCCAGATTACTGATGCAGATGCTGTTTCAAGATTTTTCATTGCAAAGGAATTAGTATCCGGCTTTTACCTGATCCATGAGGGTGTCTGGTTGCCTTTACATCATTACCTGAATACCATTGCCATTTTTATCGCAGGAGGAAGCGTGTATGGCCCGGTTGTGATACACATGCTGTTTGCTTCTTTAACAGCAATACCTCTTTACTTCTTTACACGCAGGGAATTCAGCAGCAAAGGAGCCTGGTTTGCCGCTGCCTTCTATGTTTTCTGCCCTGTCATTTTCAGAAATTCATTCCAGATCCTACCTGGCATCCCTTATGCCTTTTTTGTGGCTGCCGGCATGAATTTCCTGTCGCTGGCTATCCGCAAGAATAAAACCTGCTATGCGTTATATTCCGGCCTGATGTTAACCCTGGCATCCGGTTTCCGCTATGAAGCCTGGTTGCTGATTGCCGCATTCTGGATCATAATCCTTCTCTTTAAAAAGTGGAAAACAGGTTTTGCATTCCTATGCATGGCGTTAATCATTCCAGTTTATTGGATGACAGGAAATTACCTTGCCCACCACCATTTTTTGTTTGGAATTCCAGGGGTATATAATGCAGGCATCGTGGAAGCCCAGAATGCTGGTATATCACAAATTGAATACCTGAAAAGGATTGTTTTTTTTCCTTTCTCATGGCTTTTTCTTTTATCTCCTGTTGTTTTTATATCCCTTTTAGTCGTTACAGCCAGAAGGCAGACCAACCGTCTGTTCAAATACTCTTTTGCCATCTGGCTCATTCCGTTTGTCATAATGCTGATCAGTTATATGTATAAGTGTTATAACGGAACATTGCTGATGCAGCATCGTTTTTCCATCACCCTGATCCTTCTTTCAGCACCATTAACCTCTCTGATTTTCATTAATGTGCTGTGGACACCCGTAAAAAAAGCCCTTGCAGTAATCCTCCTGGCCTCATTATTACCATTGTCCCACCTTTGGATGCTTTTCCCCTACGAGATACTGACAGGCCCCTCCACATCATCATTTCACCAGGCGATAAAGGAAATACGATTGCTATCCTTCAGCGGACTGCAATCTTTACCACGCCTGAATGAACAGGAAACGGTCGGTATAGCAGATATCATGGTTCAGAACCTGAAGAAGGATGACGGATTGATCATTGACTTCGCCGGATGGGAGAACACCTATTACATGGCTATTGCATCAGGGCTTGAGCCGGAAAACATTTTCATTATACAGCCTGACCAAGACCATGTAGCTATTCGTGATAAGGTACTTACATTTTTAGATAAATACCAAAGCGGGATGGTTGTTCTGTCCTGTTATTCAAAGTTTTCAAACGACCTGTCTATTGAAGGGAAAACCCTTCGGATCGAGATGGACAAACCGGTTTATGCGTGGCTTACCCCTGTCTGCGGTAATGAAAATATGCATGTTCTCCGGTATGAAATGACCTCCGGTCTTACCTTCCCTGCGAACCAACCACCAGGTGAAGTTCTCTTCCGTTGTCCGGAAGTACAAAGCAAATCATGGTATATCCGCAAGATCAAGGATGATATGATCTGGCATAATGATATCAGGATCAAAGCTTTGATACGGAATATTCCGGTTAGTGAAGCCATTGGAAAAAATGCAGAATACATGGTATTGCTGAATCAACAGAATGAATGACGGCAATTGGCCTGTCTTTCCCTGCTTTTCAAATGCATTCATTGCTGCAAGATGCCATTGCAGGGAGGTTGTTCCATCATCCTGTAATGGAATCATCGGTTTCTTATTTATCTTTCAACCTATCTGCTGTTTCTTCTTGCTTTTTACCTCCTGTCGTTGTATTTTAGCTGAAAGAAATATCTTATCTATTCGAAAACTACCTTTTCATGAATGCAATTACGGAATACTATGGTTGTTTGACTAAAGTTGAAAACCTGTGGTGCCTGGAGGAGATGGGGATCCCCAACACCTGCATACTGGAGGCCAGGGATGCCTATCCGGGTTATTACGGACATATTCAGGGATTGAACAGGCCACACCTCATTTTTATTATGAGTACCCGTAAATACTCCATGGAAGAGGTCACCCGAATGACCTCTGCTGTGAGAAAGGTATTCCCTGCACCATTTAGTGCCGCTTACTGCGAAATAACGATTGCCGGCAGGACCGCAGGGGGGGTCAGGATCCAGGGCATAAATGACTATACCAGGATCAGGGATCTTCAAATGGCCTATGCAGATCATGGGCTGGATCTCAAAAAGAAAGAAGGGAATATCGAGAATGCCAGAAGCCTGATCATGGTTAGGAAGTTTTTCAAACTTGAATCCTTCCACAATAACATCATGAGGGATACCGAACTTGAAGATACCGGATATTTTCACATTGAAGAGAACTATCCATGGGAGAAATTTGAGTCCATCATATTCCGTTTGAGAAACAACTGGAATGACACCTCCTTTGATGCAGCCAAATGTTTTATCTTCAGAAATGCTTCCATTATTGATATGGTAAGGATCTATTCAAAAGATTTCAGTTTGCTGTATCTGGATAAAATAAGGTCGGCTTTTTTAAAGGCTGCTTCCTACTGAGAAAAAGGCGTTTTCAAGTGTTTTCTGGCCAGGCAGAAGGTCCGGATCAAACCTTTCATTTTCCTGTTTGTTATGCCAATGGATGACATTTGGTACTTTTGCATAAAAACACAGGGAGAGAACAGATGAAGCAGAAGCTGATCCTTATGATACTTGATGGTTGGGGTGTTGGCAATGGTAGTGCATCGGATGTAATTACCCATACACCAACACCATTTATAGATTCTCTGACGGAGGATCCTAACGTTGCTTATACGACCCTGAAAGCCTGTGGTGAAAATGTAGGTCTTCCCGAAGGGCAGATGGGAAACTCGGAGGTGGGGCATCTGAACATTGGTGCAGGCAGGATTATATATCAGGACCTGGTGCGGATCAACAAATCGGTGGAAGATGGAACCATGGGGAATAACCATGTATTGGCCCAGGCTTTCGCTTACGCAATGGATCATCAAAAGAAGGTGCACCTGCTGGGACTGGTTTCCGACGGAGGTGTACATGCAGCGACACCGCATCTGTTCAGGTTGATAGAGGTGGCTGAAAAGAAAGGACTTAAAGACATATTTATCCATGCACTCACCGATGGCAGAGACACAGATCCCAGGAGCGGCGCAGGCTATGTGAAGGAGCTTGAGGATTTCTTAACAGGCAGGTCAGCACGGATTGCCTCGGTGTGTGGCCGGTACTATACAATGGACCGTGACAAAAGGTGGGATCGGGTAAAACGGGGATATGACCTGCTGGTTTCCGGAACCGGCAAGCCTTTCCGCTCAGCGGCTGATGCCATACAGGACTCTTACGACAGGGATGTCACCGATGAATTTATTGAACCTTGCGTGATCATGGATGATAACGAGAAACCTCTGGCAACGGTTGAAGAGGGGGATCTCTTTATCTGTTTTAATTTCCGCACCGACCGATTACGGGAAATCACCACTGTCCTGACACAACGGGATATGCCTGAATACGGTATGCACACCATTCCGCTTCATTACCTCACCATGACTGTGTATGATGATGGGTTTCGGGGTATCCGTGTGATCTTTGATAAGGAGTTTGTAAATAATACTCTTGGGGAGGTGATGGAAAAACATGGTATTTCGCAGATACGGATCGCAGAAACGGAAAAATACCCTCATGTCACTTTTTTCTTTTCCGGGGGGCGCGAAGATCCTTTTAAGGGTGAAAAAAGGATCCTGATCCCATCCCCCCGTGACGTGGCTACCTATGACCTTAAACCCGCCATGAGTGCCCCGGAGATTGCTGAAGCGATCCTACCTGAACTTACCAGCGGTGATGCCGGGTTTATCTGTCTCAACTTTGCCAACGGAGATATGGTCGGACATACCGGGATTTATGCTGCCATCTCAGAAGCGGTCAGGGTGGTTGACCGGTGTGCTGAAAAAGTAGCAAAAACAGCCCTTGCAAACGGGTATGCTGTGATTATCACTGCCGACCACGGCAACGCTGATTTCGCCCTCAATGATGACGGCAGCCCCAATACTGCACATTCATTAAACGACGTGCCCTTTTACCTGATTAACTCCCCCTGGAAACACCTTACATCCGGCAGATTGGCAGACATCGCCCCTACCATCCTCACAGTGATGGGATTACCGGTACCGGCTGAGATGAAAGGTAAAGTTCTTCTCAAAGATTAAAGTTTCTTCAGAGGTCATATGGTTTTCCCCGTTTTCTTTTTTTAACTTTGTCGGACAGCATACTCTTTATTCCAGTGATCGCTGATGGATGGTGATCAGCCATTTAACCTGATGCCATCAGCAGCAGAGGCCGTTAGAAATCGTATCTGCAGGTTTTTGAACAAGCTTTCACCGGAATGATTTGGCATTTTCAATACTGAAATATTCTCAAATGATATGAACGTACCGGAAAAAAGATGGGTTATAAAACCACAGGGAGAGGAAGAAGAAACAGAGCATCTCGGCACCATACTCAATATCAACAGTCATCTGGCCAATTTACTGGTACAGCGGGACATTCGGACCTATGAGGAGGCTCGTGCCTTTTTCAGGCCTGATCTGGCATCCCTGCATGATCCATTCCTGATGCTGGACATGGACAAGGCAGTTGCCAGAATCATGTGTGCAATTGAAAACGGGGAAAAGATCCTGATTTACGGTGACTATGATGTCGATGGCACTACAGCGGTGGCCCTTTTATATTCCTTTCTGAAAACCCTGCATGACAAACTTGGCTTTTATGTTCCCGACCGCTATAAAGAGGGATATGGCATCTCATACATGGGTATCGACTATGCCGAAACCCAGGGCTATTCACTGATCATTGCACTGGATTGCGGCATAAAAGCCATTGAAAAGGTGAAATATGCCAGGGAGAAAGGTGTCGATTTTATCATATGCGACCACCACCTTCCCGGAGATACCGTTCCAGAAGCCATCGCCGTGCTTGACCCTAAAAGGGAAGACTGCCCCTACCCGTTCAAAGGGCTCTCAGGTTGCGGTGTGGGATTTAAACTGGTGCAGGCAATCTCTGCACGGAAAGGTATACCCTTTTCTGAGATTGAGCGATATCTTGACCTGGTTGTCATCAGTATTGCCTCCGATATTGTCCCCATCACCGGAGAAAACCGCATTCTTGCCTACCATGGTTTAAAACTGATTAACACAAGGCCCCGGAAAGGAATCGAAGCAATACTATCTTATACGCCGGTTAAACAATCTGAAAAGCTTTGCAGTCCTGTATATTTTACCCGAGAGCTCAACATCAACGATCTGGTTTTCCTGATTGGCCCCAGGATCAATGCTGCAGGACGGATCGGGGATGCAAAAAACTCAGTTGAACTTTTAATTTGCAGTGATGACAATTATGCAGTAGAGCTTGGAAAACAGATCGACAATTACAACAAGGAGCGGCGGGAGAAGGATATGCAGGCCTTTGATGAAGCGCTGGATATGATTGCCCAGGACCCGCAGATGCTTAAAGCCAGGGCTACCGTAGTGTACAATCCTGACTGGTCACAGGGGGTTTTAGGGATTGTAGCATCAAGACTTACTGAGGTCCATTACAAGCCAACCGTAGTACTCACGAAAAACAACGGCTTCTACACTGGTTCTGCCAGATCGGTGAAGGGATTCGACATCTATGAGGCCATCGACAGCTGCAGCGACTTACTTGAACACTTCGGCGGCCATACTTATGCTGCCGGGCTTTCGCTAAAACCGGAAAACCTCGAAGCGTTCAGAAAACGTTTCATCAGTTATGTGGCTGAACATATTCCACCTGACCTGCTGACTCCTGAAATTGAAATTGACGCTCCCCTCGACCTTGGTTCCATCACCCCTACTTTTTATAAAATTCTGAAACAATTTGCCCCTTTTGGCCCCGGCAACATGACACCGGTGTTCATGACCTCGGAGGTGATCGATAAAGGATTTGTCAGAATTGTTGGCAACAATCACCTGAAGCTGGATATCATTGATCCCGATCGACTTGGCCCGATGTTTCCCGCCATTGCCTTCCAACAAGGGGACAAAAAGGATGATATACAGAAAGAAATCCCATTCGCAATTTGTTACCATATCGAAGAAAATGAATGGAACGGCAATGTGACGCTGCAACTCAATATCAAGGATATTCATCTCGATAAAGAGAGAATCAGCAACTTAAACAGGAATAGTTTATAGCAATATACCTGCATGATCAGTCCGGAAACCATAGAACGCATCCGTGACGCCATGCGGATCGAGGAGGTTGTAGGGGATTTTGTGAGCCTCCGGAAACGTGGGGTAAACCTAGTTGGGTTATGCCCGTTTCACAACGAAAAAACACCATCGTTCCACGTCCATCCCGTGAAAGGTATTTTCAAGTGCTTTGGTTGCGGTGAAGGGGGTAATCCGATCGATTTCCTCATCAGGCATGAACAGTTCACCTACATTGAGGCTCTGCGATGGCTTGCAAAAAAATACAACATCGAGGTCCAGGAGGAGGTGATGACAGAGGAACAGAGTGCAGCCCATGAGTTGCGCGAACGCCTCTTTAACCTGAATGCCTTTGCCACTGCCTGGTTCCAGGAGCAGTTCAACAGTGTAGAGGGTAAAGCCATAACTCTTTCCTATTGCCGGAACAGGGGTATCACCGACGAGAGCATCGTGAAATTTCAGCTCGGATATTCACCCGAAAGGATTGATGCTTTCTCCGTCTATGGCCTGTCTAAAGGTTACAGCAAAGAAATCCTGCTTAAAAGCGGCATGAGTATCGACAGAAACGGACAGCTAATCGACCGTTTCCGTGGGAGGCTTATTTTCCCCATCCATAACATCAGCGGCAGGATCGTAGGTTTCGGCGGACGTATCCTCCACCAGGATTCCAACCGGCCCAAATATGTCAACTCTATTGAATCCGATATATACCAGAAGAGTAAAACCCTGTATGGGATTTTTCACAGCCGTTCCTCCATCGCAGCAAAGGAAAACTGTTACCTTGTCGAAGGGTACACTGATGTCATTGCACTTCACCAGGTTGGGGTTACCAATGTAGCGGCCTCCTCCGGTACCTCACTCACTGAAGATCAGATCAGGTTGATCAGGCGATACAGCCCGGATGTCACTATCATTTATGATGGGGATGCTGCAGGTATTAAAGCCTCTTTCCGCGGCATTGATATGATCCTGCAGGAGGGATTGAATGTACGCATCATCCCGATGCCTGAAGGGGAAGATCCCGATTCCTTTGCCAGAAATCACCGTTCATCCGAAGTAAATGAATACTTCACAACCCGAAGCGAGAACTTCATCACCTTCAAAGCTGGATTGCTTAAAGCGGAGGCTGCCGGCGATCCTGTTAAAATGGGGACCCTTATCAGGGAGATCATACGTTCTGTCGCCCTGATCCCTGATCCGTTACTCCGGCCCCTTTTTGTGAAACAGTGTGCAGATATCACAGGAATGGAGGAAGAGCAGCTGATCTTTGAACTTAACCGCCAACTCAGGAATCAACGGATCAGAAAAAGGGAGGTCCCCCCTGAAGAACTGCCCGAACCGGTCAGAAAAGCTTCCCCGCAGCAACATGCAGTAAATCTTAAACCCCTGACCGGATACCAGGAAGATGATATCATACGGCTTCTGCTTAACTATGGTGATCACCAGGTGCACCATGTCCATGAAGATGGTACTCCTTACAAAACCTCACTCGCTCTTGAGGTTGTCCGTGAACTCATTGCGGATGACACGACCTTTGAGAATCCACTGTGGCAAAAGATTTATGAATCCTACAAACTTTCCCTAGATAGTGGAAATCCACTGCCTGACCAGCGATATTTCATCCATCACGAGGAACAGCAGGTTCGGGAAGCGGCTGTCAATATCCTTTCCAGCCCTTATCAGCTAAGCCATAACTGGAAAGAACGGCGGATACACGTTCCCGAAGAACGTGACCTTCTTGCCCGTGCCATTGACGAGGTAATTGATTCATTCCGGCTAAGGAAGATTGAAGCTATGATGCAAACCCTACAATCCCAGATGGCCTTGTCCCATTCCGAAGACGAAGAGATCATCCTCATAAAAAAATACCAACGCCTCCTTGAAATCCGAAAAAATCTCGCCGCCCAGCTCGGACGCACTGTCAGTTTCTGACTTTCTACCTTTCTAACTATGATTTCAGTTCATTCCGTTTCTTTTCGAAGAACCGTTTCATCAGACCGGCTGACTCGGTTGCCAGGATACCGGTTGTAATCTGAGTTTTGGGGTGCAGGATGGAAGGGGCATGTTTCAGGAATCCGTTTTGGGGATCAAGGGCACCCCAAACGATACGTGCCGGACGTGCCCAGAATAGTGCTCCGGCACACATGACGCAAGGTTCCAGGGTTATATAGACAGTGCAGTCGGTGAGGAATTTCCCACCCAGGTAATGGAAAGCAGCAGTCATTGCCTGCATCTCGGCATGAGCAGTCACATCGTTCAGGGTCTCCGTTAGGTTATGTCCCCTCCCAATCACCCGGTCATCCGCAACCACAACACATCCTACAGGAACCTCGTCACGCGCAAATGCTTTTTCTGCCTCCTTCAGGGCTTCTTTCATGAAGTATTCGTCAGTCATCAGGAAAATTTTGTGACATCATAAAAATAAACCTTTTTAGCATATACCCATTTACAAACCATTTTGAATTTTCCGGCTTCTTCATTATTAATAGAAAAAGGAAAAAGGAAAGGTATAACTTAATTGCCAAACTCCCTGCATCATCCCCCAACCTGTAACCATTTTCTTCCTACCTTCGCAACTTAAAAACAACATAATATGTTTCGGACACATAACTGCGGTGAGCTAAGGCTTTCTGATCAGGGAAAAGCGGTGAAATTGTCTGGGTGGTTGCAGCGTTCGAGGGACTTCGGGGGGATGACCTTTATTGACCTCCGTGACCGTTATGGCATTACCCAACTGGTATTCAACATGGAAATCAATCCCGGTTTGTGTGAGGAAGCCAGGAAGTTGGGCCGGGAATATGTCATTCAGGTCAGGGGTATGGTGACGGAACGGTCCAACAAGAATTCGAACCTTCCAACGGGCGATATTGAGATCCTGGTTGATGAAATCACAGTACTGAATCCTTCCAGACTCCCACCCTTCACCATTGAAGATAAGACCGACGGCGGTGATGAACTGCGTATGCAGTACCGCTATCTTGATCTGCGCAGGAACGTGGTACGGAGGAACATGGAGTTGCGCCACAGGATGGCATTGGAAACCAGGAATTACCTGAATGCAAATGGTTTCCTGGAGATTGAGACACCTTTTCTTATTAAAAGCACTCCTGAAGGGGCCCGTGACTTTGTGGTACCCTCCCGGATAAACCCGGGTGAGTTTTATGCTTTACCACAGTCACCGCAGACTTTCAAACAGCTGTTGATGATATCCGGGTTCGACCAGTACTTTCAAATTGTGCGTTGTTTCCGTGATGAAGATCTCCGGGCTGACCGGCAGCCGGAGTTCACCCAGATCGATTGTGAGATGTCGTTTGTTGAGAGGGATGATGTCCTGAAGACCTTCGAGGGACTTGCCCTGCACTTGTTCCGAACAATCCGGCAGGTGGATTCTGGTCCATTCCGCAGGATAACTTATGCGGAAGCGATGCAACTTTACGGGACCGATAAACCAGATCTTCGCTTTGGGATGGAGATCCGGGATATCAACCCATTAGCCCGGGGATTCGGATTTGAGCTATTTGATAAGGCCTCGCTGGTGGCGGGGCTGGTTGTTCCCAAAGCGTCGGATTTCACCCGTAAACAACTTGATGAACTCACAGAATGGGTACGCAGGCCCCAGATCGGAGCCAAAGGATTGGTTTACGTCAGATACCAGATTGACGGAACCCTGAAATCAACCATTGATAAGTTCTACGGAGAAGATATACTGAGAAGCTGGGCTCAGGCCATGGAGGCAAAACCGGGTGACCTGATCCTGATCATGGCCGGAGATGAAAAAGGGACACGACGTGCATTGGGTGAGTTAAGGCTGGAGATGGGAAACCGCCTGAAACTTCGCGACCCTGATGTATTCAGCCCCTGCTGGGTGCTTGAATTCCCCTTGCTTGAATGGAATGAAGAGAGCAACCGTTACTATGCCATGCATCATCCTTTCACCTCACCCATAGCTGAAGATGCAGGTCTTCTTGCTACCGAACCGGAAAAAGTAAGGGCCAATGCCTATGACCTGGTCATCAATGGTGTGGAAATAGGGGGCGGTAGTATCCGTATCCATGAACGGGCGGTTCAGCAGCAAATGTTTTCTGTACTTGGTTTTACTGAGGAGGAAGCACTATCCCAATTCGGATTCCTGATAAAGGCCTTTGAATACGGAGCTCCACCGCATGGAGGTATCGCCTTCGGGTTTGACCGGTGGTGTGCCCTTTTCGGTGGATCTGAATCGATCAGGGATTTCATTGCCTTCCCCAAGAATAATGCTGGCAGGGATGTGATGATCAATTCACCGGCAACCATCAGCCATGAACAGATGGAGGAGCTCTTCCTGAAAAGCACCTATGAACGTCCCTAACGAAGATTGATGGATCCGGGTTTCCGGATGATATATACATCATATTCACCCAGCACGGTAAATCCATATTTCTTATACAGGTCAACAGCTACCCGGTTATCGCGGTGTACCTCGAGTTTAATCTGCATATTCCTTAGCCTGGCAAAGGCAAGCGACTCCTTCACAAGAATATGGGATAACCCTTTCCCCTGATACAAAGGGTGGATACCAAAATGGTGCAGGTGCAACCTCCGGCCATCATTGGTTATCCAGGAGGAACCAATCAGTATTTCCTCATGGAACATCAGGATCAGCTTCCCGCCCTGCTGCAGGGTTTTTTCAATCATTGCCTGGTCATCCCCCCTAGCTTTGCCGGATAAATCTGTCAGCTCCCATAATGCCATTAGTTCATCATAATCCTGTGGCGTATAATCCCGTAATGAATAGGAGGGGTTCATGATACAGTAATGGTTATATCACTCTTCAGAGGTGAATTCTTCTTCTATGGTCGTTGCTGTATCATCGTGGTTTCGGCAAACTTTTACTTCTGCTTTATGAAAGAAACGCCGCTGGAAGAGCAGCAGGATGAGGACTCCAATGGTGATGGAGGTATCAGCCATATTGAATACCGGCCTGAAAAAGACGAAGTGCTGTCCCCGCATGCTTTCCGGGATAATACCCCATTGGGGATAATAGCCGTCGATCACCGGAAAGTAGAGCATATCTACCACTTTTCCGTAAAGAAATCCGGCATATCCGTTTGTCGGGTCGAAGACACCTGGTGCAACAACGGTGCTTTCTGTAAATAATAACCCATACAATGCACAGTCAATAATATTCCCGACAGCCCCAGCAAGGATGAAGGAAAAGGCAATGATCATCCCGGTTTTTGCTCCCTTCCGGATGATGGTGTAAAGATAATAACCGATACCGGTGGCCGCAATGATCCTGAAAAGACTCAGGGCCAATTTGCCATGTGTTCCGAAGAATTTCCACCCAAAGGCCATTCCTTCATTTTCAATGAAAAGCAGGTACGACCAATTGCCAATGATCGGATGGGCTTCACCCAACACAAAATGGGTTTTAACATATATTTTAAGTATCTGATCTACAAGCAGGACCAGTAAAACAACCGCAATAGCTTTCTTCAAGAGTCAGTGATTTAGGGGTTTATCTCCTTGAAGATTGTTTCAGCTTTGCTTCAATGCTCAATGTAGCATGCGGAACACTTCTCAGGCGCTCTTTGGAGATCAGCTTCCCGGTTTCCCGGCAGACACCGTATGTTTTATTCTGAATCCGGATAAGGGCATTTTCAAGCGATTGTATGAATTTCTGCTGCCGGGCTGCCAGCTGGCTGTTTTCCTCTTTGGATAAAACCAGATAACCCTCTTCCAGTACCTTAAAGGTGGGTGAGGTGTCATTGGTTCCATTTTCATTGGTATTGGTGTAAGCTTCCGTCAACAGCTTCAGGTCCCTTTTGGCTTCTTCAAGTTTCTGCAGGATAATCTGACGAAATTCTTCCAATTCCTCGTCCGAATACCTGGTTTTCATAACCTGTTCCTCTTTCTTGCTCATGATATTCTATTTTATAATTCCTACTATTTCAGATTTTCCTGTACCTCAATATGTATATCAATGCCTGACAATATCAATCTGAACAACTGTTTGTTCGTCCAGATCAAACCTGAAAGCATCTTTCAGTATGCCCTGTTCAAACCAACGAATATCCTGGGCAAGGGTTTCAGAACAAATATAATCAATTTTGTTCTGAATTGCTTCATATAGGATATCATTTTTTTCAACTTTAATAGATATTTTATCGGTTACGTTAAAATTCAGTTCTTTCCGCAGGTTTTGCACACGATTCACGAAATCCCTGGCCAACCCTTCCAGAGCAAGCTCCTGTGTAATGGTGATATCAAGCGCAACAGTTACTGTTCCTTCGGAAGCCACCACCCAGCCAGGGATATCTTCGGTGATAATATCAAGGTCCTCAGCAGAAAGTTCCACAAAATGATCCCCCAGTTGAAAATCCCAGGAACCAACATGTTCGAAAGCGATGATCTCTTCCTGTGTCAGCCTGCTGATCCAATCAGCAATCTCCTTCATCCTCTTTCCATACCTTGGGCCCAAGGCTTTGAAATTGGGCTTTGCCTTTTTCACAAGCATGTTGTTGTTTTCACTGATATATTGAATCTCTTTGATATTCACCTCATTGAGTATCAGATCGGACACCCTTTCAATTTGTATTTTTTGTTCTTCACCGGCAACAGGCACCATGATTTTCCGGAGGGGTTGTCTCACCCGGATGTTACTTTTTTTTCTCAAAGACAGGGCAAGGGAGGATATTTTCTGGGCAAGCTGCATCCTTTCTTCCAGTGCTTCATCAATAAAGTTTTCATTGACTTCCGGGAAGGTAGTCAGATGAACCGATTCGACAGGTTCGAGGCCTGTTCCCTTGTTCAGGTCTCTGAATAAAAGGTCTGAATAGAATGGCGCGAGGGGTGATGCAAGTTTAGCAATGGTGATCAATGCCTGGTAAAGTGTCTGATAGGCAGCAAGTTTATCTGTTCCCATCTCCCCTTTCCAGAACCTGCGGCGTGACAATCGTACATACCAGTTGCTGAGATGCTCATCCAGGAAGAGCTGAATGGCCCTTCCTGCCCGGGTGGGCTCATACTGCTCGTAGGATTCCTCCACCACCCTTGTCAGACTATTGAGTTCCGATAGGATCCACCTGTCAATCTCAGGTCTTTGGTCATACGGAATTTCCGGCTCACGATGACTGAAATCATCGATATTGGCATACAGAGCAAAAAAAGCATAGGTATTGAACAGGGTGCCGAAGAATTTGCGTTGGACCTCAGCTACCCCTTCGATATCAAATTTAAGGTTGTCCCATGGTTGGGCGTTGGTGATCAGATACCACCGGGTGGCATCCGGTCCGTATTTATCAATGGTCTCAAACGGATTAACGGCATTTCCGAGCCTTTTCGACATCTTATTGCCGTTTCGGTCTAACACAAGCCCGTTAGACAGGACATTCCTGAAAGCAACCGAATCATACACCATCGTTGCGATGGCGTGAAGGGTAAAAAACCACCCCCGGGTCTGGTCCACCCCTTCAGCGATGAAGTCGGCCGGATAATTTTCCTGGAAGAATTCCTGGTTTTCGAACGGATAATGATACTGGGCATAGGGCATGGCTCCAGAATCGAACCAGACATCAATAAGGTCAGGTTCACGATACATTTTTTTACCTGAGGAGGAAACCAGGATGATCTGATCAACATAGGGGCGATGGAAGTCGAATTTCAGGTAATTGTCCGGTCTCATGTCTCCGGGAATAAATTCGCGTAGTGGATTTTCCTTCATCACCCCAGCTTCAACCGCCTGTTCAATCGCTTGTTTCAACTCTTCAGCCGATCCAATGCACATCATTTCGCTTCTATCCTCACTCACCCAGATGGGCAGTGGAACACCCCAGAAACGACTGCGGGACAGGTTCCAGTCGACGAGGTTTTTCAGCCATTCTCCAAACCTTCCCTCACCGGTCCAGGCCGGTTTCCAGTTGATGCCGGCGTTAAGTTCCAGCATCCGTTCCTTCATAGCTGTGGTTCGGATAAACCAGCTGTCGAGTGGATAATACAGGATAGGCTTGTCTGTTCGCCAGCAATGCGGATAATTATGGACATACTTTTCGATGCGGAAGGCGCGTTGCTCTTTTTTGAGCCAGACTGCCAGGTCAACATCCAGGGTGTCATCTTCAGGTGTCAGGCTGTCATCGAATTCATTCTTAGTGTATCTTCCTGCAAATTGTTGATATAACGGCACATTAACGGCCCCTCTGACAAATGCAGGGTCAAGGTCTTCAATACGGTAAAATCTTCCTGTCCTGTCCACCATAGGTTGACGATTCCCCTCCCTGTCAATAAGGATCAAGGGTACAATACCATTCAACCTGGCTACACGGTCATCATCTGCCCCAAACGTAGGTGCAATATGGACAATCCCTGTCCCCTCATCGGTGGTTACAAAATCACCTTCAATCACCCTGAAGGCATCCCCCTCAGGTTGAACGAACGGGATTAGCTGTTCATACTGAAGGCCCTTTAATCTGTTTCCCTTCATCTCACCGACCACCTTAAAGGGCAGGTTTTTATCACCCGGTTTCCATTCCTCCAACGGAAGGTCACGATTTTCAGGATTGAACCATTTTTCGACCAGCGCACTTGCCAGTACGACATGAATGGGTTGAGCAGAATAGGGATTAAAGGTTCGTATAAGTGAATAGGAAATGTTACGGCCAACTGCCAGGGCTGTGTTGGATGGGAGTGTCCAGGGGGTGGTGGTCCAGGCAAGGATAAAAAGATCGGTTTCGGGATTGCCGAACAGGGAGACAAAGGCTTCATCCCTTACAACCCTGAACTGTGCTACCACAGTGGTATCTTTAACGTCACGGTAACACCCCGGCTGATTAAGTTCATGGGTGCTAAGCCCTGTGCCGGCAGCAGGGGAAAATGGCTGGATGGTATATCCCTTATAAAGAAGACCTCTATCAAAGAGCATCTTCAACAGGTACCAGACTGTTTCGATATACTTGTTGTCGAATGTGATGTATGGATTATCCAGGTCAACCCAATACCCCATCTTCCTTGTAAGTTCATCCCATTCCTCCTTGTATTTCATCACCTCTCTGCGACATGCCTGGTTAAAGTCATTCACGGATATCTTTTTCCCGATGTCTTCTTTCCGTATCCCAAGCATTTTTTCCACATTGATTTCAACGGGCAGCCCATGGGTATCCCACCCTCCTTTCCGTTCAACATGAAATCCTTTCAATGTCTTATAACGGCAGAAAATATCCTTGATGGCCCTTGCCATTACATGATGGATACCGGGAATCCCATTGGCACTGGGTGGTCCCTCATAGAAGACAAAGGGTTTTCTGCCGCGTGATTGTTCCAATGATTTCCGGAATATGTCCTGACCTTCCCAGAAGCTTCTAATGGTCTCGCCTACCGCTACAAAATCGGGTTTTTTATATTCAGGATATCGTTTAGGCATTCGTATAAAAGTTTAATACCGGATCAGGATTTGTCTTACCGGCAGAAATATGACGTAATCTGCTGAAGTTTATTTTCTTACATTCTTTGCATTACGAAAAGAGTTTGCAAAAGTAAAGAAAAAAGCGATATGTACAATCCGGTCAGAACATTGCATTGAAAAGTGCCATTGAGGGTGGAAGGGGCCCAAGGGATATCCTGTGAGGTTCCCGTTGTGTCTTTTTTTTGCCTGATGAATTTCCATGGATGTTTTTATATCTTTGCAGGTCAACACCCAATGAAAAAACGCAACGTATGGCAAAACCACAGGAAATCACAACCCCGGATGAAGTTAACAAGATCATCAACGGCACTACGTTCAACGGAGATATCACCAGCAACGGAGATTTCCGTATTGATGGCATACTGAAGGGGAGCCTGAACAGCAAGGGTAAGCTGGTTGTCGGCCCTACAGGGAATATCGAAGGTGAGATCCGATGCAAAAACGCTGAGGTCTTCGGTAAAATCAAAGCAAAACTGATTGTGGAAGAACTTCTTTCTCTCCGCTCCTCCGCTGAGTTAAACGGAGAGGTTGTTTACAACAAGATTGCCATTGAAGCAGGGGCAAAACTGACAGGCACCCTCACGATCAAAGACCAGGTTTCGGCTAATGTCATTAAACCAGCATTTGAAAAACCCGAAGAAGGAAAAGGGGAAATCCGATAATTCATCAGGGTTATTGGGAAGTTATGCCCAATGGTCAGGACTGGCCTTTCAGATGGCTGTCCTGGTTATTGCGGGCTATTTCGCAGGCAATAAGGTGGATCAATGGCTGAAGAGGATTGATACATTGTATACACTTATCGGGGTAGTGACCGGAGTTATTGCCTCTATGTTGTTAGCTGTCAGAATGATTCTGAAAAAAAACAAGAACAACTGAAGTATGAGCCGTTATATTCTGTTTCTCTCGTTGCTGGTCTTCACCCTGATGATGCTGTTTTATTTTGCCGGGTTCACCGGTATGGTTTTCCGGCCAGCTTTCACCTGGTGGCTTCTTCCACTGGTATTTTTTTCCATTGCCCTGGCAGGCCACGGACTGATGCTTCGGGCAATCCAGGTTAAACCTGAACAGTTCATGATCTTTTTCCTCCTTGCCACCACCGTGAAGATGCTGTTGTATCTTGCCCTACTCCTGGTATGGTTTATTATCTCAGGCCAACAACTTGAGTTCCCCTTTCTGGTAGCCTTTGCTATCCTGTATGTTACGATCACTGCCTTGGATCTGATCTTCACACTGTCATTCAGGAAGCTGCAGAACTGACTGATTGCCTACTGAGAAACCTTCACCTTTTTCAATTGTTGATCGTGAATGAGGGTTTTAAATCCCCACATTTTTTTATACTTTTACCCCCCATTTCGGAAAGAGACAGAACATGATGAAGAGAAATGCAGGGCTGATCATACTTATTTTTTGCATGGTATGGGTCTATCCCCTTCAGGCAGGAGTATTATCAGGCGACAGCCATACAGAAGACAAAGACTTCAACAGCCGGGTCAGTGATTTTATTCTGCACCATGTGGGAGATGACTACAAATGGCATATAGCCGGCCATCTGGACCTGTATCTTCCGGTCATCACCTTCAACTATGCCACCCATAGTTTTGACGTGTTCTCTTCAAGACATCTTTTTAAAGGGCCTTATCGCGGATACATGCTGGATCACGGGAAGCTCACCCGACCTGACGAGGCGGCATTCCTGGATATTTCGATCACGCGGAATGTCTTTGCCTTGTTTTTATCGTCCATCCTGATCACCTGGATTTTTATCGCAATCGCCAGGGCTTACCGACGAAGGGATGATATGGTTCCACGCGGATTTCAGTCTCTGATCGAGCCAGTCATCCTTTTTGTCAGGGATGATATTGTAAGGCCATCCATCGGTGAAAAGCGATACGAAAGGTATCTGCCCTATTTATTAACACTTTTTTTCTTCATTCTGATCAATAATTTGCTGGGTTTGATGCCCATTTTCCCAGGCGGCTCCAATCTGAGCGGTAACATTGCAGCAACGGGCACCCTTGCACTGCTCACCCTGCTGGTAATCCTGTTCAGTGGTAACAAGCATTACTGGAAACACATATTCTGGCCTTCGGGAGTGCCCATACCCCTTAAGTTCCCGATTGCTGCCATCGAATTCATCGGTATCTTCACAAAGCCCTTTGCGCTGATGATCCGACTTTTTGCCAACATTACCGCAGGGCACATCATCATCCTGAGCATCATCAGTCTTACTTTCATCTTCAACAGTTATGCTGTTGGTGTGGCTTCTTCGCTGTTTGCCCTTTTTATGAACATGCTCGAACTGCTGGTTGCGGTTCTCCAGGCATATATTTTCACCATGCTATCGGCTATTTTCATCGGACAGGCTGTTGATGAGCCGGAGCATCATTGATTAACCATTAAATGCTAACGTTATGTTAATGAACATTTTGCTACAAGTAACGCAGGCAGCTTCCTGGGGCCCTCTCGCGGGGGGACTGGGAGCCGGGCTGGTTGTGCTGGCAGCTGCACTGGGTATCGGAAAGATCGGTGCAAGTGCAGCGGAAGGCATTGCCCGTCAACCTGAAAGTGCCAACAACATCAGAACCACGGCCATCATCATTGCGGTGCTGATTGAAGGGGTTGCACTCTTTGGTGCAGTGATCTGCTTTATGGCACTCAGCAAATAATGCTGAAATGCCGGGCAGCAGTAGCGGTTGGCCCTGCTGCCCGGTTCAGAAAGTTTTACCTTACAATCACAGGATATGGATCTTTTAAATCCCAACTTAGGATTGGTTTTCTGGATGCTCCTGGTGTTCGGGCTTTTATTGCTGGTGCTTCGAAAATTCGCATGGAAGCCCATTCTGTCGGCCATCAGGAAACGGGAGAAAACCATTGAGGATGCGCTACAAATCGCCGAGAAAACCCGTGCAGAGATGGAGCAGCTTCATTATGACAACAAGGTGTTGTATAACCAGGCAAAAGAGGAGCGTGATGAGATACTCCGTGAAGCGAGGGCCATCAAGGATTCCATCATTGAAGAGGCCAGACTGAAGGCAGACCAGGAAGCGGAACGGATCATCATTGCGGCCAAGGAAAGCATCCATTACGAAAAACTGGCAGCCATCACCGAACTGAAAAACCAGCTCGCCAAAATGTCCATCGACATTGCAGAAAAGGTGCTGGAGGCGGAATTGTCCACTCCCGATAAACATAAATCTCTCATCGACAAAGAGATGATGAACCTCACATTTTAATAGGGAGAACAGGAAATGCTCGGGGAAAGAAAGATAGCACGCAGTTATGCCTCTTCCATATTCGACCTTGCTGTTGAACGAAAGTTGCTGGAAGAGGTCAGAAGCGATATGTTGCACATTCATGATGTTCTGCACGAAAACCGCAACCTGGTCCGAGTGCTTGCCAGCCCTGTGGTCAAGAGTGGTAAAAAACGTGAAATCATTGATGCCGTTTTTGGTACCGCCATCCAGGAACTTACCCGCCGATTTCTCCATCTTGTGGTCAAATCGCTCAGGGCTGTATTCCTGATGGACATCACCCTTCAGTTCCTGGAAAACTATAAAGCGTATAAAGGAATTAAAACTGCCCGTGTCAGGACCGTGGTTCCAATCGGTGAAGGGACAAGGGACATCCTGATGAGTAAACTCACCACGGCGCTTCAATCGGACATAGAACTGGTTGAAATAACAGATTCAAAACTCATAGGCGGAATTGTGGTACAGGTGGATGATATGCGCTTTGATGCATCCATCCGTTCAAAACTGAACAAACTGGACAGACAGTTTGACATTAACATTTATAAAAAAGGCTTTTAACAAAGATTTGCCTGGAAGAATAAAAAAGGATACAGCATAAGAAACATTCGGATAAACAATTAGAATATATGACAGGGATAAAACCTGCTGAGGTATCAGCAATATTAAGGCAACAGTTATCGGGGTTCACTGCCGAATCGGAGTTGGAGGAGGTGGGCACCGTTCTTCAGGTAGGTGATGGGATTGCCAGGGTGTATGGCCTCAGTTCCGTGCAGTCGGGTGAGCTGGTTGAGTTTGAAAAGACAGGTGTCAAGGGTATTGCCCTGAACCTGGAAGATGACAATGTAGGGATCGTATTTCTGGGAGAATCCAAGGAGTTGCTGGAGGGTGACATAGTCAAGCGGACGGGTCGTATTGCCAGCATCAGGGTTGGTGAGGGGATGCTGGGCAGGGTCATCAACACGGTTGGGGATCCCATTGACGGGAAGGGTGAGATCAGGGGAGATACTTACGAGATGCCTCTGGAGAGGAAAGCACCTGGGGTGATATACCGCCAGCAAGTAAACGAACCTTTACAGACCGGCATCAAAGCCATTGACTCTATGATCCCTATTGGCAGAGGACAGCGTGAACTCATCATTGGTGACAGGCAGACGGGCAAATCGACCATTGCACTGGACACGATATTGAACCAAAAAGATTGTTACGACAAAGGTGAACCGGTATATTGCATCTATGTAGCAGTCGGACAAAAAGGGAGTACCGTTGCGAATATTGTCAGAACCCTTGAGGAAAAAGGAGCGCTTCCTTACACCATTGTAATCTCTGCCACAGCATCCGATCCAGCGGCTATGCAATTCTATGCCCCTTACACCGGGGCAGCCATTGGTGAATTTTTCAGGGACACCGGCAGACCGGCGCTTGTGATCTATGATGACCTTTCGAAACAAGCGGTAGCATACCGGGAAGTATCACTGTTACTTCGCAGACCACCTGGTCGGGAAGCCTATCCCGGCGATGTTTTTTACCTCCATTCACGTTTACTCGAGCGGGCAGCCAAAATCATCAACAGTGATGTGATTGCTGCCAGGATGAACGACCTACCAGAGTCCATCCGTACCATGGTGAAAGGGGGTGGTTCCCTAACCGCGTTGCCCATCATTGAGACCCAGGCAGGGGATGTTGCAGCCTATATACCCACCAACGTGATCTCCATTACCGACGGGCAGATTTTTCTTGAATCAGGCCTTTTCAATGCAGGTATCCGTCCTGCCATCAACGTGGGTATTTCAGTATCCCGGGTAGGGGGAAATGCCCAGATCAAATCGATGAAAAAGGTGGCCGGAACCCTCAAGCTCGACCAAGCGCAGTACCGTGAACTGGAGGCATTCGCCAAATTCGGTTCCGACCTTGATCCCGCTACCCTGGCCGTTCTGGCTAAAGGGGCACGTAATGTCGAAATCCTCAAACAGAACCAGCATACACCCATGCCTGTTGAAAAGCAGGTTGCCATTATTCATTGCGGCACACAGGGGCTGCTGAAAAATGTCCCCATCCGCCGTGTCAAGGATTTCGAAGAGGCATTCCTGTTTTCCCTTGAGTCAAATCATCCGGACCTGCTTGCTTCACTGAAACAAGGGGTGATTGACGATACCATCCTTACCACACTGGATGAAGTTGCATTGAAAACAGTTAAAAAAGTTGAATCCCAGTGATAAAATTTGGTTGAAATGCCCAGTCTGAAGGAGGTACGCAACAGGATTGAATCGGTCAGATCGACCGAACAGATCACCAATGCCATGAAGATGGTAGCTGCATCCAAGCTGAGGAGAGCCCAGGATGCCATTCTCAAGCTGAGGCCCTATGCCAATAAACTGCAGGAAATCATCCATCACATCAGTGAAACCCTTGAAACACAGACAGAAAATCCTTACGGTCCACGGGAAGAGCTATCCAAGAAAGCACTTGTCGTTGCCATTTCTTCTAACAAAGGATTATGTGGCAACTTCAACTCCAATGTAATCAAACGTGTTCTGTCGCTTATCCAAGGACCACTGGAAGACTTCCATCGATCCGGCAACCTTGATATCATCTGCATCGGTCGCAAAGCATACGAGTATTTCACACGTCGCCACTTTCCCGTCATTGCAGAATACAACCAGCTTTTCAGTTCGCTCCATTATGAACAGGTAGAAGTGCTTTCTTCCATGATCATGAAGGGTTACCTTGAGGGGAAATGGGGTCGGATAATCATCGTTTACAACCAGTTTAAAAATGCTGGAATCCAATATGTTGTCCAGGAGGAGTTCCTCCCGGTTGTCAACGGAGCAACAGAAAAAGACCATGCTTTCGGTGTTGAATACTTGTATGAACCACCCAAAGAGCAGATCCTGTCGGAACTTATCCCTCAGGCGCTTAAAATCCAGTTTTTTAAAACCCTGCTCGACAGTTTCGCCAGTGAACACGGAGCAAGGATGACGGCTATGCACCAGGCCACTGAAAATGCCAAAGAGATGCTTAAAGACCTCCGGCTTGCCTATAACAAAGCGCGTCAGGCCTCCATCACACGAGAGATCATCGAGATCGTCAGTGGCTCAGAGGCACTTAAGGGCTAGTTTTAAGGTTGAGGAAGTTGAGGAGGTTGATCCGTTGGTAGGATACTGGAGATCTCTGTTTTTTGATAAACTTTTTGTTCAGGAAAGTGTTAATAATATCAAACAATAATTCATTTTACTAGAAAAAAGGAGGCATACATGTTATCAAAAAAAATGGAAAATGCGTTAAATGAACAGATTAACGCTGAATTAGCTTCTGCCTATCTTTATTTGTCCATGGCAACATGGCTTGAAGAAAAGAGCCTTGAAGGGATGGCTAACTGGATGATGATCCAGTTCAAGGAAGAGCAGACCCACGCGCTGAAGTTTTACCGTTATGTGGTTGATCGTGGTGGCAGGGTGCTGTTGAAGCCCATTGAAGGGCCTGACACAGAATGGAACAATGTGCTGCATGTTTTCGAAGAAACCCTGAAACATGAGCAGCTTGTTACCTCTCTGATCAACAACCTCGTAAACCTGGCTATCGAAGAGAAGGACCATGCCACCAACAGTATGCTTCAGTGGTTTGTTGACGAACAGGTTGAGGAAGAGGCCAATGCAGAAAGGATCATTCAACAGCTGAAAATGATCGGTGACCATTCGCATGGCTTATTAATGCTAGATAAAGAGCTGGCAGAACGTGTATTTGTGGACGAGACCCAGCAGGACTGATACCAATTTTTACAGGTCAAGGGCGGTTTGCAGCGGAAAATAAATCCTTGCAGACTGCCCTTGGTTTTTTATTCGGTAGGTTAACCTTTGGTAGAATAAAACTAAAGACACCTGTTTACAGGTATTATTACAGTCTGTATCCTCCTCTTTTCAACAAAAGCCGTCATGTGTTGTTAATGGATGAGCAAAGGAAGGATCCAAATTACTACCTTTGCAGAAATCTTTGGTAAACATCATTTGAACAGTCATATACCATGGTTTCCGACGAGACGAACAATATCATAGATGAGGTTACATCAGGCGAATACAAATATGGCTTTATAACTGATGTGGAAATGGAAACCATTCCACGTGGGCTCAATGAGGACACCATCAGGACAATATCGGCTAAAAAGAAAGAGCCCCGGTGGCTCCTGAATTTCAGACTGAAAGCATACGAAAAATGGCTCTCCATGCCTGTGCCTTCATGGGCTCATCTGAAAATTCCTCCGATCGATTTCCAGGATGTGATCTATTATGCAGCACCCAAAGCAAAACCGGAGATAGAAAGCCTTGACCAGGTAGATCCTGAACTTCTTGACACCTTTAACAAACTCGGCATTTCGCTGGAGGAGCAGAAGAGGCTTACCGGTGTAGCTGTTGATGCTGTATTCGACAGTGTTTCCGTCAAGACAACCTTTTCAGAAACCCTTGCCAAAGAGGGGATTATTTTCTGTTCGTTTAGTGAAGCTGTACAAAAATACCCTGAGCTCGTCAAAGCTCATCTGGGCACTGTAGTCCCCCCATCCGATAATTTTTTTGCTGCCCTTAATTCGGCGGTGTTCAGTGATGGTTCATTCTGTTACATCCCCAAAGGGGTGAAGTGTCCTGTGGAACTTTCGACCTATTTCAGGATCAATGCAGCCAACACAGGGCAGTTTGAACGAACGCTCATCGTGGCAGAAGAGGACTCCTATGTGAGTTATATGGAAGGATGTACAGCTCCCATGCGTGATGAGAATCAATTGCACGCAGCTATCGTTGAAATCATTGCCATGCGCGATGCAGAGGTCAGGTATTCCACGGTGCAGAACTGGTATCCCGGTGATAAGGAGGGAAAAGGAGGCATTTACAATTTCGTCACCAAGCGAGGCATCTGCAAAGGTGATCATGCCAGGATATCCTGGACGCAGGTAGAAACCGGTTCTTCCATCACCTGGAAATACCCGAGCTGCATCCTTCTGGGCAATCATTCTGTCGGTGAATTTTATAGCGTAGCTGTGACCAATAATTTTCAGCAGGCGGATACCGGGACCAAGATGATCCATCTGGGAAAAAACACCAGGAGCACGATCATTTCGAAAGGCATCAGTGCCGGCAGGAGCAACAACAGTTACAGGGGGCTGGTCAGGATTACAAAAAATGCCACCAATGCCAGGAATTTTTCCCAGTGTGACTCCCTGCTCCTGGGTAGCAAGTGCGGGGCCCACACCTTTCCCTACATTAAAACCGAAAACAACTCATCCATTGTTGAGCACGAAGCCACTACCTCCAAGATATCCGATGATCAGCTTTTCTATTGTAACCAGCGGGGTATTGATACGGAAAATGCCATTGGGCTGATCGTGAACGGGTATGCCAAGGAGGTGCTGCGTCATCTCCCCATGGAATTCGCGGTTGAAGCCCAGAGACTATTGGCTATAAGTCTTGAAGGAAGTGTTGGATGATCATGGCCTTAAACTGAATCTGTATTAAACAACAAATCCATCATAAAACAATGCAACCGCTCATGTTAGAGATAAAGAACCTGCATGTGGAGATCAATGGTAAAGAGATCATCAAAGGGCTGGACCTAACGGTCAGGAAAGGGGAGGTACATGCCATCATGGGTCCGAACGGCACCGGAAAGAGCACCCTTGCGAATGTCATTGCAGGGCGGGAGCTTTACGAAGTAACGGAAGGTGAGATTCATTATCAGGGGGCAAACCTGCTGGAGATGGCGGTGGAGGACCGTGCCAGGGAGGGTATATTCCTTGGTTTCCAGTACCCGGTCGAGATACCCGGGGTCAGCATGACAAATTTTATGCGAACCGCCATCAATGAACAACGGAAGTATAAAGGGTTGCAACCTTTACAGGCCGCTGAATTCCTGAAATTCATGAAGACGAAACAGCAGCTGGTTGATTTGCAGGATAAGCTTTCTAACCGCTCAGTCAATGAAGGTTTTTCGGGTGGTGAAAAAAAGCGGAACGAGATCTTTCAGATGGCAATGTTGGAACCCACTTTAGCTATCCTGGATGAAACCGATTCCGGACTCGACATTGACGCCCTGAAGATTGTCGCCAACGGGGTAAATAAACTAAGGACACCGGAAAATGCCACGGTGGTTATCACCCATTATCAACGCCTGCTGGAATTTATCATCCCTGATTTTGTCCATGTACTGTATGAGGGCCGGATCGTGAAATCCGGAGACAAGAACCTGGCCATTGAACTGGAACAGAAAGGCTACGAATGGCTCAAACCCGGTCAGTCGGGCGAATAAAATGAACCGTTATGGAAAGTCAGAGAATCCTACTTGAACCTGCCCGTCTGAAAGAGTTGTTCACTTCCCATGAACTCTCCTTATCTCCCGGAGAAAACGGCAATCTGAAAGATCTCAGGGAACAGGCGATGCAGCATTTCATGCGCCTTGGATACCCCACCAGGAAACTGGAGGCATGGAAATACACCGACCTGGGTCAGACCCTGGACATCCCATACCATGTTGACCTGAATCCTACGAAGGAGAAAGTGAACCTGGATGCTATTTTTCGTTGCGAGATACATAATTTTGAAACCTACCTGTTTTCACAACGCAACGGATGGTATGTGTGGGAAACCACCCCCTTCTCCACCCTGCCGGAAGGAGCGTTTGCCGGTTCCATCAGGTCTGCAAAAAAAATGTTCCCGAAACTGTTCGAACAACATTTTGGTAAATACGCCGATATTGAAAGCGGAGCACTGGAGGCGTTGAATACAGCTTTTGCCATGGATGGGATATTTATCTATGTACCCGATCATGTTGTGATTGAAAAACCTGTTCAGATGGTCAACATCGTCGATGCAGAACACAACCTGTTCATACAGCCACGGAACCTCATCATCCTTGGAAAAAACGCCAGGCTCACCCTGGTCCATTGCGACGATTCCCTAAGGCACAGTCACAACTTCACCAATGCAGTGTCGGAATTTTTTCTTGCAGAAAATGCCAGCCTCGATTACTATAAATTACAAAACAAGGACGATGACTGCACCCTTATCAACAATAACTATTTTCATCTTTCAGATTATAGCCGTCTGACCAGTAATACGCTAACCTTCAACGGGGGGCTTATCCGTAATGAGAGTAAAGTCCGGATTGATGGCAGCGGGGCTGAAGCTAACCTTTACGGCCTTTATCTTATGGACCGGAAACAGCATGTGGATAACCGGATTTTTGTGGATCATGCCAAACCAGGCAGCATAAGTAATGAGTTGTACAAAGGTATTATCGACGAATTTGCCAGTGCGGCTTTCTACGGACATATCCTTGTCAGACGGGACGCCCAGCAGACCAATGCTTACCAGAATAATCGGAATATCACCCTTACCGATACCGCCAGGGTTGATACTAACCCGTTCCTTGAAATCTATGCGGATGACGTGAAATGCAGCCATGGTGCCACCGTAGGACAACTGGACCAGGATGCCCTTTTCTATTTAAGGACAAGAGGTATTTGCGAAAGAAATTCACGGATGCTTCTCATGTATGCCTTTGCTGCGGAAATTGCCGGCAAGATCACGATCCCGGCTTTGCGGGAAAGGACAGAACAAATGATCGAAAAGAGACTGCGCGGTGAACTGACCATCTGCGACCAGTGTGTACTGCATTGCAAAGACCAGCCGATTGAATTCAAGATCGATATGAGCCAGGTATAATTACGCAACCATGAACATGACCCTACGGGATCAGTTCCCGATTCTTCATAAAACCGTTTACAACCGGCCGCTTATCTACCTCGATAATGCAGCTACGACGCAAAAGCCGTTGCGTGTTATCCATGCACTTGAGCAATATTACCGTGAGATGAACAGCAACATTCACCGCGGTGTCCATTTTCTCAGCCAGGAAGCCACTGATGCCTATGAAGATGTTCGCAGGCGCATTGCCATGTTCATCAATGCAGGCAGCAGTGAAGAGATTATTTTCACACGTGGAACCACTGAATCGATCAACCTGGTAGCTACCACTTTCGCGAAAGGATTCCTGAAACCCGGTCACGAGGTGCTGATCAGCGCCATGGAACACCATTCCAACATTGTCCCATGGCAGATGGCCTGCCAGGCATCAGGTGCCACCCTGAAAGTTATTCCGGTTAATGACAGAGGGGAACTGATGATGGAAATGCTTCCCGGACTTCTTACAAACCGGACGTCACTCATTGCCATCACGCATATTTCCAATGCCTTGGGTACCATTGTTCCGGTTAAGGAAGTGACAACCCTCGCCCATGAGAAAGGTATTCCTGTTCTGATCGACGGGGCACAGGCCATCCCCCATCTGAAGGTGGATGTACAGTTGCTCGGCGCAGATTTTTACTGCTTTTCTGCCCATAAAATGTATGGCCCGATGGGTATTGGCGTACTTTACGGCCGCAGGGAACTTCTGGAGAAACTCCCTCCTTACCAGGGGGGTGGGGAAATGATCGAACGGGTTTCATTTGAAGAAACAACCTATAATGATCTTCCCTTCAGATTTGAAGCCGGCACACCCAATGTGGGAGACGCCATCGCTTTCCGCGAAGCTATTTCCTTTATGGAGGAAACAGGCCATGAAACCATTTACCAGCATGAATCAAACCTGCTGCAATATTTTTTAGAGAAGCTGTCCGATATCCCAAAAATCCGGTTTATTGGTGAAGCCAAGGAAAAAGCAGGTGTCATTTCATTTCTCATTGACAAATTACACCCCTATGATATCGGAATGATCCTCGACAAGTATGGTATTGCTGTCAGGACTGGCAACCATTGCGCGCAGCCCATCATGGATCAGTTTGGCATTCCCGGAACAGTCAGGATATCCCTGGGTGTATACAACACCCGCGAAGAGGCAGACCAGGTATTTGAGAAGCTGAAACTGGCCATTGACATGCTCTCATGAAACCAGAATCCAATGGATACGATACAGGATAAAGCAGATGTGATCCGTGAAGAGTTTGAACTTTTCGATGACTGGATGGATAAATACAATTACCTCATTGATATGGGGAAAAGCCTTCCGTTGATTGATGAGCAATACCGCCTGAAACAGTACCTGATATCAGGATGCCAGTCACAGGTATGGCTTCACGCTGAATACAGGGACGGTAGGATTCACCTTCGTGCTGACAGTGATGCCCTGATCACCAAGGGTATCGTCCATCTGCTGATCCGGGTGTTATCGGGGCATACCCCGGATGAGATACTGCAGGCCGACATGGGATTCCTGGACGACATCGGCCTGAAAGAACACCTGTCACCCACCCGTGCCAACGGGCTTGCTTCGATGATCAAACAGATCAAACTTTACGCACTGGCATATAAAGCTAAAGAAAACCAATAAATCCTACCGGCTATGGAGACCTTAGTACTCGAGCAGAAGATCCTGGATGCTCTTCGTCAGATCTATGATCCTGAAATTCCGGTAAACATATATGATCTTGGCCTCATTTACGAAATCAGGGTAGAGGAAGAGGGCAGGGCAGCCATCACCATGACCCTGACAAGCCCAAACTGTCCTGTGGCCGGGAGTCTGCCACAGGAGGTAAAGGAGACTGTGATGAATATTGAGGGGATACGGGAGGTTGATCTGAAGCTCACTTTCAATCCCCCCTGGAACAAGGACATGATGTCGGAAGAAGCTATGCTGGATCTGGGATTGTTATGAAACCGGGAGATTTCTATCCTGAAGCGGACAGCCATTATATCCACGATCTCATCAGGAAGGGGGAGGGACAGACCCTTGAGTTCAAGTTTGAGATCGCCGATGCAAAAAAAATTGCCCGTACCCTGGTTGCCTTCGCCAATACACAAGGGGGGACCATCCTGATTGGTGTCAAGGACAACGGGGCCATTGCCGGGATCAGAAGCGATGAGGAATACTATATGCTGGATGCGGCCGCAAGCATGTATTGCAGGCCTTCGGTTGAATTCAAGACGCTGCTGCACAAGATCGAAGGTAAAATGATCCTCGAAGTGATGATCGAAAAAAGCCCGGTCGTACTTCATACAGCACCCGATAAAGAGGAAAAATATAAGGTCTTCATCAGGAAACATGCTGAAAATCTTATTCCTGGCGGAATCTGGCTGAAAATCCATAAACGTCGCCTTTGTGGCAAAGGTGCGACCATCTGTTACACAGAACGGGAAAGGTTTCTGCTCCAGTTCCTGATGCAAAATGAATCAATTACCCTTAACCAGTACAGAAGAAAAGCAAATCTACCCTACCGGGCCGCTGAACAAATCCTGATAAGCTTTGTCCTGTTGGGCGTTATCGGTATGGAAACCACCGAAAAAGGGCACCATTCCCGGTTGAAAGATCCTGAAAAATCATCTGAAATTATGAAAAAGATCAGGCAGTCTGATGGCTGATGATTCACCGGTTTTTATATATTTGTCGCATTGTTAGGTTTTATCAGTAAAATCATCATTAAATAAAACGCACATTATGAAAAACCTGATCCTTATTTTTCTCGTTTCGGTGACCCTGGCTGCCTGCCCTGTAAAACAAAAGGTGCAGGAGCCCGTGACAATGACTGTGTCGGAATTCATTCTTCAGGCAGAGCAACTGGAGAATACCACCGTTCATGTCGTTGGCCTGGTTGACCATCTTTGTATGAACACCAAAGCCAAGATCCATTTTGTATGTCCAGAGCATCCTGATGAAAGCATAAAGATCTTTGCCGGGGAGAATCTGAAAGTTTTCAATGACACACTGGTAGGAAAGATCATCTTGGTAACGGGCGAAGTAGCTGTTTCAACAAAGATCGACAATGCCTACCTTGACGAATGGGAGGCAGAACTCGCAGCAGATGAGGAGTCTCATCCAGATGATGAAGGGGAAGAACAACATCTAACGGAAGGAAATGAACCAGAAACCCATCATCACGGAAACCAGATTGCTTTGATTGCCAAATACAGAAAACTGGTAGAGGAATCCGGCAAAGGGTATATCAATCTGTATAAAATCATCGTATCAGAAATCAAGCCTGTTGAGATGCCTGCCAAATAGTCAATCCTCTGCGCTGTCTTCAGGGTGAAACCGAAGCTGTAACTGTTTGATTTTAACAGACTGTTTTTTCATATAGCCATTGCTCATATAGACTTGTAACAGGGAGGCATTTTCAGGGATGCCGGCTTTAATTGTATGATACCCTACATGGCCTCTGTAGCCGGCGAGAAATTCCCCCAGCGATTGCCAGTACCAGAAGATCATATTTCCTTCAGGATCGTTGAAAACAACCTGTACGGCTATCCTCGGGATCATATCCCGGTCAATTCCCTCTACCCTGAACAACACCTCCGCCGTATCCATCCCGGCAGGAATATCGGACACAAGAAACCGGCTGTATGAACGTATATCCTTAATGACCCTACCACCCAAATCCACGAAACCTGCCGTATCGGCCCAACCTTGTTGGTTTTCCATGATGATGTTACGGTAGGTTTCAACCGGGATGGAGCCGATCCGGTAACCATTTGTCTTCCCTATGATTTCAGCGGAAGCGGCAAGCCGCTTCCCCAGTGAATCCACATTCCGGGCATCATCCGCCATGAAAAGGAGCAGGTTTTTTTTGCTATACCTGTCAAGGATGGGACATCCATCACAAGGCTTAAGGAAAGGGCCCATCTGAAGCATGGTCTGGTGCAGCGATGTGCGTGAGAGGTAAACACCGGTTGTTGGAATGCCATATTGCACAGAAAGATTCAGCACATGAGGCAGCAGCCCATACCTATCCTCCCACCAGTAATTCTCGGAACCTACATGAAAATATGGTAATGGAACAATCGCCTGGTATTGATCCGGGTCCTGCAAAATCAGGTTCCTTTTGGTAAGTTCAAATGCATTATCCAGTGGTTCCCTTAATGATCTGGAATTGATATACGCTTCAAAGGAGGTAATGATCATGGCTCCGGCAAGGATTGCCATCCAGCCTATCTTACGGGTTTGATGTACCTTCCTCCATAGCAGGATCACTACCAGGGGTTGCATCACATAGAAGAAGAGCCAGGCAAAACGGGCAATTCCCCTGATCTGCTTCATGGGGCCAAGGTATTTCAGCATCCATTCGAGTTTGAATACAAAGGGAACGGCAAAGGAATAGAGGAGTGCAACGAATCCTGCCCAGAAAAGGAAACTTGTAAACGGATGGTTGAATGGATTAAGAAACCTTTTGAATCTGCCGGTTACCAAGGTATAAAGCAGGAAGAACACGGTGCCGATAAGGAGAAATGTTGCTGTTCCACCCGCATAGGCATAACCTTCCCAGTCGATATGGGAGGTGTTGAACAGGCGGGTCAATCCTTGACAATAGGGCCTGTTTAAAGGGAGGAGCACACTTTCGGGATAAGCCCGGTAATGCATGAAGCCCCAGGGCGTACCGGGTCGATCGGTTACAGGATCGGTAAAATGGAGGTATAGCTGAAGGATCAGGAAAGGGAGGATAAGCTGGATAAACAGGTGCAATGCTTTTTTCAGTGTGGGGAGGGCAGGTTGGGGATTTCTCAGGAACGCCCGCAACCAGAACAAAAACAGCAATATGGCCATGATGCCGAAGAAATAGAAATGGGTAAGGGAAAGTAGAAATGCCCAGCAGGCAACCAGAATGCTCCTCCCCAGAGAAGCCGGTTTTTCAGCATATAGCATCAGGAAAAAGATAGCACCAGGGATATGGGAAACCAGGGCAAGGGAAAAATGACCTCCCATACGCCCCAATTGGGGAGACAACCATGGAATGGCTGCCGCCGAAAGGAGCGCCACAATGACCGGCACACCGGATTTTCGAAGGATCAGGTATATGAAAAGGGAACCGATCACGATTGAGATCAGCATCACCGCATTGATTACACCGGGTGTCACATCTGAAATATCGGTGATGTTACCGGAAATCCATTTGATGACAGAGGAAACAAGAGGCTGGGAATCTGTATAAAAAATATGCTCACCGAAAGGGTAATTCATCCCTTCGAGCCAGTGGTAACTTCTGTCATGCCTGACGTGATAGAGAACCGAATAGTAGCTTTTCAGGCCATCGCCTCCTCTGGCAAAACTCACCTGGTTCAATCGCAGGAGCATGTTGCCGAAAATAAGCCAGAGGATAACAAGATTCAGAAGGAGCAGCACCCCAATGCCGGGCAGATCAACCCTGCGCAGTCTGCTGAACCTGAAGAAAGGTTCAGGGTTCATCGAAGCCATGTTTTCTGTCAATGATATAAATCGGCCTTTTTTTGTTCTCCTCAAAGATATAGCCTATGTAAAGGCCAACAATACCGATCAGGAAAAACTGTATGGCAAACATCACACTAAGGAAGACAATGATGGTGGTATAGCCCGGTGGTGCCTGTCCTGCTATTTTCATAATGATCGAATATGCTGTAACCACCAATGCCAGGAGGGCACTCAGCACTCCCATCAGAATGCCCAGATGGAGGGGAAGGCGGGAGAAGGTGACGATGGCTCCTGAAGTAAGCAGCATCAGTCGGTAAAAACCGTATTTACTTTTCCCTGTCGAACGGGAAGGAGCCTGGTATGCAAGCGATTTTCTCCTGAATCCGACAATTTGTGTATAACCCCTGATGAAGCGGGTCCTTTCCCGATATTCAGTTTTTAATAGTTTCACAACGCGGGCAGATAGAAGGAAAAAATCGGAGGCATTTTTTTCAAAGCGTACCGGAGAAATCCGGTTGATGAAAGCATAAAAAAGTGCTGAGGTGACTTTTTTGACAAATCCAGCGTCTTGCCGGCTGTCACGCACCATATTCACAACCTCAAAACCCTGGTCAAAGGCTTTTACCATTTCGAGGATGGATTCCGGGGGGTGTTGCAGGTCTGCATCCATACAAAGGGCAGCACAAGCATTGCTGGCATCAATACCGGCAAGCATGGCAGCTTCATGCCCGAAGTTTTTTGAAAAATGGATTACGGCAACCTGTGGATTCATCTCTGCCAGGGTATTCAGCATTTCTGCAGAGCCATCGGTACTACCGTCATTGACAAAGATGACGCGCCATGTGAAATCAGTTTCATGGAGGGTTTTATGCAACCGTTCCCAGAAAAGGGGCAAGGCCTCTTCTTCATTGTACACCGACACGATGATATCGAGTTTTCTTTTAGTGGTTCTGTCTTCCATACTGAAAGGAATCTGTCAGAGTCTATCCCGGTTGGGTACCGGCCGGTAATCCTGCTTCCGGAACAGCTCGCAATCAAAAGTTGTTTGGGAGAAAGCTTCCGGTTTGACAAAATCTTCTTTGCTGATATCCAACTTGTTATCCTTATATATCTTTTGCATATAGATAGCCCAAATCGGGAGGGCCATATTGGCACCCTGTCCAAGGGCCGTTGACCGGAAATGGGCTCCCCTGTCTTCAGCTCCTACCCAGACACCGGTGACAAGGTTGGGGGTTATGCCAATAAACCATCCATCGGAGTTGTTGTCGGTTGTGCCTGTTTTTCCTGCAATCGGATAGTGGATTCCGTATCTGCTGCGAATGCGTGTACTGGTACCATATTGTACCACCCCTTTCATGAGCTCAATCATAAGGTATGCGGTCTTTTCGCTCATGGCTTCACGGGTTTCTGATGTGAAGGTCTGAAGGACAGTACCATGCCTGTCTTCGATACGTGTCACAAGGATCGGTTTCGCATATACCCCTTTATTAGCAAACGCGGCATAGGCAGCCGTCATCTCCATTACCGACAGGTCGGCAGAGCCCAGGCAGATGGAGGGGACGGCCGGGATATCGGACTCGACACCCAGGTTATGGACCAGCCTGACCACCGCCGCGGGTGTGTACTGGTCAATAAGTCGGGCTGAGATCCGGTTGATTGAGTGGGCCAGTGCCTCTTTCAGGTTAACCATCTGTCCCTCTTTATGATTGCTTGAATTTCTCGGAGACCAGGTCTGTCCGTTGGCAAGCTGAATGGTGATAGGTGTGTTCGGATATTCGGCGCAGGGTGATTCCCCCTCCTGGATTGCTATGGCATAAACAAACGGCTTAAAAGTGGAGCCTACCTGCCTTTTGGCCTCTACCACATGATCGTATTTGAAATGTTTGTAATTGATGCCCCCCACATAGACCTTCACATGACCATTCATCGGATCGATCGAAACCATGCCTGAACGAAGAAAAAACTTGTAATAACGGATCGAATCCATTGGCGTCATCACGGTGTCGATTTCCCTTTCCCATGAAAAAACCGTCATTTCAACCGGAGTATTGAATGCTTTGATGATTTCCTTCTCCGATCTGCCGTCATTTTTCATATTGACATATCGGTCGGAACGCCTGACTGCCTGTTTTATCAAGGTTTCAATCTCCTCATCCTTTAACCTGAAATAGGGGGCTTTCTTATGGCCTTTCCAGTGTTTGTAGAACTCAGGTTGCAGATATCCTTTCAGGTGTTCGGTGACAGCCTGTTCGGCATAGCGTTGCATCCGTGAATCAATGGTGGTGTAGATCCGCAGTCCGTCCTTGTAGATGTCATAGGTGGTGCCGTCAGGTTTTTTGAATTTCCTGCTCCATGAAGAAATAACCTGCCTCAGGTATTCCCTCATATAGGGAGCCGGACCTGTGGTGTGATCCAGTAACCGGTAATTCGACAGGTCGATTTCTTTCTCACTAAGGACTTTATATTCATTTTCTGAGATATAACCGTTTTTCTTCATCTGTTTAAGCACTACATTTCGCCGTGCCAGTGCTCGATCAGGATGCCGTCTTGGGTTGTAGAAACTCGGGCCTTTCAAAAGGGCTACCAGGAGTGCCGACTCATCAATGGTCAGATCGACCGGCTCCTTCCCAAAGTAAGTGTTGGTGGCAATTTTAATCCCGTAACTGTTATTGCCGAAAGATACGGTGTTGAAATAAAGGGTGAGAATCTCTTTCTTTGTGAAGCGACGTTCCAGCTTGGCTGCCAGAACCCACTCCTTGAATTTCATCAGCACCAGTCCGGGTTTAGACCGTCGCTCCCTTGGGAAAAGATTCTTGGCAAGCTGCTGGGTGATCGTACTGGCACCACCTCTGGGCCTTAGGGTTAGCAAGCCAAACACAGCCCTGGTGAAAGATCTGGGATCAACCCCTGCATGCTTGACAAACCGCACATCTTCCGTTGCAACCAAAGCATTGATCAGGTTTGGGCTGATCTCCTCATACTGAGTGTTGGTCCTGTTTTCATGATAAAAAGTACCAAGGAGAGTTCCATCAGAGGCGTATATCATTGAGGCAAGCTGACTTTTGGGATTTTCAAGTTCTTCCAGGTTGGGCATATAACCAAAGGCGCCAATACCCGCAAGAAGCAGCATCAGAATAAACAGGCCGACACAACTGAAATAGAAAATCCAGAGCTTTTTGATAATCCTTTTAATTTGTTGAATGTTGCCCGTCATAAGCTGTAGAAATTACGTTACTTCCTTCTGGATTTTTCTACCCGTATCCCCACTGCAGCAATGCCTTTCAGATTTTCATCACGCATTGCATGCTCAATTTCAAAGGCATAATCCCCCTTTGCAGGAAACCTGAATTCTTTCAGAATAAGTACCTGGTTATCGCGGTATTTTCCGATCCCTCTGCCCACCCATTTCCCATCCGGGGTTGCCATCAGGAGATCTAAGGTATCACCTGCCATCATTTGGCCTGGCAGCATGGTGCGAACAAACAGGAACAGATTGGCATAAGGATATTCGGTTGAATTTCGGATATTGATGTAAAAATTATAGGGTATCGCTGTATCCTGAATGGTGAAATGATATCTGAAAAAATCCTTGCTGTCCCAAACCGGCCCCTTCACTTCATGATACTGTTCATATACCCTCCTGCGGTCGCAACCGATAAGAAATAATGAAAGTACAGTTATAAAATAAAGAAACCGTATCCGGAGAGATGATGAAGGGCCCATTGGTTGAAGCATCTTGTTTCTTTTTACTTCGGATCAGGTACTTAACTGCTGATAACCGGTGCAGGAAAGCATGTCATTCATACAGGTTTATGACATCCGATTCTGCCTGGAAATTATCATTCGATCTGCTTACCATAACGGCTTCAAACTCTTCAAGTCCAGTGGGCATTTGCTTTTGTCTGTTCATCTCAATGATTTTTTTAACATCATCGACTGAAACAGGTATCATGACCCCCTGGATGCCTGCGTAGGCATACCACATAATCCTTTTATGGACATCTGTTTTCTGATGAACGACATCTCCCTTTTGTGTCCTCAGGATCACAGAGGGATCGGGAAAGTCTTTCTGGGCATCCATGTAACAGTCATACTCGTAGTTCAGACAGCATTTTAATTTACCGCATTGACCGGCCAGCTTCTGAGGATTCAGTGAGAGTTGCTGTCCTCTGGCATTGTTGGTTGATACCGACTTAAAATTGGTAAGCCAGGTGGCGCAACAAATCTCCCGGCCACAGGGACCGATCCCCCCCAATCTGGCTGCTTCCTGTCTCACCCCTATTTGTTTCATTTCCACTCTGATGGAAAAAGTTTCAGCGATGGCACGGATAAGCTCCCTGAAATCGATCCGTGTTTCTGCCGTATAATAAAAAGTGGCTTTTGTCTTATCTCCCTGATATTCAACATCATTAAGTTTCATTTCCAACTTTAGACGACTGATAATCTTCCGGGTTTTGAATTTGGTAGATTCCTCTTGTTCTGTGGCAACAATCCACTTCTCAAGGTCGGAAGAACGGGCCTTCCGGTAAACCTTTCTGAAATCGGTCCGCTTTGGGTCAACCTTGCGGTTTTTCATCTGGTGATATACCAGTTGCCCTGTCAGGGAGATAATACCGATATCGTGTCCCGGGGCTGCCTCAACAGCGACGATATCCCCGATAGTGATCTTGAGTTCTACCGGCGATAGAAAAAACTCCTTCCGGCTGTTTTTGAACCTCACTTCCACTGCTTCAAATCCGGGGAGCGGATGAACGATCGGCATATCTTTCAGCCAATTAAAAACATCCAGTTTTGCACATCCGTTCTTAAATACATCATCGTTGCGCTGGAATGCTTTAGGCGCTTTGCAGCAACCATAAGAAAGGAATATATTCTCTGTAATGACTTTTTCGTATGGACTCATGGCTTGCCAATAACCTGACAAAGATAGGAAAAAAAAGATTATCCAGGGTCCTTTATCAACCTGATCAGTTTCAGCGACATATCAAGTAAAAGAACCTTCGGGTTAGCGTTGCGTTCTATATGGTAGATTGCATCATTGAACAGGGTTTCAAGCGATGCGATATTTCGGGAATGGATAAAAGGGGCAAGGTTTCGGATAAAAGATGCTTCTTCTGAATGGAATAGAGGTGGATTTTGTGTCTGGCCGGTGATAAAACTTTGTCTGAGAATGTTAAGTCCGTAGGAGAGGAATTTTTTCTGGTTTTCCCGCCGCATAGCAGCGAGTTCTTCACTATGGCTGATCAGCTCCGGCATGGAGGTCTGCGGTTTAAACGACAGCCTGAGCCATTTCCTGAAATTTTCGAAATCGGCAAGCCCTGCTTCCGGATCGTTTGCCATATCCAGTGCTTTCAGGATATTTCCGTCTGAAAGAACCGCTGCACGGGCTGCATCCACTGAAGGGACACCCTTTCGTTCGAGCCATGAGGTAATATCCTCCCGGGGAATCTGTGGAAAGCGGATTACCTGGCTTCTGGAAAGGATAGTGCTTAATATTCCTGATTGCTCCTGGGCGATCAGGATAAATAGGGTTTTGTCTGGTGGCTCCTCGAGGATTTTCAACAATTTTGGAGCAGCTGCATGGAATAATTTCTCAACCATCCAAATGATCATAACCTTATACTCAGATTCATATGATTTATAACTGAGCTTTTTAATGATCTGGTTACAGTCTTCAGCAGTGATAATGGGTTGTTTATTTTCGGACTCCATGGCCTGGTACCAGTCATACAGGGATATCATTCCCTTTTTTTCCAGCCACAATTTCCTCCAATGAGGGAGGTAAAGGTCACTTAAAGGCTTAGGGATAGCTTCACTGGACGAGACAGGAAAGATGAAGTGGAGATCTGGATGGGCCAGGTGGTTATATTTAAGGCAAGAAGGGCACTTTCCACATGCATCGGCTTCTTTTTCATTGCCATGTGGAAGCACCTTGGAAGTACATGAGATAAAACGGGCAAAGGCAACTGCCATGGGTAGTTTCAATGAGCCTGCAGCCCCGATGAAGAGCTGGGCATGGGGAACCCTGTTATTCAGGACGCTCCTTGTAAGCCGCTCCCTGATTTCAGTCTGAAGAAGAATGTCATTGAAAAACATGGTCAAACTTACAACCTTTCACTGTGATACACAATGTTCCTATCTAAGGATTTCACTATAATACAAGGAATCTGAGGACTGCCCTTTTCATCGCCTGATGGCGGCAATTTCTTCGAGTGCATGAACAGCGACATCAATATCGTTGGAGGTATTGAAAGGTCCGATGCTGAGCCTGACGGTGCCATGGATCTTGTCAGTACCAATAACCTCATGCACTTTCGGAGCACACTGTAAGCCCGTTCGGCAAGCTATCCCATGATCCACATCCAGCATGATCCCTACATCACCAGAGTCAAAGCCATTTACATTCAAACTCAGCACAGGATTATGGTTTTCATCACTTTTCGCGCAATACAGGGTGATGTTTTCGATTTTTCTTACCCCCTCCACCAATCGGTTCCAGAGCTGCATTTCATGATGGCGTATGTTTTCCAAACCTTGATCCATCACCCATTTCAACCCGGCATGCAGCCCAGCTACACCGAGAATATTCAGGGTGCCGCATTCAAGGCGATAGGGGAATTCCTCGAGGTGTGTCTTCTGTGCTGATCGCACCCCGGTGCCACCAAAACGGGTTCCCTTAACCGGGATACCTTCACATACATAGCTTCCGCCAATGCCCGTAGGACCCATCAGGCACTTATGACCGGTGAATACCACCACGTCAACATGCATGTCTTTAATATCAATCGGCACCACACCCGCGCTCTGGGTGGTATCCAGCACCAGCATCACACCGGATTCCCTGCAAATTCTGCCAACCTCTTTCACTGGCTGGAGGGTGCCGATCACATTAGAGCAATGATTCAGGACAACCATCTTCGTGTTCTTCCTCAATGCTTTTTTAATGTCATCCGGATCAACAAATCCGGCGGAATCAAAAGGTATATGGGTAACTTCAATGATACCGGATAACGCTAGGTGGTGCAATGGCCTAAGCACCGAATTGTGTTCAAGGCAGGTGGTAACCACATGATCCCCCTGCCCGGCCAATCCCTGAATGATCATATTCAGCGAATCACTGGCATTATAGCTGAATGTCAGCCTGTTGGGATCATCTCCGTTGAAAAACTCTGTCAGCATTTTCCGTGTACTGAATACGATTTCCTCTGTTTCAATAGCAGCATCAAAGCCTGAACGTCCGGGGCTTACACCATGCCTGCGATAAAAATCGAGCATAAAATCATATACAGCAGCCGGTTTCGGAAATGAGGTGGCTGAATTGTCCAGGTATATCATAGCGTTTTCTTTATAGGTTGATTACTTTCTTTATCATCATTCCATCACAAGGGCATCAGCAACGATTTCTGCGAGGGTTTTCACCTGAATACCCAAGTGGTAAGCTGCATTGATCTGGATCATCTGGTCCACGCAATTGTGGCAGGGGGTCACCACTACAGAAGCCCCGGTTTTCCTGATCTGGTCGGCTTTCAGTTCAGCAATTTTCATACGCCTTTCGTTGTATTCGCTCATTGCCAGCTGGCCTCCGCCCCCTCCGCAACACAGGTTATCCACCCCATGCGGATGCATTTCAACAAAACGGCTGACCGCCTTATGCAATATTTCCCTCTGCTGCTGTATCACTCCACCGGTCCTTACCAGGTTACAGGGATCATGCAATGTGACAAGATCTTTATTTTTTGCCGGATCCAGCTTTATTCTTCCCTTTCCGATATATTCCAGCATCAGCTCAACAGAGGTAAGAATATCAAAATCGAACGAATGCTGAAGATAATTAGGTCCCTCCCATCTGAAAGCCCTTGAACCATGACCGCATTCTGCCAGAACACATCTTGAAGCGTCCAGGATCTTCATCTCATCTTCCATCCGCTGAGCAATGATACGTGCTTCGTGTATATCCCCTGAAAAGAATGCATAATTGGTCACATCATACATCCTGGTTGAAAGGGTCCAGCTCTCTCCTGCAGCGTGGAAGATCTTAGCCATGGCCGAGATGGACAGCGGAAAGAACTTGGGCTCCCTCGGATTGAGGGTGTACATGACTGTCTTGCCTTTCTCATTCAATGGGATGCGTGCTTCCTCAAATCCCGGTTCCGATGTCATCTCTTCTTCCATCCACTGAATTGTATCTATCAGCTCCTCTGTAGGAATCGCCATGTTGTTCCCGGTCTGGATCGCTGCATTCACGGTAGCCTGCAAGGTTTCGGGCACACGTTTCAGGTCAGCCAGCATGGCTCTGCCAACCTGTACAAGATAGGTTATATCTATTCCTATTGAGCAGTGGTTGTTACATCGGGCACACATGGTACATGAACCGTACAACAGATCGGTCATTTCATCCAGGGTTTCCTGGGTGAGTCTTCTTGCCCCTACCAACCATGGGAAATGCCGGCCTGAAAAGGTTGCATATCCCCTGTAAAGGCCCGACATCAGATCCACCTTCCTTGCCGGTATATACCGGTCATCTTTTAAAGCCAGATAATACAGGCAGCTCTCGGCACACAGGCCGCAATGCACGCAACTGTTCAATTGGGTGATAAGCCGACTGTCACTGAAATCTGTCAGCATCCCGATCACCTTTTCCGGATCATTCTCTTTCATTCAGCATGCGTTTGTTTTGGTACAGGCCATACACCTCTTCGCCCGTAAAAGAATCCAAGATGATAACGGGCGGCAAAAAAATACAAAGCATGTTTCAGTTTTCCAAGCGGGAGGTAAAGCCATAAGAAAGTGGTTGTAAGATAAAACAATACAGTCAATCCGGGGAAGATAAACATCATGGCCCCTGTCAATTGAAAGAGGGTGACCAGGATATTGGAGATATAATCATCGGGATTTGACAGATCACGAAGGGTTCCGTTGGATATTCTTTTTATCAGGATACCTGCTCCGCATAAGCTTCCGGTCATCAGAAGGGCTGCAGCGATCCATGCGGGCCAGGAATGCCATGCAGGTTTGATAAAAAAGGAAATCAGGTATAGGAGGATGGTGGCAAAAGTGCCGAGGTGAAACACAAGGCCTGCAAGATAGGTTGGTAAATGCAGGTACGCCGATTCTTTGTGCTTCGGACTCATGGCCGTCGTAAATGAATACAGAACTCCCCGTGAAATGTTGCCGGAAGGTTTCGCAAGGTCAACGGGACTTCCAAGTTTAACCAGACGGACAAAATGATAACCACATGAAGTGAGACAAACACCCAATGCGCCGAGCGATAACCATTGATACCAGTTCATATCTTTGATTCTGACCTGTTCATACACATCCGTCGGGTTTGGGCAGCCCGGCCACGCGGCAGGCCCCACGAGCCGGACCCAGTGGAAACAGCTCATAGATCTCCTTTAACTTTAGTCCTGTTTCTTTACAGATCACACGGACCATAGGCGCCATCCCTTTCTCCTCATAATTCTTTCTGATAATGCGAACTACCGCCCAGTGGTTTTCATTCATATCCTGTATGCCGTCATACCGGGCAAAAAGGGTGGCAACCTCATCGTTCCAGAGATCCGGATCCAGCAGGAATCCATCTCCATCTACCTCAAATGACTGTCCGTCAATTAGTATTTCTGCCATAAACAATGCATTTTATGTTATTCTTCTTCCATTTCATCAAAACGCCTGATGATCTCATCTGTTCCATCCGGCATATCAGGCAATACGAAATCGGGGCAAAATCCCATTTCCTGTCGAACAAGATACCTCTTGCACTCCAGATAATGCATGCCGTTTCTGCAATAACTTTTCAGATACTGTCGGATATCGGCCCGTTGCATCGGTAATCCTGGGTTTTTCACTAACCTGCAGTACGAAATATTCGGACATTCAGCGTCATGCATGGAAACTGGAATATAATAATTTTGTTTCAAGATGGATTTAATCTCCAGCTATACACCTCGAACAGGTTTCTTTCCTAAAACCTTCATAAAAACAGGCATATAAACGGCATGCAATAATATTCAAAATATCGGAAAGTTATACCTTTCATTATCCACAACCAGTAATATAGAAAAATTTCAAATAGTGTTTCCCTGCAGCATCCCGGATCAGGTCTGTAAGGATTTTCGTTTACTTTTGTGAAGACAGTGAATCCCGGGCAGAAACCGTTAACCTTTTTCCTCAGGTTTCTTGTCGGGTGTTCATCTGTGCATCAGCACCATAATAAACAGAATCAGGCATGGGCTTCGTTGCTTCGGTGAAAGGATTTCTTAAGACAAGAAAGGCCATGTTTGTTTTCACTGCCTGCCTTTTACTGATGGCTGTTTTAGGATTTTTCTCAATCAGAACCTTGCTTTCCAGCATTTACGGCGTTCCACCAGGATATACAGGGGCTCCTCTTGACGGATACACCTGTGCTACCCTCGGATGCCATCGCGGGCCGTTGACAACCGTCACAGGCCTGATAAATGCAACTATACCTCCCGGAGGTTACCTGCCTGCTGACACTTACCAGATCTCGTTGTCAGTTACAAGGCCTTCGACTTCGATCTTTGGTTTTCTTATGACTTCGCATGGGGTCGACGGCCCGGCAGGTTATTTTTTACTTACTGATCCGGTCAGGACACAATATTCGCAGGATTCCGGGTATATAACCCATACCTTGGCTGGCACTTCCGGAAATAACTCCATCACCTGGCAAACAGACTGGATTGCACCGAAAGACACATTCCTCACTGAAGTCAACTTTTATGCAGCCCTCGTAACTGGTAAGTTTGATGTGGATGACGAGGTATTCCTCACAAACCAACCTGTCCATTCGGTATTTCACTCTTCCGGATCTACGTTTCTCAGGCCATCTCCTGCTTGCTACCCCAATCCTTTCAGAGCAATCGTCAACCTGAAACTACCAGGGTATCCCAGTGAAGACATTCAAATAATTATTTACGATGCTGACGGAAAGCTATGCTGGTACCAGGTCTTCCCCTGCCGGCCGGACAACACACATATCCTGGATCTGGAGGCGCTGCCGGCAGGTATATGGTTCTTACATGCACTTGCCGGTGAAAATGAATACCAGTTTAAAATGATTAAAAGATAATTCTTTCAACCCATACTATTCCTGGTATTATCCCTTGCCAACGGTAAGGTAATCATAACGACGGTTCCCTGATCAGGCTTGGAACAAAACTGCATCTCACCATCCAACAGATCAACAAAACCTTTCACAATATTAAGTCCCAGTCCTGCACCCCTGGTTGATTCATGCTTTTCATGCGACTTCACAAAAGCTTCAAAAATCTGTGGATGCTCATATTCTGGTATGCCCACACCCGTATCTTTTACAAAAAACCGGATCAGCGCCTGATCAGACAATTCATACCCAAATGCGACATGCCCTTCAAGGGTATTCCTTATGGCATTCTGTATCAGATGATACAATATCCTGGAAAGCTTTCCGTAGTCGGTTATGATAAAACTGTCTACCCGCTTGAGGGGCTTCGAAAGACGAATCTCAGTATGATGGTTCCTGAAGTTGGCCAGGATGGATTCCCCTTCCAGAAGAAGTTCATCCATCAGATCATTAAGACTGAAACTCGATTTGACTACTTCTGCCTGGTGTACCTGCAATGTAGAAGCATCGACAATGTTGGTTATCAAATCAACAAGCTGGTAACCTGCATTTTGAATAATCTCAAGAAATTCTTTTTTTTCCTCTTCAGATAAATTGCTTTGTCGCAGGAGTTCTGTAAAACCTAAAATGGCATTCATGGGTGTCCTCAATTCATGGGACATGTTGCTGAGGAAAGCCGACTTGACCCGGTCAGCCTTCTCTGCGGCTTCTTTAGCATTCCGCAGGTCATTGATCATTTTTTTTCTTTTAGACAGATCATCTTTAAGTAATAAAAAAAGGAGGAAGGATGTGACCAGGATAAAACCCCATCCTTTAAAGGACTGAAGGATGGTAAGCTGATACGGGTTTTGTGTTAAAAGAATAATGACTCTGTCAGAAAAACCGATCCAAAGGCCTCCCAGGATCAGATAGATGAAGACAATCCGATGGGCTGCCCATATCTTTTTCATGCGGTATCTTTTTCAACGCAGATTTTTGCATTGAGAAATTTTCTGTTCATGAGGGCAATATTGCTGATGGATATCTCTTTGGGGCATTCCGCCTCACAGGCGTACATATTGCTGCAGTTTCCAAATCCAAGTTCATCCATTTTCTTCACCATGGCCTGGACGCGCCGGCTGGTTTCATATTTCCCCTGGGGCAGGTAGTCGAGGTGTGCCACTTTAGCTGATACAAAGAGCATTGCAGAGGCATTGGCGCAGGAAGCGACGCAGGCACCGCAACCGATGCAGGATGCAGCATCCATGGCTCTGTCAGCAATAAACTTGGTAACCGGGATGGTATTGGCATCGGGCACTCCTCCTGTACTAACAGAAATATATCCACCTGCCTGGATGATCAGGTCAAAGGCACCCCTGTCCACGATCAGATCTTTGATCACCGGAAAGGCATGTGCTCTCCAGGGTTCTATGTATATGGTATCGCCATCCCGGAATGAACGCATATGCAACTGGCATGTGGTAACTCCTTTCTTGGGACCATGCGGCCTCCCGTTGATGAAGAGGCTGCAGGTACCGCAAATTCCTTCCCGGCAATCATGGTCAAAGGCCACCGGGTCCTGATCACTTTCAATAAGTTGCTGATTAAGTACGTCCAGCATTTCAAAAAATGAGCTGTCGGGTGATACACCCGTGACCTTATAGGTAACGATCCCCCCTTTGTCTGCAGCATTTTTTTGCCGCCATATTTTTAGTGTCAGATCCATGATCTATTGTGTTTCGGTTGATTTGATTATTTGTAGATGCGTTGTTTCAACTCCACCGCTTCAAACATCAGTTCTTCTTTGTGCAGGATGGGCTCTGCCTCTCCATTGTATTGCCAGGCAGCGACATGGGTAAACAACTGGTCGTCCCTTCTTGCTTCACCGTCAGGAGTTTGCATCTCTTCGCGGAAATGGCCTCCGCAGGATTCTTTCCGTATTAAAGCATCCCGTACAATGAGCTGTCCCATTTCGATGAAGTCAAGCAGCCGGTTTGCCTTTTCTATTTCCGGATTATATTCATGCAGGGTTCCAGGTACTTTCAGGTCATTCCAGAATTCATCCCTGAGCAAAGGAAGCTCCTGCAGGGCTTTCGCCAGGGCAGCCTCGTTCCGGCCCATTCCACAATATTCCCACATAATGTTTCCCAGTTTTTTATGCAGCTTGTCCACACTTTCATTCCCCCTGATCTGCATGATCCTGTTCAGCCGATCCATCGTTTCTTCCGTTGCCTCTGTGAACTGTGTCTCCTGTGTCGTCATCCTTGGTGTATGGATCTCATCGGCGAGGTAATTACCGATGGTATAGGGTAGAATGAAGTAGCCATCGGCCAGGCCCTGCATCAGTGCAGATGCTCCCAGTCTGTTGGCACCGTGGTCAGAGAAATTCACCTCCCCGATGGCATAAAGTCCCGGAATGTTTGTCATCAACTCATAATCCACCCACAGACCACCCATGGTATAATGCACGGCAGGATAGATCATCATAGGGGTTTGATAGGGATTTTCACCCGTGATCTGTTCATACATCTGAAACAGATTGCCGTATCGTGCTTCGATCACATCCTTTCCAAGCCTCTGGATTGATTCCGAGAAATCGAGATAAACCGCGAGCCCTGTACCGATGCCAAAACCTGCATCACAACGCTCTTTGGCTGCTCTGGAAGCGACATCCCTGGGCACCAGGTTGCCAAAAGCCGGATACCGGCGTTCTAGGTAATAATCGCGCTCTTCCTGTGGTATATCGGCCGGTGTGATCTCCTTTCGGCGAAGTTTTTCAGCATCTTCGATCTTTTTAGGTACCCAGATGCGTCCGTCGTTACGGAGACTTTCGCTCATCAGCGTCAGTTTCGACTGGAAGTCGCCATGGACAGGGATACAGGTCGGGTGAATCTGTGTGAAGCAGGGATTGGCAAAGAGAGCCCCTTTACGGTATGCCTGCCAGGCCGGTGTGACATTGCTTCCCATGGCCATGGTGGAGAGATAATACACATTGGCATAACCTCCGGTAGCAAGGACTACTGCGTGCCCGGTATGTTTTTCTATCTCGCCGGTGACCAGATTCCGTGTGATGATCCCCCGGGCTTTCCCATCTGCCAGTACCAGGTTTAACATATCCCGTCTCGGATAGAGTTTCACATTCCCAAGGTGAACCTGTCGGCTAAGTGCACCATAAGCCCCCAGCAGGAGTTGCTGTCCTGTCTGTCCCCTCGCATAAAACGTCCTGGACACTTGAGCTCCGCCAAACGAACGGTTGTCAAGCAGCCCCCCATAAGTCCGGGCAAAAGGGATACCCTGCGCAACGCATTGGTCAATGATCTGGTTGCTTACTTCGGCCAGACGGTAAACATTGGCTTCCCTTGCCCTGTAATCGCCACCTTTTATTGTGTCGAAGAAAAGCCTGTGAATACTGTCCCCATCGTTCGGGTAATTTTTTGCCGCATTGATCCCACCCTGGGCAGCGATGCTATGCGCACGCCGGGGGCTGTCCTGATAACAGAACGCTTTTACATTGTAACCCATCTCCCCAAGGGAAGCCGCTGCCGATGCCCCGGCCAGTCCCGTACCCACCACAATGATATCAAGCTTCCGCTTATTGGCCGGGCTTACCAGCTTTGCAGACCTCCTGTAATGGTTCCACTTTTCGGCCAAGGGGCCCGGTGGTACTTTTGCATTGAATGGAAAACTCATATCGATCTGGTATTATTCATTTGAAAAAAAGAAAAACGATCGGAATTATGATAAATCCCCCTGCTACCACAACCGCATAGATGAGCGACACCCTTTTGATGGTTGTGTAATACTTGTTGTGATTCAGTCCAAAAGTCTGAAATACCGACTGTAAAGAATGATTAAGGTGAATCCCAAGCACGATCAATGCGATGATGTAAATGATCGAATAATAGGGATTGGAGAAAAGCATCCCCGCCATGGTATAAAAGTCTTCTGCATTAATACCAGGAGGCGGTTTCACAAACCCCAGTTTCACAAAATAAAAGTTCATAAAGTGAATCACCAGGAACAGGAAAATGATCACGCCCGTATGGATCATGTATTTCGACATAAAGGCGGTATCCGACCTGTTGGTCCGGAAATATCTCCTGGGTCTTGCCATCTGGTTCTGAAACCATAAGATAACCCCGATCATGATATGGATCAGGAAAGCAAGCATAAGGATAATTTCAATGATCTTTATGATATAATTACTGCCCATGAAATGGGATGCACTCCTGAACCATTCTCCTCCATCCGGCCTCAGTAACAGCAGGTTAAGTCCAAGATGCACCAGGAGGAACAAGATCAGAAAAGCACCGGCAATCCCCATGGTTACCTTTTTGCTGATCGACGCAATCCGGAAAAAATTACTACTCATGACGTTAGAATTGATCGTTATTGTATCGGTTTTCTACTAATACTCTTTCTAAATTGCTAAAAAAACATCTTCCCATTTCCCTGTTACATTTCTTTTTCTGAAATTTACACGATCAATACAGATCACAGGGGCAACAGATTTTAACAATTAGTCTGGTGGATTTCTTAACTTAAAGGAAACACGCAAATTTATCATTTTCAGTTTCCAAACAAAAACATCCCCATAATTTGTATTGATTATAAATAGATTTGTCTGATGCATACACCATGGCCTTATACCCCTTCCTTTTTCAAAGGGAACCGTCAACGGCTGACCGATCTGATGGAACCCCACGCCATGGCTGTGATTTTCAGCAACGACCAGATGCCTAAAAGTGGTGACCAGTATTTTCCTTTCCGGCAAAATTCTGATCTTTTCCATCAGACAGGGATTCGTCAGGAGAAGACGATCCTGTTTCTTTTTCCAAATTGTCCGGTTGAACGTCTGAGAGAGGTGCTTTTCATTATCCAGCCGGTTGAAAAGCTCGAGCTTTGGGAGGGAAAGAAACTGACGCGTGAACAGGCAGAGGAGATAAGTGGCGTTAAGCATGTTGCCTATCTCGAAGATTTCGTCACTGTCTTGCAGGAAGCCATGTATTACGCCAAACAGGTTTATCTTGACAGCACAGAGAACATCAAATTCCGACCGGATGTAGTATCGAGATCACGCCGGCTTGGGATGCAGATACAAGCTGACTATCCGTTTCATCCCTACCGGAGGCTGGGCCCATTGCTTACCAGGGTTCGGAGCGTGAAGGGCGAGACAGAAATCGCTGTCATCAAGGAGGCCTGTCGCATCACAGCCGGTGCTTTTCGACGTGCCGCACGGATGGTTAGCCCTGGCATCAATGAATATGAGGTGCAAGCCGAAATTGAACATGAGTTCATGATCAACAGGGCAAGCGGCCATGCTTTCCATCCCATCATCGCTTCAGGCATCAACGCCACCCACCTCCACTACAACCAGAACCAGTCAATCTGCAAGGATGGTGACCTGTTGCTGATGGATTTCGGTTGTGAATATGCCGGGTATGCCAGTGACCTGTCACGCACCATCCCTGTCAATGGCGTATTTACGGACAGGCAGCGATCCATATATAGTGCAGTCCTTTCGGTATTTAAAAAAGCAAAAACCCTTTTCACCGCTGGACAAACCATCGAAACAATCCAGAAAGATGTGAATGCCATGATGGAAGAAGCAATGATCGGGCTGGGCCTGTTCACTGTCAATGATATAAAAAGGCAGGATCCGGCCAGTATATTGTTCATGAAGTATTTCCCGCATGGCATATCCCATCACGTCGGGCTGGATGTACATGATCCCGGCAGCAAACAGGAACCCCTGGTCGAGGGCATGGTGATAACTCTTGAACCGGGTATTTATATCCCTGAAGAAAAGACCGGCATCCGTATCGAAACAGACCTTTTGATCACCCAAGGATTACCAGTTGAACTCTTTGACAACCTTGAAACAGAGCCTGAAGAAATAGAAATATTATTAAGAAAATAAATCTCCTGATCATGTTTGATTTGAATGTTTTTGTAGAACGAAGAAATGCCCTTAAAGCTGCCGTAGGCAGCGGGATGATTTTGATACCTGGCAACACCGATGTGCCTTTCAATTATCCGGCAAACACTTACCATTTCCGGCAGGACAGTGATTTCCTTTATTTTTTCGGGCACGACATACCCGGTTTGACAGGGGTGATTGATGTTGACGAACATAAGGAGTATCTGTTCGGTGATGATGTCGGGATCGACGACATCATCTGGATGGGCCCGCAGGAAAAGATGGCCGACAAGGCTGTCAGGGTTGGTGTCCGCAATGTGTTTCCTGTCAGCAAACTGGCAGATATTGTGGGTAAAGCGAAACAGAAGGGTCGCACTATCCACTTTCTGCCCCCTTACCGGGCAGAGAACAAGCTTATGCTTTACCGGTTGCTGGGCATACACCCCGATGCTTTGAAAGGTGCTGCATCTGAACAACTGATCCGTGCGGTGGTTGAACTCAGGTCCGTAAAATCAGAGTTGGAGATCAACGAATTGGAAAAAGCTGCCGGCATTGGGTATGAGATGCACACGACAGCCATGAAACTCGCAGTACCCGGGGCACGCGAAATGGAAATTGCAGGTATCATGGAGGGGATTGCTCTTAAACACGGTGGGGCGGTTTCTTTCCCGATTATTTTAAGCCAGAATGGTGAAACATTGCATAACCACGACCACAGCCAGGTTTTGCAGGAAGGAAGGCTTTTACTGGTAGATGCCGGCGCTGAGGCGCCTTCCCATTATTGTTGCGATTATACCCGTACCATTCCTGTCGGGGGAAGATTTACACCGCGGCAGCGTGACATTTACGAGATTGTCCTGCATGCTAATAACAGCGCTTTCAAGCGTATCCAACCCGGTGTAACTTACCAGGAGATACACCTGCATGCATCCACCCGTATTGCCAAAGGTCTGATTGAACTTGGGCTGATGAAAGGCAACTGTGAGGAAGCAGTGGCTGCCGGTGCTCATGCATTATTTTTCCCTCACGGCCTTGGTCATATGATGGGACTTGATGTCCATGACATGGAAGGATTAGGTGAAAACTTCGTAGGCTATGACGATAAGGTGAAACGGATTGATCAGTTTGGCACTGCCTACCTGCGCATGGGGCGCGAACTTCAGCCCGGATTTGTGATCACCAATGAACCAGGTATCTATTTCATCCCGGCTCTCATCGACCTCTGGCGCAAAGAGAGGAAATTCGAACAGTTCATCAATTACGACCTCGTTGAAACCTATAAAGGATTCGGAGGTATCCGGCTTGAGGATAATGTCCTCGTTACACCCGACGGTTGTACTTTCATTGGCAAACGGGCACCCATCACTCCTGAACAGATAGAGGAGATAGTCGGCAGATAGTTTTATTGTTTCACCGTCTGGTGATCTTATAGCCCTTTTCCCTTTCAACAGCTTCATCAAGCCATTTGGGCAGAATGGTCCGCAGGAAGAGTTCTTTTTCCTTTTTCAGGTCGTCCATGTTCAGACCAATGAAATGCTGGGCTTTGGCTTTTGTCTCAAGATCGGGATATGCCAGTGCCTGGTTGGATCCAAGGGATGCCAGGAGGCGTGCAAGTTTGATCCTGGCATTCTGGGCGATGGTGATGCCATTGCTGATAACCCTTGCCACTTCGAGCGGGGCATGGAAACTGGCACCATGGCTGGCTGCCACATAATCCCAGCGCCACTGTGCTTTTCGTATTCCCTCCAGTATCTCCTGCATCTGTGCTTCCGTCGCTCCCAGTTCCCATGCTTTCTTCGCCTCCACGTGTGCCATCACTAAAAGTTTTTCCAGTTTGCCGCGGATCTCGGTGATGCGGTCCTGCCGTTCATACACATTCCTGATCAGTTTCTCCGTTTCATCACGATGACATACCTGGCAACTATTGGAAACGTTGCTTAACGGGCTTGTCATTTTGTGGTCTGTAAACTTCATCCCCCCTTCACTCTTAAAAGGCATGTGACAATCGGCACATGAAACACCCCTGTCGGCATGCACACCAAACCTGTACAACTCATAATCGGGATGTTGCGCTTTCAGCATCGGGGCACGGCTTAAAGCATGTGTCCAGTCGCTGAATTCTATATCATCATAATATTCCTCCATTTCTTCTACCGTAAAACCTTTATGCCATGGAAACACGAGGTAATTGGCCCCCTCCACCATCTTCTTATTGAAGTAATACTCCACATGACACTGGGCACAAACCAACGAACGCATCTCCTGGTGGGTGGCTTTGGTGACATCCAGGCCCATATTCTGAAAGGCTTCCACCAGTGCCGGACGGGAGATCCTCAGGTTCATGGTTTTGGCATCATGGCAGTCGTTGCATCCGATAAAATTGACGATCTCCGGTCCGAGTTGTGCCCATGTCTTTTTGTAAAACGCTGCGACTCCATCCCGTTCCATGATCCTCACAACATCAGGGCTTTTGCACGTCCAGCAGGTTGCCGGCTGCGGACCCTCTTCGGGTTTCAGGGGCCCTCCGGTCCGAAGGGTGTTGTAAACATCCTTCACCGCATAAAAATGACCACGCCCCTGATTGTAATCTTTCGAAAATGCATATCCTGCCCAGAGGACCACCAACTCAGGATAAGTCTCCAACATATCAACCATGGCATTCCCGTTATACTTGCTGCGGAAAAGAGTGTCCGATGTCAACAGGTACGACTGGTACTCACGCGGGAAATTCTCTCCCCATATCTCGCTCCTGGGCTCCCAATCCTCGAAATCCACCTGGGGTGTGTAGGCAAAAATGGCTTCAGCTCTCCGTTCAATGATGGAGGAAGCCAGGAGGCCAAGGAAAAAAACGATCACAAGGGTCACAAAAAAAAGGATCCAACCAAGCCAGGGTCTGCGGTTGATTTGTTCTCTTAATGGTTTCATGGTAAATGTTGCTGGTTACTGGTTGCGGATTATTCCCCCTCTCATTTCAATAGAGAGGGTTAGGGGGTGAGGTGAGCTGGAGGGGACAGGGAAACTTCATTTGGTATTTTTATTTTCAGTCAGTGATTTTATCCATTCAGGCACAGGGCTCATTTTGATCGGCACCCTTGCATAAGGCACACTGGATAAGGAGTTTACCCTTCCATGGGGCGTTTCGCGGTGACATTCATTGCAGTTCCTTTCATTTCGGAAAGCATGAAAATCTGCTGTCCTCAGGTTCAGCCGGTCATCAGTGATCAGGTAGGTATGGCAGCGAATGCAGTTCTGCTTTACCACATGTTTCCCGTCCTCTTTGATGAAAATCACCTGGGGCTCGCGCCGCAAGGTGAAAATGGTTGCATGTCGCAGTCCGTCCTTCGCCTTGAAATAATACTTGTTGAAGACATTGTTATGTGGCACATGACAGTCGACACAACCGGCACCTTCACGATGGGAGCTGTGGTTCCAGGTGGAATACTGGGGGGCCATAATGTGGCAGTTCATACAGGTTTCGGAATCATCTGACAGATAGGAATGCGCTTTAGAAATGTATATGAGGAAGAAAAACAGGCCTGCGAATATGCCAATCACAATGATCACCGGTATTTTCCAGCGATCCGGCGGAATAAATTTCCTGAAGAAAGACTTCATATTTTTAAACTAAATGAAACATGTCATGTGTTCCATCAGAATCTTTCAGCAACAGATTTCCAGTCGAGGAGTTTCCAGAAATCGGCAATATAGTCCGGTCTGCGGTTTTGTTTATCAAGGTAGTAGGCATGTTCCCAGACATCACAGGTCAACAGGGGTTTGAGTCCTTTATGCAAGGGATTGCCGGCGTTGCTTTCCTGGGTGATAACCAGTTTCCCGGATGGTTCAGCCGATAGCCATGCCCAACCGGAGCCGAAAAGAGTGGCAGCTGCCTTGGTAAACTGCTGGATAAATGCATCCAATGAACCGAAATCACGCAACAATGCATGGGCGAATGCCCCTTCCGGAAGTTTGCATCCGCCGGGTGTTAGACAGTTCCAATAAAAGGTATGGTTCCATACCTGTGCACCATTGTTGAATATCCCCCCTTCCGCCTCCATGATGATCTCTTCAAGCGAGGCATTCTCAAAAGGGGTCCCCGGGACCAGGTTATTAAGGTTGTTTACATAGGCCAGATGATGCTTCCCGTGATGAAACTCAAGGGTTGACCGGCTAATCAGGGGTTCCAGCGCATCCGGCGCATACGGCAAGGGTGGCAATTCATGTTTCATATCGATATAGGTTTAAGTGTTCCTGTTAGAAAGCCAAATATACTATATCCTTTTTTAAAAACTAAAGAAACATGTTCTGAAGGTTAATTTATATTCTTTCTGATTAACCGGGAGTAGGATCTATGTTTACGTTGCGTTCCTTCAGATATCGGAGGATATATTCAAACCTTTCCTGCGTTGTCCCTATCCGTTCAGGGGGGAACAATCCTTTCTCCGTAAAAAGGCTTTTCAGGATCAGATTCGCAGCGGCCGTACAGGTAAAACCCGTTGTCCTGGCCATGGAGGAAAGCCCGGTTTGCCCGTCACGCCGGTCGAATAGATGGTATATCACCTCCCTTCTGCCTTTGTCATCTTCCAGGTCAAGCATGATGCGCATAATGGTAAACTCAGGCTCGTTATCATCCAGGCACCAGGCCTTTTTCAGTATTTCTGCCGTCACTGCGTAAGGAACTACCGTAATTCCATTGACATCCACCGGTTTTGCGTCAAGGAAACCTGCATCCCTCAGGAACCTGATCCTGTCGATGTGACCCGGGTAGCGGAGGGTTTTTTCCTTCATAAAGGGTATGCCGGGAAGGGTGGTAATCAGGGAGCGCAGGCCATCCGAATTGAACGCCTCAAGGGTTCCTACCTGCGGGAATTCGATGAGTTCCGGATCACTCAGCGCCGGTTTGGTCACCGGGATCCCGTTTTGGACAAACCTGGCAGGCCTGGTGTATTCCTCCAGCACATCACAGGGCGAGAAAGGGGCCTTGTATTCAAAGGGATGGGTACGTATGAACGGCAATCCGCCTACCATGTATTCGAAACGGTGAATGGTTGCCCTTTCGTAATGATAACCTGCCATGATATTGGGGATGCCGGGCGCCACGCCGCAATCCACGATGGCCGTTACCTGGTGTGCCCTGGCCAGATCATCCAGGGGCAAGGGATCTTCCGGAAGGAAGGAGATATCCACCAGGTTTTTCCCGCCGGTGATGACCGTTTGGATGGTATGCCAGCCAAGGTAACCCGGAACGGCAGAGATCACCAGGTCAAAGGGGCGGATCGCCTCCGAAAGGGCAGCGGTGTCCCGTACATCAAATTGACTGGTTTTTATTCCATAACCTGCCGAAAGGGGGTTCAGTGCTTCACCCTTAATATCTGTTGCCGTAACATCATAATCCTTTGCAAGATCAACCGCAATGGCCTTCCCAACCATACCTGCACCCAGAATCACAATTTTCTGCATAACCTTTTTTCAGCAAATATAGTTTTTGTGCCAATATTTTATAACTTTGTATGATCACATATTTAAAACATATTGTTATGAAATATATCAAACCCATCCTGTATATCCTGTGTTTTGGATGTATGTTATCAGGATATTCACAGACACATACCCTCAGCTTCAGTTATGTGGTACCACCCATGCCGGTTGTGCATGCAGGCAATGATACCTTTCATTACTGCTGGACCCCTTTCATCCTGAACGGCAATGTCACAGGCGGAACGGCCCCCTTCAGCTATCTGTGGCAACCCGGAACATACCTGAACGACTCTACCATCCTGAATCCTACAGCCATCTTCACCCCCGGGCCCTCGTCGGTGGTTTTTACCCTTACCGTGATCGATGCCAACGGGTGCGAAGCATCCGATGATGTAGAGATTTATTGCGTGATAAACGCTGTTGAAGAGGTGTACAGGCCTTCGGTCAGGATCTACCCCAATCCTTCAGATGGGGATATCTTCCTGGAAGGGGTGCCTGCACAGGCAGGTCAGGTGACCGTCAGATGTTATTCCCTGCCGGGGGAGATGCTTTTCAGCAGGCAGCTTTCCCCTTCCGGCCCTGTTCTGGCAACCAACCTGGGATCCCTGACTCCGGGTATCTACCTTGTAAGGATTACCATTGACGGTTATAGTTCTCAGCATAAATTCATCCTTCAATAAGATCAGCCTTATGATACGGAAAGTTATTCTTTTATCAGTGCTTGGGCTGCTTGCGGTGCAGGTCCGTGCACAGGTTACGCTGGATATCTGCGCCGGCGACACCGTGGTTCTGCAGGTTGCGCCTCCGCCCAATTCCACAATCCAGTGGCAGCAATCGCTGGATGGAACCAATTATTACAATATTCCGGGTGGAACAGGCGTATCTCTTGTACTGACCAATATGGTGACCACCCGACATTTCAGGGCAGAGATCACCGGTCCGGAATGTGACCCCTATTTCTCGGAAGAGAATCTTGTGATCGTTCATCAGTTGCCGGTTCTGAACATCACGGGCCTGGATCCCTCCTATTGCATTACGAATGGAGCGGTTATCCTTTCCGGCAATCCGTCCGGAGGTATCTTCAGCGGGACCGGTATAACAGGCAATTCTTTCAATCCTTCCATTGCCGGGGTAGGGGTACATACCATTACCTATTCCTATACGGATGGATTTGGCTGTTCCAACAGTCTGACAAACAGCACCGGTGTAGTGGCAACACCCACACAGGCCAATGCTGGACCCGACATCACAGCAACCTCCCTGACAGTTGGCATGGCTGCCAACACACCAAGCTCAGGCACTGGCCAGTGGTTTGTGACTTCCGGTACCGGAGGTTCTTTTGCCAATGTCAACAGCCCTTTAACCAACTTCACCGGAACCCCCAACAGCACCTACACCCTGGTCTGGGCCATCTCCAATCTGCCCTGCCCGGCCAGTTCAGACACCCTGACCGTCACCATGCCTGCCGGACCTTCGCTACCGTCGGTCCCCTGTGGCAGCCCCTCATACACGATGTATGTACACCCCACTGATAATGCCGGACCGATGACATGGGGATGTATCGGCATCGTCGCCGGAGCCGGTGATGACAACAACGGAACAGCCAATACATCCATCATTGTTCAGGCATGTGGTCTATCAACCGCTGCCGGTATCTGTGATACTCTTGTTGCATTTGGCTATTCCGATTGGTACCTTCCCTCGTATAACGAACTTGAATGTGTAAGACTGAATGCAGCTGCCATTGGGGGCTTTGCGTCGGCAGCCTACTGGTCGTCAACGGAAGGAACAGGGATTTTCACTGCCAATGCAAGATACAGGACCTTCCCGACCGGGACAAGCGGTTATGGCAGTAAAAGCAATTCAAACAGGATCCGCTGTGTGAGGAAAGATTAAAGGTTTTACACCATCCCCTTTTCCACCATCGCTCTGATGATCGCTTCGGTACCGTCAGCTATCTGGGTGATGGTAGCATTGAGCATATAACATGGCGTTGTAAACAAATTATTCTGTTGGTCATAATATACCTGCCCGTGGGTTGTAGTATGATGCTGTGCCCCTGTCTGCTCAATCTGGGCAATGGTGCCGGGATCATCACCGATGGTGACCCTGACATCTTTCAGTATCGCCGCAAGGATGGCCGGGGAAATGCACAACCCCCCGATAGGTTTGCGTGCAGCAGCAAACTGCCTTATCACCCGGTCAAGGTCAGGGTTGATGTCGCAGTTGGCCCCCTCGAAGGCGAACGTGGACAGGTTCTTCGCCACACCGAAACCGCCGGGTAATACCACACCGTCGTAATATTCCGGGATCAGCTTGTCAAGGGCCTTGATCTTCCCCCTGGCAATCCTGGCGGACTCAATCAGCACGTTCCTCTTCTCCGCCATTGCCTCCCCTGTGAGGTGATTCACCACATGATGCTGCATAATATCCGGAGCAAAGATATCATACTGGTGCCCAAGCTTATTGATAGCGAGCAGCGTCAGGGTGGCTTCATGGATCTCTGCACCATCATAGACACCACAACCCGAAAGTATTACTGCGAATTTCTTCATGGTTACCTGTTTAATGGATTTCTTCTTGAACAGCCTGTTGACACAAAGATAGTTATTTTTCTGCCCAGGATCGCCACATTTTAACTGTTCCATCCCTTTTTATAGGCCTTCCTGAAATACCGGAAGAACCTGTTCCCTGAAGTATGCTGTAAAACAGCTGTTTTCCAAGTAGAACCCGGGTTTTTCACCCTGTCCTCCTTTCCCAGCTGATAGCCTGTCTGTTCCTGCAACAACCTTGTCTGTGATGAAGGATATCCACGGCTGGCCAGTATCTGTAACATCCTGATGGTTTCCAGTAAAGATCCTGTTTTATTGTACATATACGCTGCTTCCAGGATATAATTGAGGTTCTGCCGTACAACATGATCTGCAAATGGTTCATGTTCTATCCCGTAAACCTTAACATTACCCCGGTGATAGAGTGCTTCGGCTTCGAGATAGGCTTCGATCGCCTCGCTGTTCCGGTAAGCTTCCAGAGACTTTATGGATGCTGCCATTTTCTCCTGGTAACGTATGGCTGGTGTGAGCTGAACCAGATACTGTATGGCAGAGGAATCACTGATATCGCATTCCCGGATGACACAGGCAGCGTCAATGGCCTTCCCCAACTCCACACCGGCTTCAGTGAACCTGCGTTGACGCGCATATTCATACGCCTGATCCATGTAACTGTTGTACGTTTCAAGCTGCTGCCTGCAGGCAGCACTCATCATGTTGTGTTGGATGTCCTGTAATTTTGCACCGATCTCCCTGTTATCCTGCAGATCATATTTCGCCCGCATGGAAAGTAGCAGCAACAGTTTATCCTTGGTTGTCATAAAGGATGATTGCCCGATCTGGCGCTCCAGATCTTCCGCTTCAGCCAGGATCACCTGCAGAGCTGCCTTTTTGCGTTGCTCCATCAGGGTCGGGTCTGTCTCAAATCCACCTTGCGATTCAAGCAGAAAAGCTTCATCAAAAAAAGCCAGAGCCTGACGGCTCTCTTTCTTATCCACCATCGCATTTCCCGATTTCATGGCATCCTGGTACTCCTTCTGCCGGATTCTGCCCATCACCCGTTCAGCTTCCTGCCCCGAAGTTATGTAGGTCGCGTATAGTTGCCGGTAACGTTCAGCATCCGACAGTCTGCTCTTCGCCAGTACCAGGTCGTCCTTAACCAATGCTGCTTCAGCTTCACCGACCATGCTTCTGTAAATCCCGCTCCTGCTGACCGCCTCTCGCTGATCTAACAATCGTGTTTCTATCCGCACTGGAAAGTGATCACATATATACCATGCATTATCCACCATGGATAATGCCCCATGAAAGTCACCGGCAAGGTTCTGTCGGTCAATCTGTAACAGGATATCACGAATATAATTGTCGGTGGTCTGATCCATTTTAGCCTTGGCCTGGCCTGCCAGGAAATGCTCCTGCATATAACTGTCCGCTGCCTGGATATCCCTGAGCGCATCATTAAATTCTTTCCTGTCGATCTTCCGCTGAACCTCTGCCAGCATCCTGACGACGATCATCTCTTTTGCTTCGATCACCAGCGCCTGGATATCTTCTTCACTGCGTATACCAAAAGTATACTGTGCCTTTTGTCCTTTTTCAAAATACTCAATGGCTTTCTGATAATCCCCGGCCACAGACATCCTCTTGCCTTCAGCCAGGTAAGCCTGTAACAGATTTGTTTTATATGCCTCCAGTGCTACCTCAGATGCAGGGGGCCTCGGATGCTTAAGGAAGCGCAACGCTTCGTTCAGGTAAAACTCAGCTCCATTGAAATCCCTGGCATTCATTGCTTTCTGTCCCGACATCAGCAGGGTAACAAAAACACCATTTCGTGCCTCCTCCAACATCCGATGCAGATCCTGCGACGGGCCCAACCTGTATTTCTGCACGAAATTCAGACATAGATCCAGTACCTCGTAGGCCTGTGCATACGATCTCTTTTGTATCAACCGTTCCCCTGCCAACTGCATGGCCGACTGCACCTGTTTAAGCAGTGACACAACCTGTGGGTCCTGTGTTAATCCCGGATACCTGTGATAGAATGCAAAAATTTCATCCACTACCGCCGTGGCCTGTGGAAAATCACCTCTGTTGATGGCCTGCTGTGCCTTGCGTATAAGATTTTGCACAGCATGATGATGGATTTCATCGATCAGTTTCTGAACATCCCGGGTCGTCTGAATGCCTGGATTCATATGATCTATAATGCGTAATGCACGCATCATCGATTCTTCCACCATCCCTTGTTGAAAATCGATCCAGGCCAACCGGTAATTGGCCTCCGGGTGATCCGGATTAATCTCAATCGCTTTCATAAACCATATCCGGGCGGAACCATAATCACGCTTCCGGAAAAAATCCATCCCCCGGTTCGTATAGATCTTATCAAGATTGGCCAGAATCTGCTGAAATTCCCTTTTCGTTTCATGATACAGGGTGGCAAACTCATCCAGCCTTGTCATCATCATCCCGGGATCACCCAGCTCCCGGATCAGCATCATGGGATAATCCTTTTCATGAATCTGATCTGTTGTTTGCTTCATCCTGTCCAGCTCGGAATTATAATCCCGGATCCTGTCAAGGTGATCCGGATTGAAGGTCCGTATCTTCTTAATAGCTGCATTAAGCTTAGCCACATCCTTCTCATATTCAGGCACCAGGCCAGCAGCTCGTTGCAGGCTGGAAAACTTCGATGGCGTGTGATAGAAAAGCAGAGCTGCTTTGGGAGTGATGATCTCACTAATACGCAATGACATCTGTTGGGTCGGATACTGATCAGGCAGAGTAAGACCAACAATTTCTATGTACTGTCCCGCATTCTCCTTTCCGGATACCTCAACATCATAAAAAAGTTGTTCATACAACATGCTCCCCGAAGCATCCAGCAGGCTGATCCTGAAATTCATCCTGTCAGGGATCAGAAAAGTGCTGAAATTAAACCCTCTGTAAGTTGTTTTACCGGTTATCCCCGATGGTTTTATCCAGGCTTTTAATTCTATCTGTGAAACTATCCTGCTGATCTCAGTCTTTTCGGTGTATTTGAATACTGCTTTATAGGTGTTGTGGGAAGGTAAGCCGGTGAGTTCCCCCATCCTCATAATAATCCCGTTGGTTGACTCTTTATGGTCAAACGGGCCTGTTACATAGATCAGGTTATAACTCTTCTCTGTTTCCTTATGATAGATGGATTCTTCTTCCCCCCCGACTCTCCGGGCACCCAGCCCCTCTGTCTGGCTGAAAACAGGTGAACAGCAAACCAACAGTGGGATAAAAAGCATCAGTTTTTTCATGAAAGGATATTTTGATGATGTTTTTACTGTATCAAAAATACACTATTCGGATCAGATATCCCCTGTCAGATGACGGATCACCACCGACGCGCACAGGCATCCGAACAGGGGAGGCATATAGCTGATAGTGCCCACGGTGGATTTCTTGTTGGGCTCACCTGTAATTTCTATCACAGAAGATTTATCGGCTTTCTGGGTTGAATAGACCACCTGGAAGCCGGTCCGGATGCCCATCCTGTGCAGTCTCTTCCGCAGAATGGCCGCCAGCCGGCAATTGTACGATTGGTCGATATCATCCACCCTGACCTGCGCAGGATCAGTTTTCCCGCCACTCCCCATGGCGCTGACCAGAGGTATTCCAGCTTCGAGGGTCTGCCGGATCAGATGCAGCTTGGGAGCCAGGGTGTCAATGGCGTCCACTACGTAATCATATTTCCTGCTCAACACCACCTCTGTGAGCGCATCATCCTTCATATACCTGTCAATGGCAATCAGATCAATTGCAGGATTGATGTCCAGCAGACGGGACTGCATCAGCAGCGCTTTTTTCTGTTTTTCGGTGCTTTTCAGGGCCGGCAGTTGCCTGTTGCGGTTGGAGGGATGGACGGTATCACCGTCCACGATAGTAAGCCCTCCGATACCTGCCCGACAGAGCAGCTCCGCAGCCCAGGACCCAACGCCACCAAGCCCTGCTACCAGCACATGTGCCTTCGCCAGGGTCTCAAGCCCTTCCGGACCAATCAACAGTTCTGTGCGATGCTGCCAGGATTCCATACCTGTTGTCTGTGATTACAATGTTGCTTTACCTGTTCCGAAAAAAGTGATGAAGTTGTCATACAACCTGCTCATAACCTCCTGCTCATCCATGCTTTTCAGAGCTGCCATGGTGCGTACCACCTCACCGATATCCATGGCGCTGTCGTCCGTCTCGGGGAGAATTCGTCCGACCGGGGCGATGCGGCATGCTTCGGCTGCCCTGGAGCCGGGCTTCAGCACCATCCGGCCGAATCCAAGGTAACACCCCTGCTGAAGAAAAAGTTCCGCTTCCCGCTGGCTGCCATGAAAACCATGCAGCAGCCAGGGCTTCCCGGCGGAGTTTGATTTCCGTATTTGCAGCAGCTCACTCCCGGAGCGCACATTGTGGATGATCACCGGTTTGCCGAACACATCTGCCAGTTCCAGTTGCCGGTGGAAAGCCTCCAGTTGCAATCCCCATGGAGTTTTCGCCAGCCGGTCCAGGCCACACTCCCCAAGTGCAACCATATTGGGTTTTTCCAGGAACCCACGCAACTGCAGAAGTTCTTCTTCCAGCGTCTCCTCCCGGAGGAACCAGGGGTGAAGGCCTGCGCTGAAGTAGCCTTCCGACGGCACCTCCACGGCATCCCTGTGCAGGTTGATCACTGCCAGAATACCGACCTCCTGCGGGCGATGGGTATGTGCGTCGACGAAGGGCATGGGTGATTGTTCAGGGGACAAAGGTAAATAGAAAGGACGGGAGTAGAGGAGTCGTGAGATGAGGAAGTTGAACTCAATTCATACACTCAAGGCTAATAAAATAGCCACTAATATTGATTGATGGGATAGTATCATTAACCTCCTTGTTCACCTCAGTATCTGGATCGCCTTGCGGATCCTGGAGGCGGCCTCATCAATCCCAATCGTGGTGATGATCTCAAAAAGGTCCGGCCCCATCAGTTTGCCCACCAAGGCGAGCCTGACGCAGTTCATCACCTGCCCGGTCTTCAGCCCTTCCGACCGGATGTATTGCATTACCTGCTCTTTCAGGTCAGCGCCTGACATTTGCCTTCCTGCTTCCAGGATCACCGCACCCTGTTGGAGGTGAGGAATGATCTCCGGGGTCCAGTGCTTTCCGGTCGCATCCGCATCGTATGCATCCGGCGCCCGGAAAAAAAACAGCGCCTGCTCCTTCAGATCATGAGGAAAAACCATCCTCTCACGGACCATCTCAACCACCTTCAGGGTATAGGCAGGATCTGTACTGATACCCAGGCTTTCAAGCTCTTTGAGGAAATCTCCGACCAGGGTTGGTGTATCCACCTGTTTAAGATAGTGCTGGTTGAACCATCTGGCCTTGTCAATGTCGAATTTCGCCCCCTTTTTGCTGATCCGTTCCAGGGAAAAGGCGCTGATCAGCTCATCCATGGTAAATACCTCCTGTTCGGTTCCCGGATTCCACCCCAGCATTGCCAGGAAGTTGATGAATGCCTCCGGGAGGTAGCCCGACTCACGGTAACCGGAAGATACCTCACCGGTTGCCGGATCCTTCCATTCAAGCGGGAAAACAGGGAACCCGAGCCTGTCGCCGTCACGTTTGCTGAGTTTCCCGTTGCCGTCCGGTTTGAGCAGGAGCGGCAGATGGGCATATTCCGGGGCTTTCCATCCAAAGGCATCATACAGCAGTTGATGCAACGGCGCCGAAGGGAGCCACTCTTCGCCACGGATCACATGGGTAATCTCCATCAGATGGTCATCCACCACATTGGCCAGATGATAGGTAGGCATCCCGTCCGATTTGAACAACACTTTGTCATCCAGGGTGGCAGCCTGAACATTCACCTCTCCCCTGATCAGGTCGTGGAGCGTCACTCCGGTTTGTTCAGGGATCGTAAACCTCACCACATAGGGAACCCCTTCCCGGATCAACCGCTCGATCCCGGCCTGGTCAAGCGACAATGAGTTCTTCATCTCCATCCGTACATGGTGATCGTATTGCGGGTTGGCAACCCCTTTCGCGATGAGCCGCCTCCGCATTCCCTCCAGCTCCTCCGGCGTGTCGAAAGCATAATAGGCGTGGCCTGCATTAAGCAGGTCATCCACATATTTCCGGTACATCCCGGTCCGCTCCGACTGCCTGTAGGGTGCATGCGGACCACCCACATGGACCCCTTCATCGAACCGGATGCCGCACCACTGAAGTGATTCGATGATATAATCCTCTGCTCCGGGTACAAAACGTGTCCGGTCGGTGTCTTCGATCCGGAGGATCATGGTTCCTCCCTGCTGCCTGGCAAACAGATAATTGTACAGGGCTGTCCTCACTCCGCCGATATGGAGTGGACCGGTGGGACTGGGGGCAAATCGTACACGTACTGACATCGTTCAGAATTCTTGGAATGGCAAAGATAAGGAAAAGGTGATGCCCCGGTGGCATTTCTTCAGGAAAGATCAAACAGAGTCGGAAAGTGGTTGAAGCAAAGGATTGGATCAACCGGATCGCTGATGAGGTGGAGAGCTGATAAAGTGGTGAATCTGATCAGGCGACGCAGGAGACAGCCGATAGGTTGCGACGGCATATTTTGATTTGCGACGAATAAACCGTATTTTCGTTGCAAATTCCGCGTCGAATACAAGAAATTTGCCGACTGCTCAAAGAAGACTGAAGCACCCTCCTGTATTCAGCAGTTCCTGATCAGGTGTTCCAGGAGGATGCGAAGGCCAATCAGAAAGAGGATGATACCTCCCGCCAACTCCAGTTTTTTCTCGAAGAAACTTCCAAGTCGGTTGCCAATGTAAACACCCACAAGGGAAAGGGAGAAGGTGATTGCGCCGATGATCAGGACAGGCCTGATGATAGAGGTGTCGAGAAGGGCAAAACTGAATCCGATGGCCAGGGCATCGATGCTGGTGGCAATGGCCAGGAGGAGCAGGGTGGTGAATCGAAGGATATCGAAGATTTTTTCGTGGCTCTTTTTTGAACTGGCATTATAGATCATTCTGCCGCCGATCAATGTAAGCAATCCAAAAGCAACCCAATGGTCATATTCTCTGATGTAGGTTTCGAGGGTTATGCCGGCTGCCCAGCCGATGACCGGCATGATAGCCTGGAAAAGGCCGAATGCCAGGGCAATTTTCAGTGCCTGTAGGAACTTTAACGGTCGAATGGTGGCACCTCCTGTCACGGAGACCGCAAATGCATCAATGGAGAGTCCTGCCGCAATGGCAAGGGTTGTGAACAGATCCATCCCGGTATGCACTGGAATTATTTCTGATAAACAATTTTACGTGTGACCACCCGGCCATCGCATTCAAACCTGAAAAGATAAATCCCCGAAGAAAGACGGAATTTTTGCGGGTGGAACTGTTCAAGGTATTTCCCAGCCGGGAGCAGTTGATTGTCATAGATGCTGTTGATAGGATTACCGTCAAGATCGAGAACCTGAAGGGAAACCACAGACGGGGCGTGGAGTTTGAACTTGAAATAGGTCGATTGTTCAAAAGGGTTTGGATAGACCGGTTCAATGTTGAAAGGGGCAGGTTCGGGTGTTTGAGTCCCTACCCAACTCATGTCAACAATGGCAGTCCAGATACTCAGTTCGGTATTGTGCAACCGTGTCCAGATAGGTCTTACCACGTTGTTGTGTGCAACGATGTTGTTGTAGTCGCCGAAAAATACGGAAGAAACGGGGACAAAAGGGGATTCAGAGATCCTGAAATTGCAGAAACTGTCACCTCCGTCCATGGAAACGGCAAGCCACACGTCAGTTTGATCATCATTATAATTTCTCCGGTCATAAAATACGATATAGATCCAGGAGGTAACCTGGTCAATTGTCATCCATGTAAAAAACTGGTGTTTCCCGGGAGGATCGTTATTGATTCTGAGGGGTTGGGACCATGTATCGCCTCCGTCGGTGGATTTCACAAACCACACATCGGTATCTGCCGGTCCGTTCCGCTGGTCGGTCCAGTTTAGGTAGATATTACCCCGGTAGGGGTTTTGGCTGATATCGCAGCAGGTTACAGGGAGGCCATTACACCGGTAGATGCCCGGGATAGAATAATCCCATCCGCCCGGCTGGTCTGATACGAAGATATCGTCATCGAGCCAGGTGATCCCTTCATCCAGCGATCTGTCGAACATAATGCCCAGCGGTCCGGACCATGCAACATAGACCTGTCCGTCAGGGCCAATGGTGGGAACTGCCCCCTCCACCGTGCTGTCACTGTCGATGCAGTCTCCCGCTACCTTATTGATCCTGAGGGCGGATGACCAAGTGTTCCCTTTGTCGGTTGACTTCGAGAACAAGATCATGGAGCTGTCGTTCGGATCCGTTGATCCGTATTCGTCAAACTGTGTCCATGTCACATAGATATGATTATTACGAGGATCCACCACACCCCACTCCTTATCTTGTGCTTTAGTGCCGTTCAATCCCATGTAAGTGCCCATTGTCCAGTTTCCTCCGATGGAATCCAGCCGCTGGCATACGATCCGGTCGATCCAGTTACCCTGGGGCGGGTTGGACAAGTGAAAATAGTAAAATGATCCGGCTGTGTCCGTGATGATGCAAGGGTCCCCCCAGACGCCGTAAGTGGATACAAGCTGCTCCTGACGCCAGGTCAGGCCCGCATCTTCCGAATAAAAAACATGATTTATGTTCGTGCCTGCAAGGATCTGTTGTGTATTTTTCGGGCTGAAACAGATGGTAGGCTCCTCAGGAACACCGGTGGCCGAGATCATCACATTGGTGTGCTGGGCCAGAGCACAGAATGGCACACAGCAGACCAACAGAATGATGATTTTCAATTTCATGATGTTATGTTTATCTGTTTATCTCTTCTGACTGACCTTTAATGAAAGCTGCACCCGATCAACAGTTTCCCGTAATTATTTCCCTCCTGCGACAATTCCTGTGAGATCAGATAATAAAAAAAAGTGTTTTTGTCATTCAATGTATCCTGATAACGGCGTGTATGAATGATGAACATTGTTGCCAAAGATAACAAAAAGAGCATGACAGGGACGGGGAAAATCTGGGAAAACTAACTTTTAACATTTTTTATAGTTGGTTTTTTGATCAATATCTCTATTTTTGAAATCTGATTAAAATCCCCTGATGCTAAGAATACCGGTCATCCTTCTGCTGATACTAATGCAATGCCCGCACCTTCTGGCGGACAACAAACCTTACCACGACACTGCTGCAGCGTCGACAGAAACCAGGTTTCTTGAGGATGATCCGATCATGATGATGCTCGACAGCATGATCAACCTTTCTTATTTCCTGCGGCATCAACCCTTATACGAATTCAGCGCTGACAATCCACACGGATTTGATTTTGAAGATATTCCCTGGTATACTGACAGTGTCGTTCAGGTAAAACTTGAAGCCCTGAACCATACTACTCCGTTCGATCTTGTGTATAATGCCCATGTGCAGAAATACATTGATTTTTACGCCTACCGAAAACGGGCTTCCCTGTCAAGGATGCTCGGATTGGGAAGACTTTATTTCCCGATTTTTGAAGAGATGCTGGATAGGTACAATCTTCCGGTGGAACTTAAATACCTGGCCATTGTTGAATCGGCGCTTAATCCGGTTGCCATCTCCCGTGCAGGAGCTGTGGGTTTGTGGCAGTTCATGCCGACCACAGGGAAAATTTACGGCCTCACCCCCGGGCAATATGTAGATGATCGTCGCGATCCTTTTAAATCCACCGATGCAGCCTGCCGCCATTTCATCGACCTGTACAACCGGTTCGGCGATTGGAACCTTGTCCTCGCTGCTTACAACGCAGGTGCCGGCAGCGTCACAAGAGCCATCAAACGCAACGGCGGAGAAACCGATTACTGGAAAGTCCAACCCTACCTGCCTAGGGAAACCCAGAACTATGTGCCTGCGTTCATCGCTGTTTGCTATGTGATGAACCACCACAAAGACTACAATATCTTCCCCATTACACCCCCGTTTGATTATTATGAACTCGATACCGTTGCCGTCACGGATTATCTCACCCTCGATTACCTGGCAGAAAAAATGGGCATGGACAGGGAATGCCTTGGATTTCTTAACCCCGCTCTGAAAAACGGAAAAATCTACGGTTCGGTCCTTGAACCCTGGTACCTTATCATACCCAGGGCCCAGACAGGATTCTTTATTTCAAACGTAAATACATTCTACAGAGAACTCCGATCGGAAGATATCCCTAAGGATAATCCTCCCATTGTTACAACCTCATCCGGGAAAATTCATGTGGTGCGAAAAGGAGAATGCCTCGGTGGCATTGCATCAAAATATAAGATTTCGGTAACAGCCCTGAAAAAGAAGAATAACCTGAAAAGCAATACCATCCACCCCGGCCAGAAACTCAGAATCCCCTGAACTTTTCTTGGAAAGTTAGAAGGTTAGAAAGTAAATTGATGACATGAATTCTCACCTTCATTTTTAACTTTTACTTCAGCCTTAGCCTTCCCGGCAGGAATACCGGGTTGGAATAATCTTTGCAAATAATACCGCCTTTTGTTCAGAATGATCGATTTGTGGCGAAATTTGCATTTAAATCTTTTCTTAGGATGAATACGAAAATGCTGAAAACAATAATATCAGCCCTGTTGCTGATGGTCATGCTACATAGCTGCAAGCAGGTGACAACTGATGAGAAAACAGGCTCCCATGCCCGTATCAGTGAATTGCTGGTGGTAATGAATGAAAACCTGTGGCAGGGAGAACTGGGCGATACCATCAGGAATTTCTTCGGGCAATTCTATCCCTATCTTAATCAGCCGGAGGCCTGGTTCAGTATCATACACAGGACTCCGGAAGAGTTCACATCCACCTATTCGGTTTACCGGAACATCCTCTATTTCATTCTGGAGCCCGAATTCAGTGGTGGATCCATTATGAAGGAGATTGATCCCTGGGCAAAGCCACAGACGGTCATTCAACTTAACGGCCCCGACAGTGAAACCCTGCTGGGATTATTCATAAAAAACCAGGATGCTATCATGAAAGCTTACGACCTGAGTGAGATTCGAAGGTTGAAAGGGGTAATGAACAGTATCAGCAAGGCCGGCAACGCACGGCTGGTGGAAGAGCAGCTTGACCTTAAGATAGCAGTGCCCGAAGGGTATTACCTGGCCAAAAAGAAAGAGAATTTCATCTGGGCAAGAAAGATCATCAAATCGCAGGTGCAGGAATCGGCTTTCTGGATCACCACACTCCCCTATACCGATACGGCCCAGTTCCATCCGACAGTAATACTGGCCATACGCGACAGCATCTGCAAAGCCAACATCCCGGTACAGGATGAGGTCTCTTATATGGGCACCGAATACCGGTTTGGATACCAGTCCAGGGTGATCGATCTTAATGGTTATTACACTCTTGAAACCCGCGGTTTCTGGAGGACTTACGGTAATTTCTCCATGGGGGGGCCTTTCCTGAATTATCTTATCCATGATGAAAAGAAAGGGCGTCTGATCATGATCGACACTTACGTGTTCAAGCCCAATGAAGATAAACGTGACCTGATCAGGCAACTGGAGGGCATTGCCCATACCCTTGCGCTTTAGAAACCGTTCAGGTCCATCGTCACGGTGGGGATCAACAGCAGCAATCCCAACAGAACCAGCACAACGATATAAGGCCAGACCCACCGCACCCATTTGTCATAGGGGATACGCGCCACGCTCAGCACACCGAGCAGCACACCGGAAGTAGGGGTGATCATATTTGTAAAGCCATCCCCGAACTGGAACGCCATTACAGTGGCTTGCCGTGAAATCCCTATCAGATCAGAAAACTGCGACATCATGGGCATGGTAAGGGCCGCTTTCGCCGAACCGGACGGGATGACAATGTTGATCATGGTCTGGATCGCATACATGATACTCACGGATGCATAGCTTCCGGCCGTCTGCATAGCTTTTGAAACATAAAAAAGGATCGAATCAATCACCTCCCCGTTTTCCAGGATCACAAGGATGCCACCGGCCAGCCCGACGATCATGGCAGCCGGAAGGATATCCTTTACACCTTCCAGGAAGAGTTTTGTGATGGTGTTGGCACTAAAGTTCATGCTGATACCGGAAAGGATTCCCATCGCAAAGAATAGGGTGGCAATTTCCAATACATACCACTGGTATCCCATGACGCCGGCGATGAGGAAGAGGATCGTAAAGAGCAGGAGGTTGAGGATGAAGAAATGCACCGATTTGAGCAGCAGGGGGATGGAGGTAACCAGGAAAAGGGCTGCCAGGAGTGGGAGCAAGGGCAGATGGAAACTGTGCAGGCCGATCTCCAGGGTTGAATCGGGTTGCAGCCAGGCCCAGATGATAAGTGCAGCTTGTAAAAATCCATACACCACCCAGGCGGCCGGCGGGGTGTGATATCGTACCTGTCCCTCCTGTTCGGAACCTATATGTTTGTCCCTCCAGTACTGATCCTCCTCAAACACGGGTGAGCGCCGGGGGTTGCGGTGCACCCTGGCTGCATAACGCAGGGTCCATATGATCCCAACCGCATTGATCACTATCCAGCAGAAAAATCGATACTCAATGCCTGAATACAGTGGAAGGTCGGATAAACCCTGTGCAATGCCAATGGTGAAAGGATTCAGAAGTGCACCTGCAAAGCCCAGGGAGGCCGCCATATAACAGATCAGCACTCCCGTGATGGAGTCATATCCCATGGAGATAGTCAGGGGAACAAAAATGATGATGAAAGCGATGGTTTCTTCGCTCATCCCGAAAACAGCTCCGAAGATGCTGAATGTGAGCATGATCAAGGTGAGAATGATGTTGTTCACCCCTAAGAACCTGATAGCCCTGTATTGTTCAAAGCGTCGGGTGACCCGGAGCATCGACATGATGCCCACATCTATGGCCCGGCTGGTGTTCATGATCCAGAATGCACCGCCAATCAGCAGGATGAACACAATGATGTCGGCTTTATCCACAAACCCTTCGAATATGGCGCTGAATACCTGCCAGGTCTGTGGCTTCCCCTCTTCAAGGAAAGAAAACGATCCCGGAACGATCACCTCACGGGTCTGTCCGTCGTATTCCTTGACGGTTCGCTCAAAATGCCCTGCCGGAACTACCCAGGTGAGAAGAGCAGATAACACAACAATCGAGAAGACGATCACATAGGTGTGGGGGATGATTCTTTTCCTGGCCATTGCACTTCAACCATTTGTTTTCCGGTACAAACCTAATGAATTTTCCGGGGATGATCTTTAACCATGTATGGTGCTACCGGATCATCCCCACCGGGTAAACATCTTTCTGCTGATCATACCAGGGGGTGCGGCTGTAAAACCAGTTATACTGCTCCCACATTTTCCCCGGGGTATCGGGCAAGGTGTCATTGAATGCCCTGAACGCCTCCAGCAGCAATGGATCCCCGGCGATCATCTCCCTGGCCATCTTTTCCATCACATAGCTTTCCGCGTATTCTTTCCTTTCAAAAATGGTGTTAAAGAATCCCCACTGCAGGAAGGAATCGGGACTGCCCGGTTCCAGGGCATGCGCAATCACCCGAGCAGCCTGCTGACGCATGTCTATGATGACTGACCCCGCCGGGTAGGTCACCTGCCTGGTGATCTCTTCCATCCCGAAACCGGTCACCATCATCCTCCCTTCATAAGGCTGGAGAGCAAACTTCACATCGGAGAATTTCCGTATGATCACCTCTAGCATAGTATCGTTGGTGATGTGTTTCATTTTTACACCATGGCAATCCAGTCGCCTGATGATATCTTCCCATTCAACAGGAATGACATAATAATCGGGCAGGATGGCGGTACTTTCAGGTAGATTTTCCTTGTACCAGTCGAGGGTAAAGGTAAAGGGTGTGTCTGAATAGATGAACCAATCGTTGCCGGTAAGATCGCTGGTGATGACCTGGTAAGCGAAGCCCAGGAAATCCACCTTCGTGGTTTTATCCGTCAGTCGGAAGGTAAGAGGGAATGGTTCCTTCAGCAATTGCCCCGAATTACAATACTGATCTGCCCGATCATTCAATTCATGTAAGATTACAGCATGGTGGTCAAGGATTTCCACGGTCTGAAGGATCAGTTCCAGGGTGGCTTCCACCCGGATCTTATAGGGCTTCAGCATGTGGGTTTCCACAAGGATGCCGGCCCTGTTGCGGGCTGCAACATACCCTTGTGAGAAGCGTGGTGAGGAGGCCCTGGAACGCAGTCCGCTCCTGGGATCATGCCACTTCGTAAACGTCACATAGGGAAAGATGGGCAATCCTTGTTTCTGCATGTGTTCCGATAGTCCGGGAATGCACACATCATCCATCCAGCGCGTAAGGCCGGCATCCATATTCCCGAAATTTTCAACACCATAGGTGATCACATACTGGTAATCGGCGCCGTCGGTGGTATGGATATCCATGAAAAAATCGGGTATCCAGCGGTTGAAAAGACTGAGCCAAGCAACCGTTTCCGGTGCGTCGGCTTTCATAAAATCCCGGTTCAGGTTCAGGTTGGTGGCGGTGGTCCGCCACCCCATCTCCTCAGGGCCGTTTTGGTTGATGCGGTTGTAAGGCCCGAAACGTTCGTGCCCGTCAGGATTTACTATGGGGATGAACAACACAGAAACATGTTCCAGGAGATCCCGGTGTTGACCAAGGATTGCCAGATTGCGAAAAAAAAGCAGCCCTGCATCCTTTCCCTCAGGTTCGCCGGGGTGGATGCATGCTTCCAGCAGAAAAACCATCCTTCCCGCATCCCTGATCTTTTGCGGATCAGAAAAACCATCACAGTCCAGAACCAGTGCAAACAAAGGCCTTCCCTGCGGGCTCCTGCCATATTCGTTCATCGTAACCATGGCAGAGGAGTCGGCCAGCATCTGACTGTACCGGTAGGTTTCATCATAACGCGGGGTTTTTAATCCGCCGCTTTCTTCAAACCATGTATTCCAACCGGTCTGGCCGGAAAGGACTAAAGAACAGGTAAAGATGCAGGACAGCAGGCAAATCCTGCTGATTCTTAATTTGTTATATTGAGATAGCATAAGATGGTACCATTACTTATTCCTGAAAGGCACAAAGAAAAGGATAATCATCCAGAAAGAGGAAAGGATGGCAGTATTTTCAGGATTGGATATCCATGCGCTATGATTACCACCATTTGCTTTTACCATAGCTGTTGATGATCTTTGCTGATCATTATTTTACAAAATGAAAACCGGCCTGAAGTGCAGAACCTCGTCCGGGGAAAAATGAAATGATACTCACAGAAGGAAACCGTTACGATTTCAGGATCATCAGATCCGTGATCTTACCAGATGAAACCAGGAACTGGTTACTGACCCATGACGGGGAGGACCGGTACCTCCTTCCGCAGGCATATTACCAGGATTACGGCATTGCTGAAGGCATGGTGATCCGCTGCAAGGTGGATAAGATCAATTGTACAGGTAAAATATTCCTTGAGCCGGAACACCCGGTGTACAAAGAGGGAGAAGTCTATACCTTCACTTTCATACGGTCGGAGGTGTTGCCGGACAATTCGTTAAGCCGTTTTCGGCGATGGGTTCTCAAAGGATTGAAAGAGGATGAACATGATTGCATAGGTGAGATGGATGTCTCCTCCCTGAAACAGGGCCATCCGGTGAAAGTGAGGATCACAATGATCCGGAAAGGGAAACTGATCCTTGAGCCGGTTGGTGATACCCCTCCTTTGATGGAGGAGGAAAAAGGTTATCCGTTCATCATCCTGAAGGAAACAGAGGAAGGGATGTTTCTGGCGGAGGGTCCTGGTGGAATTAAAACCTGGCTTGATAAGAAACATTATCCACAATACGGGCTGCGACCGGGAAAGAGGTTCACCGGCTACTTTGTAAAATGGAGGTTCAACGGCACTCCTCATGTCGAACCTGAACACCCCGAATACAGGCCGGGGGAGGTGTATCCTTTCCAGGTTCTCCGCTATGCCTTCTATAGTCATCCCTTTGAAAAGGAACTTCCGGTGTTTGTTGTCCGGGATTGTTACGGGAATGAAATCAAGGTTTACCGGGCAGGCGACCTGACTTGTGAAAAAGATGTTCCTGAGAGCTTGTTGTGCAAGGTAGTGAGGTTAAAGAAAGGTAAACCTGTACTGAAAGTGGTTTGAATTTCAGCAAGGGATCATCCCTCCGTTTTCCTGAACCTGTTTATGGACTTTCGAACCATGCATTGACCTATGGAAAAAGGATCCTGGATGAGCCGCATGCTGATTACTAAAGAACGGGGCAGGGATGCACTGATCCATGACCGATTGGTCGTTGGCCTTCCATTCGGGCCGGGCCTGGGGATTTATTATCCGGCCAGGTAATCACTTAAAAAGCTATTTTTGCATCACATTACATTATAGCAACCTGCAAATCATCCATGGCAAAAAATACCGAGAACAACGAAGGGCGTACACTGAATTTCATTGAAGCCATTATCGAGGAGGATATCCGGCAGGGGATCTATCGCGGAAGGGTCCACACCCGTTTTCCACCGGAGCCTAACGGTTACCTGCATATCGGACATGCAAAATCGATCTGTCTGAACTTCGGCCTGGCTCAAAAATACAAAGGGCTGTGCAATCTCCGTTTTGACGACACCAACCCTGAAGCTGAAGAAACGGAGTATGTGGACTCGATCAAGGAGGATATACGTTGGTTGGGTTTCCAATGGCACAAGGAATTATATGCATCCGATTATTTCGAGCAATTATATGACTGGGCGGAGATGTTCATTCGGGAGGGAAAGGCCTATGTTGATGATCAGACAGCGGAGGAGATCTCCGGGCAACGTAGGACACCGATGGAACCGGGCATCGAAAGCCCTTACAGGAACAGGACTGTTGAGGAGAACCTGGATCTTTTCCGTCGGATGCGCAACGGGGAATTTCCGGAAGGTGCAAGGGTTTTACGTGCCAGGATCGACATGAATTCCCCCAACATGCACCTCCGTGATCCGATCATGTACAGGATCCTCCATAAAGAACATCACCGCACGGGGGACAAGTGGTGTATATATCCCATGTATGACTGGGCGCATGGGCAATCGGACTTCATTGAAGGGATCACCCACTCCATCTGCACGCTGGAATTTGAGGTACATCGCCCTTTGTACGACTGGTTCCTTGATCAGATCACATCTGACAGTTACCGCCCCAAACAGCGTGAGATGGCCAGGCTGAACCTTAACTACACCGTGATGAGTAAACGGAAGCTGCTTAAGCTTGTTAAGGAAGATTATGTAAAAGGGTGGGATGATCCCAGGATGCCCACCATTTCGGGTTTCAGGCGAAGGGGTTATACCGCCGAAGCCATCCGTCTTTTTTCTGACAGGATCGGTGTGGCTAAGCGTGAAAATGTGATTGATTCGGCTTTCCTGGAACATTGCCTTCGCGAAGACCTGAATAAACGTGCATCCCGTGTCATGGGGGTGATTAATCCCGTTAAAGTTTTGATTACCAATTACCCTGAAGGAGAGGTGGAATGGCTTGATGCCATTAACAATCCCGAAGATCCCGCTGCCGGTACACGCAAGGTTCCCTTTGGCAGGGAACTTTACATTGAAAAGGATGATTTCATGGAAGACCCTCCCCATAAGTTCTTCCGGCTTGCCCCGGGTCGGGAAGTACGCCTGCGGTATGGCTATTTTATTTCCTGCCACGATGTGGAGAGAAATGAAAAGGGTGAGGTAGAGACAATTCTTTGTACCTATGATCCTGCCACACGAGGCGGTGATTCACCAGACGGAAGGAAAGTGAAAGCCACCCTGCACTGGGTGTCAGCCCGACATGCCCTACCGGTTGAGGTGAGACTTTACAATAGCCTGTTCATGATGGAAAATCCTGATGAGGTAAATGAGGGTGAAGATTTTACCGTGCATATCAATCCCCATTCCCTGGAAATCAGACATGGTTATGTAGAGCCATCCCTGGAAAAGGCCGAGCCTTATCATCATTTTCAGTTCGAAAGGTTGGGTTATTTCAGTGTGGATCTCGACAGCGGGCCAGATCACCTTGTTTTCAACCGTACCGTGACCCTGAAAGATGAGTGGTCGAAAATCGTTGCCAAAGAAAAAGTATGATATGAACATTGCTGTTGTCGGAGCTACCGGACTTGTCGGGTGTAAGATGACCGAAAAACTGGAGCAGTCATTCCTGCCTGTTTCAACTTTTATCCCCGTTGCATCGGAAAGATCGGCCGGCAAAATGATCATGTTCCGCGGTTGTGAGACGATGGTTATCACCCCTGAAGCTGCTCTTCAATGCAGGCCATCTCTTGCCTTGTTTTCTGCCGGAGGGGATACTTCCCGGAAGTATGCACCGCTGTTTGCCGCTGCCGGGTGCAGGGTCATCGACAACTCATCTGCCTGGCGCCAGGAGCCCGGTGTCCCATTGGTGGTCCCTGAGGTAAATCCCGGCACCGTCGGCCCGGATGACATGATCATTGCCAATCCCAACTGCAGCACAATACAGCTTGTGGTCATCCTTGAGCCGCTGCACAGACAATTTGGGATACGTCGTGTTGTGGTTTCCACCTACCAGTCGGTGTCCGGAAGTGGCCTGAAGGGTATCCGGCAGCTGGAAGCGGAGCGTGCAGGTACGGTCGCTGAAATGTGTTATCCTCACCGCATCGATCTGAACGTGATCCCTCACGGTGGGGATTTCCTTCCTGATGGCAGCACTGCCGAAGAGGCCAAGTTGGTATCCGAAACCCGAAAAATCATGCAGCTCCCTCACCTTGCCATTACGTCTACAGTGGTGCGCGTACCTGTAACAGGCGGGCATAGTGAGTCGGTGAATATTGAATTTCATCAGGAAGTTACTGCCGGAGAGGTTAGAAATACCCTGGAAAAAGCACCAGGTGTCGTGGTTCTTGATGAACCCGGAAAAAATCTGTATCCTCTTCCTATCCATTCATATAATCGGGATGAGGTCTTTGTTGGCAGGATCAGGCAGGATGCATCCCTGGCCAACGCCGTCGATCTGTGGATCGTTGCCGATAACGTGACCAAAGGGGCTGCCACCAATGCGGTACAGATCGCAGAACTGATGTTTGCAAAAGGTTATTTCCCTGATTGACGCAAACCGGCCTGATTCTTCTCAATATCTTTTACAAATCCGGACAGCATCGTAATCCAGGATGCATGTTGTCGGAAGGATTTGCTTCCTACCACTGGTATGCCCGTTGGCTTTTACCCTCAATAAAGTTGATGAAAGAGGTGTTCACCACTTTGTTTCCGCCCGGTGTGGGATAGTTGCCGGTGAAATACCAGTCACCCACGTCATTCGGACAGGCTGCATGCAGGTCTTCGATGGTCTGAAAAATGATCTCCACCTTGGCATGGGTATCTTCGGGGGTAAGGAGTTCTGCAATTTTCCGTGTGATATCGGAGGTCTTCAGAGGTTTATAGATCTCCTTTATATAGTTGACCATCTTCTCTTTCGGTAATCCAACCTGGGCCTTGCATTTGTTGTACACCTCAGCGATCACATTGTCCTTGCGCTGCTCCTTCAGTAGAATAATAGCAGCTCTGAAAGCAATGAATTCACCCAGCCGGGTCATGTCAATACCATAACAGTCGGGGTAACGGATCTGAGGCGCAGATGAGACTATGATGATTTTGTGTGGAGTTAGTTTATCCAGGATACGGATAATACTCTGTTTCAATGTAGTTCCTCTTACAATACTGTCATCCAGCACCACCAGGGTATCTTCATCATCTCTTACTACGCCGTACGTGACATCATAAACATGGGCCGCAAGGTCATCGCGGAGGCTGTCCTGCGTGATAAATGTCCTCATCTTCACATCCTTAACCGCAATTTTTTCAATCCTTGGTTTGAGGAGGAATATCTTATCCAGCATTTTCGGTGAGAGGTGCCCGTTAGCTGCCAGAATAAGTTCCTTCTTTTTATCGTCGCAATAGTCATGAAGTTCTTCGGCCAGTCCCCTGAAAGCCACGGCAGCAGTATTGGGTATGTAACTGAAAACGGTATCCCTGAAATTGTAATTAATGGCTCTGAGCACAGCGGGAGCAAGTCTTTTACCCAGCATCTTCCTTTCCTGATATATGGAAGCATCCGTACCACGGCTGAAGTATATCCTTTCAAACGAGCAGCTTTTTTTTACTTCAGGGGGGGTAAACTGCACATGATGGAAGTCTCCGTTGCGCTTTATGATGACCGCATGGCCCGGTTTAATTTCATGGATCAGTTTATACGGCACATTAAAGGTTGTCTGTATGACGGGTCTTTCAGAGGTAACTACGGCAATTTCATCATTCTTGAAATAAAAAGCAGGCCTTATGCCAGATGGGTCGCGCATTACAAAAGCATCTCCATGCCCCAGCATGCCCGCTATAACATAACCTCCATCCCAATGCTTGGCAGACTTTGATAAAATACTCCTTAGATCCAGATGTTGTGCAATGAGAGGTGAGATTTCTTTCTTTGAATATCCCTTTTTTTTAAACTTCTGAAAGAGCTTTTCATTTTCTTCATCGACGAAATGGCCGATTTTCTCCAGGACTGTGATCGTATCGGATGTTTCAATCGGATGCTGTCCGAGGTTCACCAGGTTGTTAAACAGTTCATCAACATTGGTAAGGTTAAAATTGCCGGCGATTACGATGGTGCGGGTTTTCCAGTTATTATGCCTGATAAAGGGGTGTACATTTTCGATCTGGTTTTTTCCGAATGTACCATATCTGAGATGCCCCAGGAAAAGTTCGGCAGCGAAGTCGGCATTATCCCGTAACCAGTTCACATCAGCATATCTTTTAGTATCTGAAGCACAAAGTTGACTGTAATGCTGATAGATAGAGGTAAAGATATCCCTGATCGGGGTGAAGCTCTTGGACCGCTGACGATGATAATAGTTTTTCCCTGGTGCCAGGTCAAGTTTGATACTTACCAGGCCTGCTCCGTCCTGGCCACGGTTATGCTGTTTCTCCATCAGGAGGTACATCTGGTTAAGGCCGTAAAGACTTGTACCGTATTTTGAAAGGTAGTATTCCTGTGGTTTCAGGAGGCGCATCAGGGCAATGCCGCACTCGTGCCGGATCTGTTCACTCATGTTGAACTCACTGTTAAGATGCAAAGATAGAAAAAGAAATATTGTGCAATACACAGGTCAAGGTTTGCGCACCTGTCAGACCTTATATCGGATTGCCTCCACCGGGGCAAGACCGGATGCCTTGAAAGCGGGCAGGATACCGGCTATAAGCCCGATGATGATGGAAAGGAAAAATCCGAACATCCAGTTGCCCAGCGACATACTCATGTCGAAGCTGGAGAAGTGGCTAACCAGTGTACTGGCAACCAGGGTAATAATCAAACCAAAGACTCCTCCGAAAAGACTCAGAAAAACCGATTCAAACAGAAACTGCAGAAGGATAAAATACCGTTTGGCTCCCAGGCTCTTCTGAATGCCGATCTGATTGATCCTTTCATGCACCGATACATACATGATATTGGCAATGCCAAAAGCGCCCACCAGCAGTGCAAATCCTCCTATCAGCCAGCCTGCGATGGTGACTACATTAAAAATGGCATTGATACCTTCGGTAAGAACATTTGTTTGATTAATAGCAAAATTATCATCAGCAAAAGGCTTCAACTTCCTGATCGAACGCATGATTCCCGTGATTTCATCCTTCATTTCGGCCAGGGAGACATTAGGTTTGGCTTTAACAAGGATGGTACCCGGCACCGACTCTGATCCTACATCAACGAATCGCTGGAGGTACTGCACGGGGATCACCACCATGTCATCCATGCTCTGCCCGAAATCATCCTTGCCTTCCCTTACGAATGTGCCGATGACCCGCACCTTCCGATTGAAAATATTCACTTCCCTTCCCAACGGATCAATCTCTCCGAAAAGCTGCGACGCCACCTCGGCACCCAGCATGGCCACATTCCTTCCGGCATTGAACTCATCCGGGATAAATGCACGTCCCTGACTAAGTTCAAAAGTCCAGACCTGGTCGAAATCGTCAGAAACCGCCATCACAGTGGCTGATGGGATATGCTTGCCACTAAACTTCACCGTGCGGCTCACTGATGTAACATAAGCTGCATACGCAACGGTATTCGAACGCCTTTTTATCTCCTCCACCTCACCCACCTTCGTTTCAGGCCTTTTAAGGTATTCCCACCACCGATAGTTCGGGTCATTGAAAGCCCAGGGCCATTTCTGGATGAAAAGGACATTGTCTTCCAGCTCGGCAAGGCTTTCACGGATTTTTCTCTCCAGGCTACCCGTGGCCGTGAAGACAAACACCACGGAAAAGATACCGATGGTAATACCCAGCAGTGAAAGCACCGTACGAAGTTTGTTCACCCTTATCGCATGCAGTGCAAAAATGAAACTCTCAATCAGCAGCTTAAGGAATATCTTCATCCGGAGAATTTTTACAGCGGCAAAAAGGTTAATTTTGCTGTTCTCAGAGAGATCTGAACGCTGCGTAAAATTACTAAAATGAATCGATATGAAGAAAATAAACAGTGCCCTGATTTCTGTGTACCACAAAGAGGGGCTCCTACCGATCCTTGAGAAACTTGATGCGCTGAATATACAACTTTACAGCACCGGTGGCACCTATGATTTTATACGTTCCTCAGGATTCAGCGCCACAACCATTGAAGAGATCACAGGGTATCCTTCCATTCTTGGGGGCAGGGTAAAAACCCTGCACCCGGCTGTTATGGGAGGCATCCTGTTCCGCCGTGATCATAAGGAAGATCAGGAGGAATGCAACCGTTTTGAGATCCCTCCCATTGACCTTGTGGTGGTGGATCTGTATCCTTTTGCTGAATCGGTCAGAATGAAAAGGCCGGAGGATGAAATTATTGAAAAGATCGATATTGGAGGGATCTCCCTGATCAGGGCGGCTGCAAAAAACTACCACGATGTTGTAATCATCCCCGAAAGAGCAGCCTATTCACACCTTCTGGAGATCCTGGGTTCCGGCGGGATCACATCCCTTGAAACACGCAGATACCTGGCAGCCATCGCTTTTGACGTTACCTCCGACTATGATGCTTTGATCTTTCAACATTTCAATGGAGAGCTGGAAATCCCCTCCTTAAAGGTAAGCAGCCGTAGTGCACATCCGCTGCGATACGGAGAGAATCCCCATCAGAAAGGTTTTTTCTTCGGTAACCTGGATGACATGTTTGTTCAACTCCATGGGAAAGCTATTTCATACAACAACCTGCTGGATATTGATGCAGCGGTATCTCTGTTAGCAGAGTTTGATGAGCCCACTGTGGCCATTTTAAAGCACAACAACGCCTGCGGGCTTGCAAGTCGGGATCAGCTGCCTGCTGCCTGGGATGCAGCGCTGGCTGCAGATCCACTGTCGGCTTATGGTGGCGTCATCATTGTCAATGGTCCCGTGGAATCAACCCTTGCAGAAAAAGTCAACCAGATCTTCTTCGAAGTATTGATCGCACCTGATTTTTCCGAAGATGCCCTTACAATACTCACAGTAAAAAAGAACCGGATTCTGCTGAAACAAAAACCGGGGTTTGCTTTCACAGATCCTGTTCGCAATGCACTGAACGGATACCTGGCGCAGGAGCGCGATCTTTCGACGCAAAAAGCTCAGGGGATGCGGGTTGTGACCAGACGTTCACCGGATGCCAGGGAACTCAATGATATGGTGTTCGCAAACAAAATTGTGAAACACACGCGCTCCAACGCCATCGTCCTTGCACGGAATAAGCAGCTGATCGGCAGTGGTACCGGACAGACCTCTCGTATTGATGCCATGAAACAGGCTATTGCGAAAGCCAGGGAGTTCAACCTGCCGCTGGATGGTGCTGTCATTGCTTCGGATGCTTATTTCCCCTTTCCCGACAATGTGGAAGTAGCTCACCAGGCAGGCATTACGGCAGTTGTTCAACCAGGCGGCTCAGTGAAAGACCAGGCATCCATTGATTATTGCAATGAAAAGGGCGTTGCCATGGTTTTTACGGATGTACGCCATTTTAAACATTAATTTTTTACTTTTGCACAAATTACTTTCAGACAAAGATTTGAGCAGATATCACCACCAAAGAAAATCCAGATGGGATTATTATCATTTTTCACTAAAGAGATAGCTATTGACCTTGGGACAGCCAATACCATCATCATCCAGAACGATAAGGTTGTGGTTGATGAACCATCCATTGTAGCGGTTGACAGGACCACTGGAAAAATCATTGCGGTTGGGAAAAAAGCAATGATGATGCACGGAAAGACACATGATAACATCAAGACCATCAAGCCTTTGAGAGATGGTGTGATTGCAGATTTCAAAGCAGCGGAGTTTATGATCCGGGAGATGATCAAGATGACCGAGAACAAACGGCATCTTTTTCCTCCTGCTTTGAAGATGGTGGTGTGTATCCCCTCGGGCATCACCGAGGTAGAGGAGCGGGCCGTGCGTGACTCTGCCCAACAGGCAGGTGCCAAGGAGGTGAAGTTGATCCATGAACCAATGGCAGCTGCCATTGGGATCGGACTGGATGTGCTAGAACCCATCGGCAACATGATCATTGACATCGGCGGAGGCACCAGTGAGATTGCTGTGATCGCCCTGGGCGGTATTGTGAACAACAAGTCGATCCGTATTGCCGGAGATGACCTGAACCTCGACATTGTCGAATACATACGCAAGCAGCACAACATCAACATAGGAGAACGAACCGCCGAAAAAATCAAGATCGAAGTGGGAGCAGCCCTGACCGAAATTGATAACCCACCCCCTGATCTGCCCGTTCACGGACGTGATATGCTGACCGGTATCCCCAAAGAGATCATCGTTACCTATTCGGAAATTGCACATGCCCTGGATAAGTCATTGATGAAGATAGAAGCTGCTGTCCTTTCCACCCTTGAAATGACACCACCTGAGCTGTCCGCTGATATTTACCGTACCGGCATCTACCTGGCCGGCGGCGGTTCCCTGCTCAGATCGTTGGATAAACGGATACAAATGAAAACAAAACTCCCGGTTCATATGGCTGAGGATCCATTGAAGGCAGTGGCACGGGGAACCGCCATTGCACTTAAAAACTTTGACAATTTCAGCTTCCTGATCCAGTAAAAGGATAAATCCTTTAAGCCATGCGATCATGCACCGTCTTATTGCTTTCCTGTTAAAACAGTACCCTCTTCTCATCTTCATTCTTTTTGAATTGCTGGCCGTATCACTCGTGGTCAGCCATAACCATTACCAAAAAGCCGCCTTCAACAAAGGTATCTCTAACATGGTTGGATCCTCGTATGCTGTATGGGAAAACATCACCGGCTATTTCGGACTGAAGAAAAGAAACCGGGAACTTGCCGAAGAGAACGCAAGATTGCACAACAGCATGAAAGGTTCCTTCAGGGCATCCGATAAGAATATCTTTGTCTGGGATGATACCGTTTACCAGCAACAGTTCCATTATGTCAGCGCACAGGTGGTGAATGCATCCGTGAACAAAAAGAAAAATTACCTCGTGATCAACAAAGGAAAAAACCAGGGAATTGAAAGCAATATGGGGGTAATTGCACCCAATGGTGTCGTGGGCATGGTAAGAAGTGTTTCATCCAATTACGCCCTGATCATCCCTATTATTAACATCGATGCGAATATTGCAGCACGTCTGAAAAAAAATGATCAGAATGGGATCGTTTCCTGGAATGGTAAGCATTACAGCAAAGGGATCATGAAGGGGGTACCGGGACATATTCCGCTCAACAGGGGCGATACCATCATTACCTCCGGACAATCGCTGTTTTTCCCGGAAGGTATTGTCATTGGATATATAGAAAATTACAGAAAAAACATCAGTGATAATTTTTATACCATCACCCTTCGGCTTGCCGTGGATTTTAACAGCCTCAATTACGTATATGTCATCAGAAACCTGTTGGCTGAAGAGCAGATCCATCTGTTAAAGATCATCGAAAATGAACAATAATCTTTTGCAGATCATCCGGTTTATCGCCCTGGTTGCCACACAGGTGCTCGTTCTGAACGAGATTCAGTTCGGGGGGTATTTCAACCCCTACATCTATATCCTGTTCATCATTCTGCTTCCTTTGCGCACACCTTCGCTGGTTATGATTTTTTCCGGTTTTATCCTTGGGCTGATCATCGATTTCTATTCTGGAATGATGGGTATTCATACCGCAGCCACCCTGTTCATCAGTTATTTCCGTAACCGGATCATCAGATTGGTACTTGGCGTTACCGAAAATGACTTTCTGCAGGTTCCCGGCCTGCGAGACCTGGGCATATTCCGTTTTGTATATTATGCCAGCGTTATGATCCTGATTCATCATACCATCCTGTTCTACCTGGAGGTTTTTTCCTTCCATAACACACCTGACACATTGCTCAGGATTTTGGGCAACTCACTTATTTCATTGGTTTTCACGGTTGTAACCTTGATTATTTTTGAAAGGAAAAAGCATGAAAGGTGATACTGGAGCCAAGCATATCGAGATCATGGCACCGACGGGTAGTTTTGAGTCACTGGCAGCCGCCCGTCAGGGGAATGCAGATGCCGTTTATTTCGGCATCGGGAAGCTGAACATGCGGGCCGGGGCTGCAAGGAATTTCGTCGTTGAAGACCTTCAGGAGATCAGCCGGTTTGCACATTCATCCGGTATGAAGACATACCTCACGCTGAATACCGTTGTATATGATCACGAACTTGAGGAGATGCGCCAGATCGTTGATGAAGCAAAAAAACATAACATAACAGCCATCATTGCATCCGATATGGCCGTGATCCGCTATGCCAGACAGGCAGGTATGGAAATCCACATGTCTACACAGACCAACATTTCCAATACCGAGGCGGTCCGTTACTGGTCGGCCTGGTCGGATGTGATGGTAACAGCCCGTGAACTTACACTGGATCAGGTTAGGGAAATCATTCACAATATACATGAGGGTAACATTTGTGGCCCCTCGGGTCATCCAGTACGCATTGAAATTTTTGCACACGGTGCCCTGTGTATGGCAGTTTCCGGGAAGTGCTACCTGAGCCTCGACTACGAAAACAGCCCTGCCAACCGTGGCTCCTGCCTTCAGCTATGCAGAAGGCCTTATAAGGTAACCGACATCGACGGTGGGCATGAAATGGTGATCGACAATGAATATATCATGTCACCCAAAGATCTCTGTACAATCGGATTTCTTGACAAGATACTCGACACAGGGATCTGTGTATTGAAGATTGAAGGAAGGGGGCGACCTCCTGATTATGTAAAGACCGTCACCGCCTGTTATCGAGAAGCAGCCGATTGCTGGCTGGCCGGTAAATGGCATGAAGCTCCGGTGGACGAATGGATGAAACGACTGAAAAGCGTGTACAACAGAGGATTCTGGGAAGGTTATTACCTCGGGAGAAAACTGGGCGAATGGACCGAAAAATATGGAAACCTGGCTACACAGAAAAAGATCTTTTCGGGTAAAGTCATAAACTATTTCTCACACATCGGAGTAGCTGAGATCCGTGTGGAAGCCTTTCCGCTAAACATGGGGGATAACATTATGATCATCGGCCCGACAACAGGGGTACATGAGGATAATATCAGGGAAATCAGGGTTGATCTGCATCCGGTTTCCAGGGCAGAGAAAGGTGAGGTGTGCTCGGTAAAAACTTTATCCCTCGTCCGCCGGGGTGATAAACTATACAAGGTAGTACCGGCTGATACCGTCACGGACGGACAGTAGCCCTCCATAACCGTTGTAACTTCACGTATTTCAGGTAAACAGCCCTTGCAGATAAACTGCATATCTTCCATCCCTCCCATCCGTCAAGGAATCCCAGTCTGAACAGGTAATCACGTAAAAATTTTGCCACTGGCGAAAACAGGATCCTGGTATATCCTGCCCTCTTTTCTTTACTGAAAAGGTCTTCAGCCGATAATGTGGTGAACAGGTCGATCTGTTTTTTATGCTCTTTAACCGAATAATAGGAATAATGATACAGGTCCCCTTTCAGATACACCATTTCGGGCTTTTCTGTAAAAACAACCTTCTCGTGAATACTGCCTTCCCATCGCGCGAAATCGCGGTGCCAGATCCTGATCTTCCGGTCAGGGTACCAGCCCGAATGATAAATCCACCGGTCACAATAGTTGGTGAGCCTGTTGAACATAAATACCCGGCATTCGGGGATCCCTTCCTTTACATGCTGTCTGATGGAAAACACAAGCTCAGGGGAAAGTGCCTCATCGGCATCGAGACTGAGGATCCAGGGGTAAGCTGCCTGACTGTTGCCATAATTCTTCGCAGCAGAATATCCCTCCCATGGACGTTCAATAACACGTGCACCAAGCTTCCGGGCCAATGCAACCGTATCATCCACCGAACCTGAATCCACCACCACCATGTCATCCGTAAGCCCTTTCACAGATAACAACGCCCGCTCAATGTTACGCGATTCGTTCAGGGTTATGATGACAACGGAGAACATGGGAGGATTAGGAGATTAGGAGGTTAGGATATAGATCATTTTTCCCTTGTTTATTTCTTACAAATGTAATATAACCGTTTAATACCTTTATTGACTCTTCAATAATTGTTAATCCTTTATTAAACAAATCATTATTGATGACCTTGATCTGCCGGCATGTGATCAGGTGATCTTTTTACTTTAACCTCGTGCTCACCTAATCACCTGATATCTTAGCAAACTAATCTCCTGATCACTTAATCCCCTACCTCCTGTAGAACATCCTGAACAACTCCTCATTCAGTTTCACGACGGAGCGTTCCAGTTTTGTGTCTGAGGGGAAGATGGTGCGGTTGGTGATGGGGGTAAAGACGGGGAAGGGTTTATCAAGGGGTTTGAACTGTTGATCCATGATGACAATACCGCCGATACCAAAACCCTTGTCGCCATATTGTATCCAGGCGGCAGAACTGTCGGGTGAAATTTTGTTTTCTTTCAGATACTGGAAATCGTGTTTTATATGATAAGATCTTTCAGGTGATTCATACAGCCCGAATTCTGCAGTAAAAATGTTGCCATTGAGCAGATCGGCACTCACCGGATTAAGATGCTTATCAAAGACAATGGCGTCAATCTCTCCGCTTCTGACCTGATTGGAATGGTAATCATAAAAGAAGAAAACCCTGGAAAAACTGTACTTTGAAAAAGCATTCCTCAGAAGCAGGTTTTCTTTTTCGGTCTTATGTTTCAGTTCCAGCGCTTTATCTACCATTCCCCTCTCCTCCATCAGGTGTATGGTATGTTGCATGGAAGGGAGCCTGACCAAAAGGATCCCCTCCCTGAGTGCTTTTACCTGTTCTGCAGCCAGGTTCTGATTTAATTGTTTATCCTGTTTCGGTTTCCCTTCGACCCTGTTCCGGAGGTTCAGCTGCACACCCATCCGGACATGGGTGAGAGGGGTGCCCTGCTGTGGAATGCCATACAGGAAAATAAGCGCCACGGATGGATTGAAGCGGATGGTGCCGCCAACAACCCACTGCCCGTAAGAACCGAATCCCTTTATATCGCTCCTCTCTATGCCTGATGGATTATTGCCGTTGAGCATCACGACTCTTGAGGAAGATTCAAAATTATGGTTGTATCCAGCGTTAATAAGCAAAAAATCAAACAGCCGCAGACAGGTAATAATCTCCGTTGACACAAAATTGTATCGAAACCGTCTGTAGGGCGAATCAAGGTCAACACCTTTTACCGTGTAGAGGAAGGAAGCTGAGATTTTAAGCTGTTTTATGATGGCCATGGACACAAAACCACCTCCGTAAGGCATGGCGGTTCCTCTGTAACCGGTAGAGTCGCCCCTGAAATCCGAATAGGTAAATCCTCCGGTAAAGCCATACCCGTAATCATAAGGGAAAGTACGTTTCCGCCCTGCCTGTCCTCGTACGTGAGTTACCGGTAACAGGTACAGAAGTATCAGTAGCCATACGAGAACAATGTTCCTTCTGTTCATGGTATGCAATTACATCCCTTTTCAGGGTGTAAGATAGGTGTTTTTTTACCATTTCATCTTACTGAAATAATTGCTTGGAATATATCATCTGAGTAGCAACACCGGTATCCGGAATTTCCGGGATCCACTGTCTGCATGCCACATATCTACGCATACCAGGTACACGCCTCCAGGGCAGACTGCACCGAGATGATCGGTGCCATCCCAGGGCCACATATCATGGTTGCCGGTGACAGTTTCCCGAACAAGGTGTTTCACAGGGAATCCCGCTTCACTGTACACCGAAATGGTGATCAGTGTGCCAGTTTCCATGTCATGGAGATACACACCAATGATCCCATTGTCTGCCGATCCGTAAGGGGAGAAATAATTCGGGCTGACCGTCACTTTTCCCTGTAATGCTAATGTGGGAAATGCCTGAGAGTTTGGTTTAGAGGGAGTGCCCCATCCGGATGCGGCTGAAGCCGAATACCAGTTCTCATTCCGTTCGGTGGGAACTACGACAGAGAGCCTTTCAAGTGAGATCCCCTTTGCATCCGTAAGAACCGGAGCATGTTGCTTCGGATGGTAAGTCATCCTGTCCACAATCTTGCCATGCTGTGTCAGCAGGGCATAGGTTCCCCCCTGATCAGGTAGTGAGGGCATGTTGGTGCTCAGATGCACCCTGGAAGGATCAGACTGGATATGATGGTTCAGTAGTTTCTGAATATCCGGCGTAATCACCACCAGTCCGGCCGGGAAAACCAGAACCGATTCATCTGTAACCGGATAAAGCTCTTTTACCGACATGTCAAGTGTATCAATACGGGCAAGCATGCACATGGACAAGTCAATGATCTTGCCCGATACATTCATCCATTCAATGTATTCTACCCCATTGTCGGCAGGCTTGTACATGATCTCGTTAAACAGCAGGTCGAGGGAATCGGGTATGACAGGAATGCCGAATGGGAATCGCCCTGTCAGGGAATAGTTACCCCTGCAGTCTTTCAGCGTGTCATGCAGAGTCAGGTGATAAACCGTATCGGGTCTTATCTTGAAAGGAAGGATAATTTCCATCTGGTCATAGAGCGGTGTTTTCAGTATGATGCCTTTCACGGGCTGACTGATCCCTTCGATGCCAAACAGCGCAGGAAGATTGCCGGTGGTATCGATGGGCTCACTGAAGGTGATGCCTATCCTGTCTTCGCTGATGAGATTTACTTTCAGGGGACGGGGTGAAGTCACATCTGGCAATGGGAGGTAGAAGCTGTTTTGTGATCCGGGTGTACCGCCGTTGATGTCGAGGCTGGATGCCCAGGTGTTGGCCTGGTCACAGTGATTTTCCGGATCCTTTAGTTCAAGTGCATAACCACCTTCTGCCTGGAACGAGGTACCGTGCCATCCTGAGAGGTAACAGACCGCATGGATCAGGAATCCCCTGTGGTCCTGTAAAGCCAGGCATGCCCCTTCATTCCGGAGCTGCATCTTTGGTAACGGCACCACCCCCTGATAATGCTGCCAGAGAAGGGTATCCTTGTCATTGACAAGGATCAGGTATTCACCAGAAGCTATCGTCATGCACGGTAAGGCAATTCTGGTATTATCAATCCATAACAGCCAGTCGCACAATGCAATTTTATATGAGCTTCTGTTGTACAGCTCGATATATTCGGCGTCAGGTAACCGGACCGGTGGGCTGGGATCTGCCATTACCTCATGGATTAGCAGATCATTACGCTGGGCTGTGTACCACAGAAACATGACAGAAGTATCAGCCATCAGGTTACCTGCCCTGTCAGCCATCCGGGTCAGGGACAGGGTACATTGGACCGTTTCCGGGAAAGGTTTTCCGAAAATAAGGTGCATCAGGCAGGGGTTGGAAGGGTCAGTGAATGCCAGCAAAGGATGGCCGGTGTTATGACTGGCGAGAAAACAGGTCGGATCACCGGAAATACCGGTATGCAGCGGTTCCGAAAAGAACAGATCGGCCTGGTACTGGTCCCTGATCACCATGCTTGTCAATGCGGGTGGTACTGTATCAGTGATAAGCGGGCCACAGTAAATGTCATCGAAGTAGAATTTCGTTGCATTGCTCGAAGTGTACTGGCAGCTTATCCCGGCCATGGCTGTATCACAGTTATGAGGCAGGAGGACTGAATCAACAGGAAGCAGATTTTTCCCGCCTGTGTAATCGGCCTCCAGGTGCCACCAGCCATCCTTCAGCATCACCCGGACCCTTACCTGGTTGGTAGACTGGTTCAGCAGGTTCATGGTATCTGTCAGCAAACTCACAATACTGCTGCCCTGATGCTGGTAAAGACCGAGATGGTCACTGACCATACCGACACCCACAAAAACCGCCTGATCTGTATTACCCGGAAAATCACAGGTTCCGGTCAGATAAATGCGTACGAAGTTTGAAGCAGAAGGATTGAAGGAGAGTTTGATCCATGCATGCCATTCCATTCTGTTTCGGAAGCTTTCCATGGTATAGATGAGGGATGTGCCGGAGGCCGTCATGTTGAGCTGAACAGCAGGTTGCTGCGCAGGGGGTATGGCAGACGACGAGGTAAACCGGAAATGGGAGGTATCTCCCTTCCAGCCATGTGTGCTGAAGCTTCCGGAAGAGAAGTCATCTGCCAGTTGTGCCCGTGCACTCATCCGACCCGACAAAACCGACAAAACAATCAGTACCAGGCACACCCCACGCATTATCATTGCATCCTCCCTTCTTCATCGTTTCACAAGTATATATGACTGAGCAGGTGAAAATGGAAAAAAGGGAAAGAATTTTTGCCTGGGGCGGAGGGCTTGGAGCAGGGGGCGGAGAGGAGGAAGCGGAGAGGAGGGAGCTTGGTGCGGCAGGCTGAGGGGATTTCAGGGTGTGTGGAGCCAGTGGAGTTCCACATGGTAGCGCCAGATAGGGAAATGGCGGACAGAGTCGGTATGTGCGGAGAGATCAATTCCCTGCATGATCAGGCTGCGGTCGCTATCATCCTGATCACCTTCGGTGATGATCATCCGGGCATCGAGGGCACGGAAGTCGTTGACAAACCCATACCATACAGGAAATACTTTTGCCCTTGTCCCCCAGGTTACGGATGGCCCCCATGCCCCGGAGATGGTTTCCCCTTTCCAGTCGTATTGTTTCAGATAAAGGTTGACCGCCTTCAGGTCATAGGTGCGACGATGGAAGGCCTCCTTCGTATGGGTGAGCTGCCATCCGGCCAGGATCAGCGCAGCCAGCAGGGTGATAACCGCAGGTGTTTTGCCCGACCTGCAGACTACGGTAAAAAACACCGCTATCATCAGGGACACCGAAGCATAGGCCGAAACAAGATATCGGTGGGGCATGTAAGTCATAGGTACTTTGTGAAGCTCACCGATAAACCAAAGCAACGCCAGGATGAAAAGGAACTGATCGGCCTGTCTCCATGATCCGGGTCTGATGATCAGCCAGGAAAGCCCGGCGACCAGGGCAATGCCACCAGTGACAATAAGCGGTTTCAGACAGGATACAAACAGCAGTTCAGTGAAATTGAAACGGGCGCTGTCAAGTATCTGAAAGAGCGTGGTATGATACCGTCCATCTACTTCACGGGCCATCACGTAATTGTAAAATTCAAAATGCGGGAGGTACCACAGCAGGGCATAGATTACCCATCCGGCCGCTGTGAAAAGTACCGCAAAGAGGAACTTCCTGCGAAGCAATCTATGCTCCGCAGCCTGGGAGAAAAGCCCCGGCAGCGTCATCGCCAGGGCAAAGCCTGGCAGAAGAAAAGCAATATAGAGGAACTGTATCTTCATCCCATAAGCAAGGAACAATAACAGGGCTGCACCTGCCATATTCCTTATCCAACCCCTTTGCTGCTGCTCTGTTCGATAGGCTCTGATCATCAGGAGCAGCGATATCAGGATCAGGCAGGTGGAAAACATCTCCGCCATAGCATAATGGCTGAAATGGAACAGATGAAACTGGGTGAAGCCCACTGCCAGCAGAAAAACTCCCGCTAGCCGGGTCTCCTCTTTCCGCAGGAAAAGCCAGAAGGTGAAAAGGGTCAACAGCAGGACCATCAGTCGGGCAACCAAAAGCGACTGTCCGAAAAGAAAAAAAAACGGGATCTGTGCCATGGTGAACAGTGGCCCGCGCAGGAAGAGACTATCCGCATAAGGTTCAATGGTGCTGGTATTGATGAAATTACGAGCCGTGCCGGAATAAAGCCCTTCGTCTGTCCAGGCACCCCTCGTGTGAATGTCAACGAGGGAATCGGGATCAGCACCAAGGAAAGGTACCTGCAAAACAAACCAGACTGCTAAAAGCAGCCAGGGAAAATGGCGGCGTAAGAAAACAGAAACAGATTTTATGATAGCCATGACGAAAATATCACGCCCAAAGATATTGAATTTAAGTGAAACCATTATCTTTGTAACACCTCGTAATAGTGCTCAAAGAGATTCAAAATCTATCAGTAATGAAAAAAGTATCCTTTATAATGATACTGGTGCTTTTAGTTGGATTATGTGCAGCCCAGCAAACCGGTTATTTCACAACACAGTTCAGTTGGACCAACACTGACGGCGCACAGACCAGAAGCCTCAGGATGTATGTTCCGACTACCTATAACGCGAACGACAGCTATACCCTGGTCATCGGATTCCACGGCCTCGGGGATTCTCCCAACAACTATATGCAGGGCATCAGTTATTATGGTACCAACAGCTATTTCGGAAAGGTGATAGTTGCATGCCCGAGTGAAGGAACCGCCAGTACAAGCTGGTTCTCGGGAACAGAGGATTTCAAGATCATTTCTGCTATAATTAACCATGTAAAAAGCACCTACAACATCGACACCACCAGGGTTTTTGCACAGGGGTTTTCTTTCGGGGGTAAGAGTGCCTACCTGCACGGACTGGATGAGGCAGACTTCCTGAAAGGGATCATTGCCCATTCCCCGGGGTTTTACAGCACAGCTGATATCTATAACACATGCACCGATCCGGTGCATTGCCAGCATAAGTACAACTACAACAACGCCTGGAAACTGAAAGCATGTATTACAGCAGGATCAGGGGAATACAATCTGGGGCTGACCGAGCCCTATCTGACACTCGCCAGCAAAGCGGCGGCCAGGCTCAGGTACTGGGGCTGCGATGCCATTTTCATCGAAGATCCTACCGGGTACCATAACCTGCCACCCCTCACCATTGTCAAATCCTGCTGGGATCATGTAAACCTCCCCTCAACCGGTATCAGTGAGCAGGCCAACTCTCATAAGTTTCGGCTTTACCCGAATCCCGCGAAACATTACATCTGCTTTGAAGACCCGATGCCCGGATTGGATAAGATCGTTTCCATCATGAACATGACGGGATTTGTTGTAAAACATCTGACCCTGAAAGAGGGAAACAACACCGTTCTGCTGGACAACCTGCCTGACGGGATTTACCTTTTCAGGCTATCAGATGAGGATGGAACGAAAGTCTGGTCGTCCAGGTTAGTGGTTGTGCGATAAAAGAAAAGTTGATCGAAAATAATTATCCTAAATCCTGATTATCTGACATCCGTTATTGATTAAGGGCTGATACCGTTTCCAGGTAGGTTTGCAGGTCATGGTCGGAAAAGCAAACGATCATGACTTTTTCTGGCAGATGATTTTCTGAAAGAAACCTCTGTATGGTCTTCAGCGCAACGGAGGAAGCTTCTTTGACCGGATATCCGTAAATACCGGTGCTGATGGAGGGGAAGGCGATGGTTTTAAGGCCATGTTTTTTCGCCAGCGTAAGGGCATTGTGGTAACAGTTTTCAAGCAGTTGAGGCTCACCCTGTTTGCCTCCCCGCCAGATGGGACCAACTGTGTGGATCACGTACCGGGCAGGGAGATGGTACCCTTTGGTGATCTTTGCCTGGCCTGTCTCACAACCGTTCAGGGTGCGGCACTCCCCCAGCAGTTCCGGACCTGCAGCACGATGGATCGCCCCGTCAACACCGCCTCCCCCCAGCAATGAGCGGTTGGCAGCATTCACGATGGCGTCCACGGTTTGGGTGGTGATGTCACCCTTGATGAATGCAATTCTCGATTCCATCACGGTTCTGTTTGTGTTTTATTCCAGGATAATCTTCCTGGTCATTGATTCATCCCCGGCAACGATCCGGATGAAAAAAACCCCTTTGCCCAGGTTTTCAAGATGGATTTCCCTGGTACGAAAGAACTGGCTCATCTGTTTTCCACGCAGGTCAAAAACCTCTATGGTATCGCAGTCTTTGCTGAAATACACCGATCCATCCGATGGGTTGGGATAAAACTGAAGGGCTCCGTTCTTTTCAGAAGGTCGGATCCCGGTCGTTGAATCTTTCTCGATCACAAAATAGATGAGGCTTGTTCCCATGATGTCGTTCCATTCCCCGGCAATCCCCAGCATGGTGGTCCCTGATGGCCAGCCGGCCAGTCCGATGGCAGCATAATGCTGGATACTCCCAAAATTGTCCGGCTCCTTGACCACTCCGGTGCTCTTACCACCCCAGTTATGATAAGCACCTGCAACAGCTACTCCATTACCGGCACCGTTGGCTCCCTGACCCGTCCAGAAATGGGTGCCCGTATTGGTATTGGTACCATCCCACAACCATGTCCCTTCTGTCTGCTGGTCCGTGGCACCGATCCATATATAGGCGATACCACCGCCGTTGCTGACAGTAGTATAAGTGGGAGAAACAACCGCTCCGTTGATGATGGCGTCATATACCGCAGCCTGCTCCGCCTCATCACCGATCTCCGCCAGATAACCACCCCTCTCCACCGCACACGAAGCCGCATCGGCCCAGGTCATCATCTGCCTTACAACCTCGTAGATCTTTCCATTGTAAGTAAAAGTATAAATGTTTGCCGTATCGGCACATTGTGAAAAAACTCCCGTATGCAAAGCCAGGAGTAGCAGTGTCAGGAATAATGTTTTCATGGTTTTCAACATTGGTTATAGTAAATATTTATTAGCTTTTTGAATGACGCCTGGTTAATCCGGGCTGGTAAAAAATGCATATCGTTACAGGATATATCATTGTATCTCCCACGTTTCAATCTCCCCCTCAACGACCCTGAAAAGGGGGTGCGGATGAGGTTTCCGGATCCGGAACAGCTGTTCGTATTTTACAGGATCGCGTACTTTCAGCTTGCCAAGCAGATGCCGGGTCTCATAGCCAATTTGTCCTGAAGTTACAGCTAGTTGGTTAGTTTCTGAAAGGGGACCGATCTTGTCGCGGTTAAAACGGTAACCCCGGGCCAGGGCCTCTTCATACACGGCGATAAGATACCGGTTGATATATCCGGTCGGATCATCCGTCTGCCTGAACCTGGTGAGCTGCGGATGATGCCTGTACCCTTTTGTCTTCCCCTCCAGCACATGTTTTGCCAGCAGGGTTTCGCGCCAGAGTGCGACCAGCCCCCTGGCGTCGAGATGTTTCGGATGAAGTGACCAGATCCTCATGATACCAACATTCGTGATCAGTTTATACGCATACCCTGTGAAATCATTGTTTCCATGCTGCTCCCGCCCATTCAGGCTGCATGAAAGATTGTCCGGAAATGAACAGATAAAATTAAAATATTGTTGGCGTAATTTAACATCCATGAAAAGATTTTCCGTGTGGATCTGTGGTGAAATGTGTGAAAGACATCCGTTTATTATCCGAAAACCTGATATTAGATCACCTTACCTATAAACGCATGATTTATGAATACAATATGAGATCATTATGCAAAATAAGGATAACCTGAAAACAATCAGTCACCGGTAATTTTAACGCACCTGACGGTGACACTGTGATTTGCTTCGGTAAGCATCCAGCGGCATATGGTTTTGTTGTGGGAAACGGCAAAGGAGTCTGTTATTCATTCTTCATTTTTATTTCTCCCAGACCTATAGCTCGAGGAATGTGCTTTATTGGATCCGCTCCATCCTTTCATTGATAATTGTTTTATACTGCTTTTTAAATTCCGGACTTAAAAAACTGTGGTCAATCATCTCAAGCCATTTTGGCATCGCCCTGGCCATCTTGCTGAAAATGTTCTCCTGCTGCCTTTGTGAAATTTTCAGTGAAGCCATGGCAGCTAGAAAATCCTCCCTTTTTATTTTTTTCTTTTTTCCGTTCAGTGTCAACGCCGTATCTTCATCATCGGCCGGGTTTACCAGTACAGTATTCACCAGATCATATGCCGGTGACAGAGTCATGCCTGAACCAGGCTGCTCCAGCAGCGAGAAATTCTTCAAATGCATGTCTGCATTGCCAGTCAGAAAAGAGAAGAGTACCAACTCAAAAAAGTTCACCACATCAAGTCCCGGCAGAGCTGAATACTTAAGAATGGTTTTGCCGATTTGCTCGTAGCTGCCCTGGTATTTGTCTTCAGTAAGCCGTTCAGTGAGCTGGCACATATCTTCCATAGCCAGTTTCCCTTTTTTTTTACGGTCCAAACGCTTTGTTAAATAGGCAAGGCTGCCCGATTTCAGGCGGATCAGGCTGTGAGGGGCTGTTGTGATTCCTGCCTGTTGCGCCAGGTGCATTGTGACATCTTCCACCTCAGCTAACTGTGGATACAAAGCTGTCGGCGGTTTTAAAATATAGCCTCCCCACAAGCCCACAATTGTAAACCGTCTGTCGGCGTCCTCTTTTCTGTTGCCTCTGATATGTAAAGATAGTTTGGCCTGCACACCGGTAACGGCTGTCCGGCTTTGTATCACCTCTCTGGCCAGAGGCTCCAGATCATCTTCTGAGAATGGCAAGACAGGAGGAATTGTCTGACCAAATATCTTCCTCGAGCAGGCGGCATGAAAGTCCGGCTCAGATAAGGGCAACGGCTGATAGCAAAACAGGCATCTGGTCATGGCTGATCCTCCGGTTTTACCCCCTCTACGCTCACTACCCCGATGCAATCTTTACAACATGCCAGCAACAGGCCCATCCGGTCCCTCGGATTTAGTTTCCAGTTTTTCCGGGCTATCTCCAGCAACCATCCTTCCGGTATCAAACCATCAAAAAACGGGAACAGGACGTTGGAGGTGTAGGGTGCCTCCCTTACAGGCAGGGTCAGACTGACCGGACGGGCATCAGGGTGGGCAGCGTACGCTTTATCGTACTCAAAAAGATATCCTTGTTCATCCTGTATGAGCCAACCGGCCGGTTGATCTTCTATTTTTATTGCTGCTTTTCGCATTTCCTTCAATATTGAGTTTTAATATTCCGGAACCGGAGAATCAGGAGTCGGGATCAGGCTGCCTTGGAACGGCTCCCACTTCGTAACCGAAGAGCTGCAACACCTGGTTGACTTTGTCTAACCGCAAACTCTCCTTGCCCTGCTCCATCTCACGGATGAAACGCAGCCCCACACCGGCCTTCTCTGCCAGTTCCGGCTGTGTCAGGTTTACAGACTTTCGCTTCTCTTTAATAAATCTTGCCAGGCTCATTTCTATACCCTTTAAGGTGCAAATATATAACTTTTTTCTGCAAATGCACCCTTTAGGGTATAAAATATGCAAAAAAACTGATAATATACCCGAAAGGGTGTAGTTTCGTGAACAAAAGGCAACGATGACCCCGTTCGGGTATAGTTTTTCACTGCGATTTCCTGATTCGGCAGTCTCTCTGATACATTGTAAAATAAACCTGTCTTAATCCGTGCAGTTTGTGGCTTTTTTCACCACAGATTGCTCAGATTTACACAGATACTGCTCCAGGTATCTGCGATACTGCTCCAGGTATCTGCGCAGCAAACCCCTGCTGGTGCATCTGGAGGAAAGCTTTGTTGCCGTGGGTGAGTTCCTGCCGGATCTTCTCCCTGCCGGTGATGCCGATGCGTGCGTAGGCGGAGGGTTGGATCTGGTCAGAGAGGATGATTTTGCCGGAGGTTTCGAAAGTGATCAGGTGCCGGTCAAAGAGGGCATCGTAGGTTGGAGAGAGAAGCATTCCATTGTCCACATCGAGGCGCTGGGCATCGGAGGCCTCCTTCCAGGGGACGATATGGGAGGCGATCAGAATCCGTGGATCGTTGAATTTTGTGACTGCACACTGGTATTCCCACCGGTGGAGGAGACTTTGCCTGTAAGCACCCTGCCCAACTCTGGTGGTGACTAAACCAGATCGCTCTGTTTCATTAGGTCTGAACTCTTCACTTAATGCAAAAGAATCTGATAATATTCCGATGTTAAGCAGTTCAGGTTCAATGCCAAGATCCACTCCTATTCTTTTAAAGAAGAATTTAATTCCCTGTCTCAAATTTCCATTTGTGTCATATGCATCAAAAAATCCGCAACTGAAAAATTCTACCTCAGCAACAAACTCAACAAATCCAGGAGGTAATCTTCGTTCATTATACTCAAAAAGGAAAATCCTTTTACCAGTTATCAGATGATCTCTAAGAGCTAAATTCCCTCTGGTGAATTTCATATCTCCTATTTGGCCCTCTCCTGAATAACTGAACACATTATGGTTAAGCCATTCATCCTTGTACCCATACTGTAATCCCTGTTTTCCGCTAAAGATGAATATGTACGGAACAATAGAGGAGGTGCTGATACCACTTTGCCCATTCCCTTTGTATTGATCATGGATCCATGATCGGCGGTAACTTTGACCCGGAATGAAGGGGAGTTGGGGCATATGGGGGGTGCTTGGTGACGGATTAAGGTTCTTTTTGAGTTGATATTAAGTGACTGAATTTTGCTTTGTTAGAAGTATTTGATATTTCCTCAAATTATCTGATAGACCAACCTTTCGTAAGCCATTTCAAGAAAATTAAATCTCAAACCTATCTATTGAATTTCCGTTCTGAATTGAATCGAACAAGTTTTTCCCAATCAATCTGTCCGGTTCTGCTGCAGAAATTTTCGGCAAATTCAAAGGTGAACTTATTGATCATCTGTGCATAAGAATAGAGGTATTCATCATTCTTTTCTTTGGCTTTATGACCTAATGGCTCAATGATGTCAGTATATAAATCTGAATTTCCAGAAATGAATTCCCAGAATGCTTGCCCACAATATTTGAAATGATCACCTTTATCAGGTTTACTATTACATCCGTAACAGCAACCATTTACTGCTACTATTATCAGGCCTGAGTTGCTGGTTCTTAAAGTTCTCTTCGCAGCAATGAAATCTGTTCGCATTTTTGCCAGTTGACTGCTGTTTCCCCAGTTAGGTCCAGATTTGATGTTGACAATGAACCTTTTGTTGTCTATGTCAAACTCCAAATCAATACCAGGAATTCCAGACTTCCAGCCTCCATAAACATTTTGGTTGATGAATATTGCGAGTCCCTCTAGCCAATCCCCAAAGATCGTTTCTTCATTGGATGAAATATGTGCATCAACCAAGCCCCGAATAATCTGCTCAGCTGTCATTAAATACTTCGCTCTAAATAAATAAGGATTTTTCCGCTTCAAAACCGACGAAAGTTTCAACTTATCAATACTTAAAATCCTTTTCTGATGAAAGTCGCCAATCTTATCTTCAACGTACTGAGTAACGATACTTAAGTTCACCATTTTCGTAGACATCTTTAGGTTCAAAAAGATATAATTCAACCGGTTGAATTTCTTTATATACCATCTCGAAATATTCGGGCACGATTTCAATTCCAATTGAGTTTCTTTTCAATCTTTTTGCAGCAAAGTTGGTTGTCCCTGATCCCATAAAAGGATCCAATACCGTATCACCTTCTTTCGTAAAAAGACGGATAAACCATTCAGGTAGTCCTTCAGGGAATGCCGCACTATGACTTTTATTGCTACATTCAGTGGCAAGATGTAACACATTGGTCGGATATGCCATCTCTCTGGTAAGCCAATTAGATATATTTTTACCAAATCCACTTCCAACACGTGATTCATCTCTTATCTTATCAGTAGCACTTAGGTTCCTCAGCCTTGTTTTTGCCCAGTCACCCGTTGGAACCATCACTGATTCCTGATACATATTGAATTTTTTTGTCTTATTAAAATGTAAAAGTCTCTCCCATGCATCTCTGAATCTGTTAGGCCATTTGCCAGGATAGCAGTTCTTTTTATGCCATATATATTCCTCGGTCCATAACCATCCTTGTTTTCGCATGGCTAAAATAAGCTCCATTACGTATGTGCTTCTTTCCCCATTAACAATTCTTTCTTTAATATTAAATACAAACGAACCTGTTGGTTTAAGAACTCTCAGAAGCTCTATTGATATCGGTAAAAACCACGCTACATATTCATCTGGATGTATTCCACCGTATGTATTCTTCCTTTGATCTGCATATGGAGGTGATGTAAATATCAAGTCTACCGAATTATCTAGCAGTTCCATCATTACCTCTTTGCAATCACCTTGATATAAATCTGTTCTTACTTCCATACCACAAATTTAATATTCCTTGATATTGATCAAGTTAAAAAGGAATCATTAGTTATTAACAAAACCATTTCTTTAAAACAAATTCTAATAAACCATGGTCAAATTATATCCCTTTCCCCGGGCAACTTTTTATCGTGCAACCCGCCCTTAAACCCGTTTTCATGCAGAAACCTCCACACCATCATCTCCGGCTTCGTATCCTTCCCCCGGATCCGGCTCATGTTGTAGCTGCGGGTGGCGGGGGAGTGGACGTCGGTCATGGAGAAGAAGATGTGGTGATGTGATGATGTGATGATGTGGTGATGTGATGTAGTTGTATGTGATGTGGTTGTATGTCGTTCTTTTGTGGAAGTCGAATCTGGGGATCAGATATTTTCAATGAGCATTTGTTTCACCAGCTCATAAGCTACCATTGGGTCATAAGAGATAGCTGGTCTGATCAAACCAGTGGTATCTCCCAAAAATTCGCTGTCCTGCATTTTGGCTTCCATGTTCAACAAATACTCCCGTTGCGTAGGTGGCTTTTCTACCGAGAAGTTCATGTACTCCCGGTAACTATGAAGTAGGGCATCAATATCCAACCTCGGTTTTTTGGTAAGCGCAATGAACATATCGTACAGGTCTCTTCCCTTTTTGCGCTGATAGAGTGCCCTCAATTTTGTACCCAATAGTTCTTCTAAACGGTAAGTGGTCAGGTTGCAGCTAGCATCAAACCAGGAGGATTTGACTTCAAAAGGGAATTGTTGTAGCCCCAGCACAGTGAAGTGTTCCCGGGTATTGGCTTCTACCTTTAATCGCAAACGAACAGAGGGTGGAAACTCGGAATCAAAACGGCAGATAATTTGGGTACCATCCCTTTTGGGTTTCACTGAAGAATCACCCAGAAAAGCCAATGCTGTCTGCAATCGTTGCACAGTTTCTTTGATGGGTTCAGCCCGCACTTGCACCAAATCAATATCTTCTGAATAGCGAGCCTGAGGTTGCAGATAAAGTTTATGCAAGGCCGTACCACCCCGAAAAGCCAGGCTATTGGCCAACCATTTATCCGAAAATATTTCGACCAGGGCACGGCAAATCACCAGGTCTTGTTCCACTTGTTCGTTGCTTCGCCAGGGAACCTGCTGGCTCCACTCCATGATATGTGCCTGTGGTATCATCCGTCAATCTCAATTTCAGTGTTTACAATGACTTTCCATCGATTATCGGAAGAGAAGCCTTTGGTTGCTTTGGCGGCTTTTAATGGAATGCGAAACAAACTCAGTTTTCCCCGCTTCATTACTTCAAACAGAGCATCCGCCAATTCTGTATTGTAGCAGGCATTTTCCAACAAATATCCCAATCGTTGCAATGCGGTAACATGCACATGCTGTAATACCACAGAAGTAAAATCAGTCGGTTTGATTACTTCTGTTAATTCGTTCAGCACCGTAGATGCCCGGTTAAGGCCTCCTACCCGTTTTTCAAATTGAATCAAATCAACTGCTGTAAGTGCTGCATTTGAAATGTTGAGGTAACCGGCTTCCGTTTTTCTTTTCTCAATCAGCGTTTCCGGAATCTTCTTGATGCTGATGTAGTTTATTTTAAGCCCTCTTTTATGGGTAGGGCGTAGCACGGGAAAATCAGTCATTACAAAATACTCCTGTGGCTGCTGATGGGATGCACCATAAAAAGCAGCAGCATTAAGAAGCGATACGTAATAAGGCCGTTGCAAATGCTTCATAAAAGCATCCAAATACAGTTGTGGAGGGAGAATGCCTTTGTTGCTGTATTGCGGTGGTATAATCAAGTAGTATCCTTTGTATAAGGAAACAATCTTCCCTTTCGTACTCAGTCTGCTTAGTGCTCTTTTAACAGCAATATCTGAGTAGCCCTGCATTTCTTTATGTAAAGATTCTTTAGCGAAGCCATAAGCTCCTTTTGCCAGCAAGTTGTCCAGCCACTGATTGATTGATATTTCGTTTTTTCCTTCCATAATAAGAGTGAATTTTTGCCAAAGATACCACATTCCGGTACTTTTTGCAAAAAATCTATTTTGAAATTTGTAAGTTCAAGCTCTCTGCAGGTAACCGATATTCCTTCAGCTCTTCTGAGCACATTTGCCACGCAGAAACCATCATACCACCATCTCCGGCTTGGTGTCTTTGCCACGTATCCGGCTCATGTTGTAGCTGCGGGTGGCTTTGTCGTGGAATATACTCATCGGTGTTTGATTTGAAAGGGTCTGGAGTTGCTTTTACGAGGATGCCCCATTCGTGTATTCGTGGCAGATATCCTTTTTTCATCCCTTCAACCTTTGAAGTACCGCCGGCGCCAGTGTATCAATCCTGGAGAAGGCGAACCATCGCTTCCCCAGGTCTTTCAGGGATGCGCCGATATGGTACAGCACCTTCCCGTCAATGATCAGGAACCGGTCATGGCAGGCGTTGAGCTGCCGGAGGATCAGGCTACCGTACTGACGGTTGAATTTGTCTGCTTCCAGCGCCAGTTGCGGGGTCACCTGCCGGATGAAGATCATAATGACAACTCCTTCTTTTCGCTTCAGTAATAGCTTAAATACTGTATCATCCACATAGTTATCGATCAATACAATGGTATGCTCAGCAGTTCTGATCAGATCAGAAACAAACACCCAGGCATCGAATACCTGCCCTTCGAAGAAGATGCCGGTTTCGGGGAGTGGGTTTCGGGCTTCAAGAGCCTTGAATATCTGTTGAAATTTCAGGTCAGCCTCAGTAAGCTTTGTATCGATGTTCTCAAATCGTTTAATTATTGGAATTTGATCATAGAGAAGTTTTCTCAACTCAACAAAAGCTTCTATTATTGTAATGCTTACAGCAACAGCTGTTTTACTTCTTAATACAGTCGACAACATCGAAACCCCAGGTTCCGTGAAAGCAAAGGGAATAAAAGTCGAGTGTTTCAGCCTGTTCAACCGGTCACAATTTGTGACCAGTTCCTTCCATTCTCTCCAGTCAAGCTGAAAACGGAATCTTTCCGGAAAACGTTCAATATTTCGTTTCACTGTCTGGTTTAATACCTTGGTTTCCACCCCGTACAGCTCCGCCAGGTCGCTGTCGAGCATCACCTGAAGACCGCGGATGGTAAAGATTCTCTGTTCAATCTGCAATAGTGAAAGGGGATTTTCTTCATTTGCCATTTCGTTCCTCTTTCAGGTATATATGCCTGAAAGGGGAAAAACGGACATAAGCTGTGAAAGGCTGGTTTGCTTTTTTTGCCACTAATGCACGAATGAAGCCTCACGTGATGCCCTATTCGTGTATTCGTGGCAGATATTTTTTATCCACTGCTCAATATATCCCGGTTAATCACCCGGTAATCATTTTATCCCTTCAAAACTTTTCGCGATTTCCTCCTTCTCCTTTTTACAAGCCATAAGGTAACCGCAGCAATGATAAACAGGAGCAACACCCAGTTGTACAGCAGGATAAAGAAAAAATCAACAAAAGCATGCCAGCCACCAATCAATGATTGCTTCAACTTTTCTGATCCTCTGTCCCTCTGGCCGGGCGAATACCTGAACTCCTTCGGCTGATGCATCGTCAGATTCAATGTGCTGTAACTCACCTGATGCGACAGGTATTTTAACCGCCCGGTAGTACTCTCGAGCTCCTCCTCCAGCCAACGGATCCGCTCCTGTATCTCCAGGACATCCTTCACACTTCTGGTACTTTTCAGCAGCTCCTGATACCTCGTCATATAGTTTCTCTTGTTGGCAAGCCGGGTTTCCAGATCAATATACTCTTCTGTCACATCTTTGGCCTCAATGGACTTATGGACGACCTCATTGCCTCCCCGTTCTATCGTTGCAATAAATTGCTCGAAATGGTCTGCCGGGATCCTGATGGTCAGATAGAAGGTTATCCTCTGTGTGGAATTGCTAAGTTGCTCACTTTCATAATAACCGCCCGCTTTTTTTACCAGCGTATCCACCTTGTCTTTTTCAGCACCAAGGTCACGGACTTCCAGTTCCATACTGCCGTTTTTAATGATCTTTCTGGTGATGGCTTCTTCCAGATTCACCGGCTTTTTGTTTGACAACTCTTCTTCTACCGCTTCAGCCTCATCAAACGACTCACCGGCCAGTAGGAAGGATTCTTCATGATTTTTCGATCCGCACGAAAGCAGGAAAAGGGCAGCAAGGAGCAGAAATAGGTAGTATTTCATAATAAAAAGTTTTAGTGTGACTTTAAAGGCTGACACTGAGTTATAATCGATTTGCAAAACAAAGATAACGGTTTCCCTTTCCTCAAAGCTGAAACACACATAGATGACAGATCATTTACCAGTACTCAGTATCCACTTCGCCACATCTTTCATCACCTTCGGCGAAAAGGTCTGCTTTATTTCGCCATATTCCGCCGGAAGGCCGGTTTTGCTTTTCTGGAACAGGTGGTTGAGTTTCTTGTACTCTTTGATGGTGACCTTGTCATTACCCCCTTTGCGCAGGGCTTCCTCAATAGCCTCCAGGTTCATCCTCGCGGGGACCTGCAAATCGTTGACGCCGTTCACTGCCAGCACAGGGACCCTTACTTTCTCCAGCACCGGGGCGGGATCATGCCGGATAAAAGACTTCATCCAGGGAGAGGCAACCCGCTCAATCGCCATCTGAATCAACTCTTCTTCACTGATTCCTTCAGGTTTTTCCAACTCAGGATTCTCTTTCATGACCTTCCTGATATAAGTTTCCAGTTGCGTATTGAGTTCTTCCTGGTCATCCATCTTTTTCACCATGTTGAAAATTGTATGGTTCAGTTCCCTGGTTTGGGCTATCTTCTCCTCCTCCATCCCCGATGCCCTTCCGATAAGTTCCATCTGCACCAGCAACAATTGGTCGCCCGGGATGCCGGTGCCCGCCAGCAACACGATGTATGCCACCGCTTCATTCCTCGTAGCCACCATCGGCGCGATGATTCCCCCTTCGCTATGGCCAACCAATCCCAGCTGACTTGTGTCAACCTCGGGCCGCGTCTGCAAATAGCGGATAGCAGCCTCCGCATCGGTTGAAAGGTCATAGGTGGTAGCGGTGCTGAAATCACCCGTCGACTGTGCCGTGCCGCGGTCGTCATACCGAAGCACAGCGATCCCCCTCCGGGTGAGATAGTCCGAAAGAACCAGGAAGGTCCTGTGGTTCAGGATCTCCTCGTCCCTGTTCTGGGGACCGCTGCCGGAGATCAGCACCACCGCAGGGTATTTGCCCGGCTTCTTCGGAAAGGTCAGCGTTCCGGCCAGGGTGATACCGGCCTCATCATTCGGAAAGATCACATCCTCCGAATGATACGGATAAGGTTTTTTTGGATCCTGCGGCCTGGGGGAAAGTCTTTTGACTACATTCTCCCTTGTAAGGTTCAACGGTGCGGTAAAACCACCCTGCTTAAAGGTGCCCTTGAAAATACCGTCGGTGTATTCCCCTGTGTATTCCATCTTAAGCTTAGAAACCTCCAGCTTCAGCACCGGCGACTCAAAGGTGACCGAGGTAACTTCGATCCCTTTCGCCCCCTGGTCCGGGCTGTCCATCGTGGCGGTGTACCCCTCCACGCTTTTGTCAATATGAAAGACGATTGTAAGCTGTGCCTTCCCCAACTCCAGTAAGCCGTTCCACTGACCGGTGATGTCCTGGCTGGTGAGGGTGAACGTTAGTGACAGGAGGCAGAGGATCATTAAAATTCTTTTCATAATCATTTGTTTAATCCATGGATATCCAGATAAGGTAATGAAAAGTTCAAAGTTACGGTTTTACGGGATGAATGCATCTTATCTCACAATAATCGACAAAGAATCCTAATTTTATCCCATGGATAAACCACCAGTTCCCGATCTTGAGCAAAAGCACTTCTATGACCTATGCACGGGTGTATTTCGGGCAACAGCCCGCAACCATACCAGGCAGTACATTGCAGAGGTTTTCGGGACTTTCGTCGGGTTGGAGTGCCCGATAGGCAGTGTTATCTCCATGCATCTGCCGGGCGTTTTCACCCCTATGCCAGATAAACCACCTGAAAGGGCAGTAAGGTTATTCATGACCGACAGCAGCTCCCCCGGTTTCGCTTTCCCTGACGCCCCGTTCGACCGGTTCAGGTTCACCCATCGGGGCGATATCCTGGGTTTTGAAGAGGGGCATTTCAGGGCCTTCTACCATTACCGGAGCAAGGCCCTCTCGGTGGTGAATATGGAGGAACACACGGCAGTGATATTCTTCCGCGATGCTGCTGCAACCGATGCGGATGTCTGCAGGCAGATGATCATCTCAACCCTTTCTATCTTGCTGATTCAGCAGGAAATTCTTTTCCTTCCGGTTAAGAAACAGGCCGAAACAAACTTCCTTTGCCCGCTGGTTGGTAGTCCGCCTGGGTTGTTTCCTGCAAACAATGAAAAATATATCCTTAAATATGGCCGAGATTTCCCTGAAAGCTGGGTCGCAGTTAAGATCTCCCCGTCACCTGCTGCTCTGTTTTTCAACAGCGTACCCGAAAATCCACGAAAGATAGATACACTGGTCCTGGATGAATCCTATCTCATTCCGCAAACCGGACCGAATGAGATATTGTTGTTCAGGATTTACAATCAGTGGCTTTTTAACCTGATGTCCTGTCTGCCTTTCGCCGGACCGGACCATGTATCCCTGCTGACAACACTGATGAGGACACTCTCCTCCATGATCAGAAATGATGAAGTCCCGACGGATGATGCCTTTCAACCTGTATTTACCTGTTTGGGTGTTCTGCCGGATAATCCGTTACCTGTCTATCCTTCCTTGCACCTTCCGTCTCTGAGTGTGATTATCCCTGCCTACAATGCCGCCACTTTCCTGAAGGAAGCCGTTGCTTCGGTCATCTCATTGCAATATCCGGATACAGAGCTTATCATCGTGGATGACGGATCGGTGGATTGGACTGCCCGGCTGGTTGCTGAACTGGCCCTTCCGTGCCGCTACCTGTACCAGGAGAATGCAGGGGCGGGGGCGGCACGCAACAGGGGGCTGGAAGTCTCAAACGGTGAACTGTTGCTTTTCCTGGATGCTGATGACCTGTTGAACCCACCAACTTTCTGGTCCCTGCTGCAATGGCTTACCGACCATCCGGAAGCCGATGCCGTTGCGGGTTTTGCCCAGAAATTCGTCACAACACCCCGGGGTGATAGGGTGTTCACCGGAAATCCTGCCGAGTCATTTCCCTGGTACATCGGGACAACTCTTTTCAGACGCCGTGCATTCAGCAGGAACGGGCCTTTTGATGAAGAACTCCGTTTCAGCGAAGATACCGACTGGTTCAAAAGGGCAATGGAAAACAACAGTATCGTATTGAAAACATGTGAAATAAGCCTTTTTGTCAGACGCCACGAAGCAAGCCTGACGGGAAATATAACGCTGCATGACCTGCAACTTATGAAGATGCTGAGAAAAAGCAAGGAAAGAAAGTCCTAAATCTTTTCAAGCAACAGGAACATATCCACCCCATACCTTTTCTGAAGGGAGGGATCGGCATTAACATACGAGTCAACGTCGGTGTGATGTAATTTGTCCCGGTCCTCCCGGGCAACATGGAACACCTTGAATGTCACGGTATGAAGGCCATTGCATTTCAACTCTTCCATCAGCCTGCCCGGTTCAAAATAATGCACCGGTAACATACCGTTCCCGTTGACAGAAGCATTAAACGTCTCTCTGCCGATTTCTTCACGGACAGGTACCCCATCTCTCAGATAATTGTTTCGGTAATAATCACCTTCATTGGTTGAATGACAAGTTGTTAAAGCAATAATCCCATGGTTTTCCAGGTGAGTTCTCAGGTTAACCATCAACGGCATTACCGTATCGGTATGGATATGCTGGATGACATGACTACACAGGATCAGACCGAACCGTTTATCACTTTTAAAATCCTCTGCAGAAACATTGAATAGCTCTGACTTATTGTCAATCCCCAGGGAGGTAACCTCCTTCACCGTATCAGCAAACCGGTCAATGTCAGGTTCAATGGCTGTCAATGTATTAAAATACTTCTTAAAAACATGGAGAAGCCGTCCCCTTCCAGATCCTGCATCAAGAAAATGATCAAAACAGAATCCCTCTTTTTGTCTGATATGATCAATGATCAATCGATTGAGGCGCTTCTCGCTTTCGCCCCAGTAGGATTCATTTTTTTCAAACTCTTCAAGAAACTGAAGGATGAGAATATCATTAAAATCAGGATAGTGATAAGGATGCATCGGGTAATGTTTTTCGGGCTGCAAAGCTAATCTTTTCAACCAATGAATAGAGATTTTCTTTAATTTTGTTACCCTTTTCGCAATATGGAAAAGACAGGATCACCTATGAACAGAAAAAACTACAAGCCTAATACAGCCGAAATTATTTATCAATTAATTGACAGAGAATATATTCTGCTGAACCTCTCCAACGGAAATTATTTCAGTCTGGATAACCTCGGTGTCCTGATCTGGGAATGCGTTCTACATAGTATTCCGGACGATCTTTTCTTAAAACTACTGTCGGAGGTAGTACCTGAAATTGATCCGGTGGTGACTGCTTCGGTACCGCATGTCTTTGACGACCTGCTGAAAGAGGGTTTATCGGTTTATACCGATGATGTGCAAGCTGATACAGATAAATTTCTGGATGAGATGAGGGAAAAGATCCTCCGGGACAGGCCATATCTGAAACCGGCTGCTCTGCACGCATATAAAAACATTCAGGAGAAATATGCACATCCTTGTGGGGTTAAAGAGATCTGAACATGGGATCATTGCACAGGAGTATAAAAACAGAAGAGGAACAGGCGCAGTATTTCCAGCAGGTGTATTCCCGCTTTCTGGCTACAGTCGGCATTACGAAGAGCGAGAAGCACTATTTCCTGATCGCCGGGTATCATATCTGCATCCATTTTGCCGGCCGGCAGATGACCGGGATCATGCTTCCGGCATTGAATCACCTGAAGGCAGAAGCAACTGATAATCCAGACCTTACGTTATGTGTATGGGATACAGAATCAACGGGTGTTGAAATGGTGCCCCATCCTGTCGGGATTGAAGATTTTACCGACCGTGGCGACATCTGGGGTTTTTTCAGCGGAAGGTTCAAGACCGCATTTCACTGGAGCGATTTCTCCGTCAACGTGATGGATCTTGAACAAGGGATCGGTGTCTACTGGGTGGAGACCACCTCCCGGTTTCCTTACTGGGTCTATTCCTCCCCGTTACGGACACTGATCCACTGGTGGATGGAATCCAGAGGGCTGCAGATGGTACATGCGGCGGCCATCGGGAATGCTGACGGGGCGGTGCTAATGCCGGGCAGGAGCGGACAGGGGAAATCCACTACGGCCATTACATGTATCCGCCATGGCATGTATTACCTCTCGGATGATTATGTGATCGTCGGGCTGCACCCGGAGCCTGTGGTGTATTCCCTCTATAATACAGCCAAGATCAATGCGTCGGAACTGGAGCGGTATCCCGAACTATCACCGTTGTGCATCAACCCGGAGAAGCTATCCCATGAGAAAGCGGTGATGTACCTATATCCCCGTTACAAGAACCAGATAAAATCATCCCTTCCATTGAAGGGGGTGATGCTGCCGGAGGTGATGCCTCGGAGGGAAAGTGGCCTGGCCCCTGTTGAATTCTGGAAGTTGCAGCGTGCCATGGGTTTCACCACCATGTCGCAGCTCCCCAACATAGGCAAGCATACCCACCTCTTCCTCAATAACCTCATCCGCCGGTTACCCTGTTTCACCCTTGAAGCGGGTAACGATCTGAAACAACTTCCTGAAGTGGTAAGCCGTTACCTGAGAGATCCACTTCTTTTTCGACATCTCAACACCACCCGGCGGGATGATCAGACCACAGCCTGGCCGCTGGTAAGTGTGGTGATCCCCGTGTATAATGGGGAGAAATTTATCCGTGATGCAGTGGAAAACCTTCTTTCCCAAGAATATCCGGCTCTTGAGATCCTTATTATCAACGATGGCTCTACCGATGATACCGACGGCGAAGTGAAAAGTGTCATGCAGGAACCTGGGGTGGACATCCGGTACTTCTGGTATGGCAATGACGGTCCTGCCTTCGCCAGGAACCGCGGCATACGTGATGCCTCCGGTGATTTCATCGCCTTCCTCGATGCCGATGACCTCTACCCTGCCGGAAACCTAAAATTCCTGGTGGAATACATGATTGACCATCCGGAAACGGACGTAGTCAGAGGCTATGCACAAATGCTTAAACAGGACGAAGAAACCGGGCTTTTTAAATCCTATGGTAATCCCGCAGAATCTTATCCTGCTTATATAGGTGCTGCTTTATACCGCAGGGAGGTGTTCAGAAAAGTGGGACTTTTCGACACTTCATTGAAATTCGCCGAAGATTCGGACTGGTACATGCGAGCCACCGAACTGAAAATCAACATGCAGTGGCTTGACCGGGTGAGCCTGCTGGTGAGGCGCCATGGGGGAAATATGACAGATGGCAAGAGCCTGATAGACCTCAATACCCTGGTGGTCTTCAAAAAAGCCCTTGACCGGATGAGACGGGGGGAATGCGATTATTAGGGGACAGGGGAGATAGGACAGGGGAGATAGGACAGGGGAGAGGGGACAGGAGACGGGGGATTTATTGATTCTGAAAACTCTGATTTTTACGGTTTACTCCAACCACTGCCATCATCCACCGATCATCGTAGGAAAGCCAGCCCTTCGGAACATACGTCTGAAGGGGATCAGTTGAGCCGGATGCATGGAAGGGATCCCGGACATGGTATTATCGTAACCCAGGAAAGTATATTTCTCTGAAGCAACCTGTCTGAAAGGGATTAGCTGCACCTGACTGACGGGCACCGGCATTCCCCTGAGCACTCTGATAATCATGGTCATCTCCTCGCAGGTATCATTGAAACCGGGAATGACCGGGACCCTGAGCCAGACCTCTGCTCCGGAGGTAAGAAGGAGACGAAGGTTTTCCAGTATGCGGACTGTGGAAACAGCTGTATGGTGAAGGTGCTTTTCACTGTCAGCGTGCTTAATGTCAAACAGCCACAGGTTTGTCACAGGCATCAGTGCCTCAAAGACCTCCCTTTCAGCATAACCATTTGTGTCAATGGCTGTGTGTAATCCCTCCGCCCTGCATCTTTTCAGCATCTCCAGCAGAAACCGGTGCTGAAGCAAAGGTTCACCACCTGAAAAGGTGACACCTCCGCCTGATCCGTTCATTACATTTTTTTCACTGAGGATCTCAGTCATTAATTCATCCGGGGTATAGGTTTTCCCGATTACCTCCTCTTTCCGGGTATTGTTGTCTTCATGGTCCCTGGCCTCCCTGAAGATCGTATCGGGTAACGGGCTTCTTCCTTCAGGATTATGGCACCATAAGCAACGTAGCGGGCATCCCTTCAGAAAAATAGTGGTTCGCACACCGGGCCCGTCATGCATGGCGAAATGCCGTATATCAAAGAGGGTAGCTGTAAGAGATTCCATGGCAGATTGTTATCATCATAACACATTCTGCTGCCAAATGTTCGGTTAACAGAAAAACAGGTAGGATTAATATAGCACAAACGAGCTCCTGCCGATCTCCTGGTCTTCAAAGAAGATTGATACATTGTAAGTGCCGGTCATAGCGCTTCCTTCAACGATTTTATCCCAGTTAAGGCAGGTCTGCAGAGGTTTGTTCTGATAATTGACCTGCTGTCTTATGGAAAACTGAAGCCGTTCCCCCTGGTAATCGAAGGAATTGGTTTCACCTCCGCCCCGCGTTAACACCACGTTGTCAGGCCTGGCAATCCGTACATATACCAATTTTTCCCCTGGAGGGATCACCAGGTTTTCCCCGATGGTGAAACAAACCTTGATACGGTCAGTGCGCCTGGCTTTGTCAGTCATGGTCTCCTTGCTGGTCCCCCGGCTCCGGTAGCCTGCAGCAGAGATATTGTATGCCCTGATCTTCTCTCCAAGGATCGCCTTCCGTTTAAACTCCTCCTTCTCTTCCGTCAAGATCACATTCTTCTCCTTCTCGGCCTCCACCCGGTATTTCAGCTCCAGGTTCTTATCGGTCAGCTCCATGTTGATATACAAAAGGCTGTCAAGTCTCCGTTCGTAATCCTGCTTCAACAGTCGTAACTGTTCAATCTCCCTGATAATGACATCTTTTGCCTTGTTTGATGCGATCAGTCTGTTTATTCGGACAATATTCTCCTGAATGATGCTGTCTTTTCCCTTCAACTGAAGGTTTAAGTTACCGTAAGCAGCTTTGACACTTTCAAACTCGAAGATCAGCGAGTCGAGCTCCCGCTGATGACTGGTGGATTCCCTGACACGAAGCTCAACCACTTTCTGAACATTCTTCCTGCTGTCCGCATACATCCACACCATCACCAGAAAACCGGCTATAAAGAAAATCGCCAGGATGAGCCAGAGTGAACGGTATTGTTTTTTCGTATTATCCATATCAATATTAAGGTGTTAAAACCCAAAACCGGGGGGCAAAATTAGTAAAAAGTTACCAGTTATACATTTTCACCATAATCCGATCAGGAAATCCATGCAAATATTTTCCGGAAAATATTGTTCAATCATATATACCCGTATGAGACGAACAGGAATGTTTACCGAATGGCTCGCTTCGTTGTTTGAACTATTCTTCCCGCGGGTATGTGCCATCTGCACAAAAAGTCTGTTTCTGCATGAAGAGGTCATCTGTATGCCCTGCCGCCTCCATCTGCCCGAAACGGGTTACCATACAGAACCAGCCAACAAGGCGGCCCGTGTTTTCTGGGGTAGGGTCAGGATCGAACACTGTTCCTCCTTTCTTCATTACCGCAAAGGTAATAGTGTACAACGACTGATTCACCAGCTCAAATACAAAGGCAGAAAAGACATCGGGGAATATCTGGGCCGGTTATACGGGAAGAAACTGGCTGAAGCCGGGTTGCTGACCGGAATTGATTTCATTATCCCGGTACCTCTTCACTGGAAGAAGGAGCGCCGCCGGGGTTATAACCAAAGTCTGGCCATTGCCATGGGCGTTTCGGCTGAAATCATGAAACCCGTCGCAACGGATAAAGTTACCCGTAAGTTTTACAATGTTAGCCAGACCACAAAGGATCGTTATGGTCGTTGGGAGAATGCACGGGAACGTTTTGCCCTGTCAGATAACCATGGCCTGGAAGGAAAACACCTGCTGATAGTGGACGATGTAATCACCACGGGTAGCACCATCGAATCCCTCGCCTCAGTCCTGGGTGAGGTACCCCATGTGAAAATCAGCGTGATCAGTATCGGTATCGCAGGATAATCCCGGTTACCTGACCACCATGAAACGGTTATTCGTCGGTTTTTCCGCGAAATCCTGCCAACAGCATGAAAGAAACATTATTTTTACCGGGACAAAACGATACAGCTATGAGAAAGAAATCTGTTTTCCTGTTTCTTGCGATCTTCACAGCAATACTTTTACTGCCTGGTTGCAGTCAGAAGAAGTTAAAAGTGAAGTTGTTTGTTGAAAAGATCAACTTTGAGCATCAGCTTGTAATCAACCGTCTGGACGCACTGGAGCGGTCGCTTGAATCATATGTTCCGGGAATCATGGACAAAACCTATCAGGAGGCACTTGACCAGCTTGACAGTTCCGAGACTGTGATCCGCAATCTTAAACCACTGAAGGGGGAGGATGATCTCCGCTATGATGCTCTGGTAATGTTTGACACCTACCGGCTGCTGCTTACCAACGAATACGCTGAGATAGTGACCCGACAGAAAAAACCTGCGGGCACCTTTACGGCTGCAGATGAATTCCTGGTGGCAAATCTTGGTAAATTTATCGGTATCAACAGGAAACGTGCAAAAGAAAAATACGAGAAGGCAGCTGCGCTGGTCCTGGAAAAACATGACCTTCAGTTTGAGCCTGTAACCGAGGAGCTTCCGGAGATCAGTTCCGCCAAAACAAAGGATTCAGCAGCACCAGCACCGTGAAGATTTCCAGCCTTCCGATCAGCATAAGGAAAGAGAGCACCCATTGTCCTGCAGCCGGGATGAATGCATAGTTGTACACCGGACCCACAGCGCCGATGCCCGGACCAATATTGCCGAGACAGGTAATCACGGAACCCAGGGCTGTTTCAAAATCAAGCCCCATGAAACCCATAACAATGGTGCCTGATATGAACGCGGCAATATAGAAGAAGAAGAAAGCCAGCATCTTGGCGATTACATCCTGTGATACAGGTTTCTGATCATACCTGACAGGGATATAAGCCCTGGGGTGTACCAACCGCTTTAGTTCTACCACACTGCTTTTGATAAGTAAAAGGATCCGGATGGCCTTGATGCCCCCACCGGTTGAACCGGCGCTCCCACCGGTAAACATAAGTATGAAGATCAAAAACCAGATGAAAGGTTTCCAGGCAAGATAATCAGTTGTGATAAATCCGGTGGTGGTGACGATGGAGACCACCTGGAACAGAGCATCACGGAAGGCTTTTTCCGGTGGCAGGGAATGGAACGTGAACAATAAACCCCCAATGATCAGCGCAACGATAAACATCAGGAGGATGTAAAAACGAAACTCTTCATTGCGAAATACTTTGGAAAAGAACCGGTGCAGAAAAAGATAATGAAGGGTAAAGTTGGTACCGGCTATGATCATGAAAAAGATGATCACATACTGAATGTAGGGGGAAAATCCTGCTACACTGTCGTTCCGTGTTGAAAAACCACCGGTTGCCATGGTGCTGAAAGCGTGACAAAGCGAATCAAAAAAACTCATGCCGCCACACAGAAGCAGTATAGTCTGCAGGATCACAAATCCGAAATAGATCAGATATAATCTTCTGGCAGTCTCCGTAATACGCGGATGGAGTTTGTCGGCTTTCAGACCGGGCATCTCGGCAGCAAAAAGTTGCACCCCTCCCACCCCCAGGAAAGGAAGCACAGCGAGGGAAAGAACGATGATGCCCATCCCCCCGATCAGATGAGTCATACTGCGCCAGAAAAGAATGCCTTTTGGCACTGCCTCAATATCAGAGAGTACCGTGGCTCCCGTGGTGGTAAACCCTGAAATGGTCTCAAAAAAGGCCTTGGTATAGTCCGGGATTACACCGCTGATAACATAAGGCAAAGCCCCGAAAAAAGAGATGATGACCCAGGTGAAACTTACGATGATATACCCTTCCCGCTTTCCAATCGACGGGTTTCGGCTTCTCATCAGAAATACCAGCAACAATGCACCTGTAATGGCGGTTATCCCTCCTGACAGCAGCAGTGCATGAAGATCAGATGAACCGTAATAAAGAGAAAAGGGTATCCCCAGAAACATCGCCAATCCTTCAATGACCAGCAACATGCCGATCACCTTTACGATCCGCCTCCAGTTGACTTCCGACCAGTGTCTCACAGATCTGAGATTTTGAAATTAAATGAACGCATCAGGATTAATTGAATAGTTTGTCAACCTTATTGATCGATTCAGGAAGTGAAAACACCACTACTTTGTCATTGGGTTTGATCTCCAGGTCACCGATTGCGATCAATCCCTCATTATCCCTGACCAGCCCTCCAATGATGGCATTGCCCGGGAAACGGATGTCCTTGATTTTTTTGTTGGTCACTTCCGATTTCTCTTTGACGAGAAATTCAAGAACGTCGGCATCCACCCCGTTCAGGCAACGGATAGAGGTGACCTGGGCATCAAGGGTGAACCGCACAATATGGCTCGCGGTGATCAGCTTTTTGTTGATAATGGTGTCGATGCCCATGTTCTGGGCCGCATCTATAAAAGTGATGTTCTCTACCAGAGCAATGGTTCGCCGAACACCATACTTGCGTGCCATCAGGCAGATCAGGATATTGGTTTCTGAATCACGGGTAACGGCAACGACCGCATCCATGCTTCTGATCCCTTCGTCCACCAGCAGGGTCATATCCCTGCCATCCCCGTTGATCACAAGTGTGCGAGTAAGGATGTTGCCCAGTTGCTCACACCGCTCCTTGCTTATTTCAATGACCTTCAGGTTGAAATCGTTCTCCAGCGAGCTGGCCGCCAGTTTCCCGATCCTCCCGCCACCAATGATCATTACATTGTTTATCTCAAACTTTGACTTTCCACTCATGGCAAGCATCTGGTCTATTCCTTCCGGCTTGGTAATAACATAGGCAAGATCATCCACCAAAAACTTGTCATCCCCCCTTGGTATAATCGTACGCCCCTGTCGGTGTATGGCCACTGCCCTGAAATTCAGCATAGGATATTCCTGTGACACCTGTGACAAGGACTTGTTGATCACCTTCGCATTGTGATCAAGTTTGATCAGAAATAATGATAATCTGCCTGCCGAAAAGTCAAAAATCTCGGTGGCAGCCGTCTGGTTCAACAGGTCGATGATCTCTTTTGCAGCTATGCTTTCAGGGTTGATGATGGAGTCAATGCCCAGGCTTTTCAGCATGGCTTTGTTGGCAGGCCGGAGGAACTCCGGACTGTTTACCCTGCAGATGGTACGTTTCACACCCAGCTTCTTGCCCAGGACCGAGGTTACAATATTGGTTTTTTCATCATGCACTACAGAGATGAGCAAGTCGGCATCAGCAACACCAGCATTCTCCAGCACCGATATAGAAGTGGAATCACCTGTGATCGTCATCAGGTCCGATTGCGATTCCAGCATCTCCAGCAATTCCTTATGGGGATCAACGATGGTGATGTCGTGATTCTCATCAGAAAGGAGCTTTGCAATATGAAACCCTACTTCACCGTCGCCGGCAATAATGATCTTCATTTTTTGTGTTTTCTGAAAGAAAAACTCCCTTTACCCTACTCATCAGGCTTTTCGGACACGCCCCTGCCCAGGGCAGGTATGATTCATTGGACGGACAAAATTACATAAAGATGAAGAAACTTATATCATTACAGATAGTTATCGAATGGAAACCGTGTCTCATGGATCCTTTTCACCTCATGGTAAAGCAGTATACGAAGTTCGTCAAAATTGGTTTTGTTCAGGGCAGAGATGAAAACCGCAGGTGTGTTTTCCCGTGCCATCCATGAGGCCTTCAGGGTGTTAAGCGGTATATTCCCTGTTATCGGTGGGATCAGGTCATCCGGATCGGTCTCCACCCACCGGTAAGCATCGATCTTGTTGAAGAGGTATATCATCCTTTTATCCGCAGCATGGATCTCCTGCAAGGTTTGATTAACAATCCTGATCTGCTCTTCGAATTCGGGATGCGTTATATCGATCACATGCAGCAATATATCGGCTTCACGGGTTTCATCCAGGGTGGATTTGAAAGATTCTACCAATGAATGGGGGAGTTTGCGTATGAAACCTACCGTGTCAGCAATCAGGAAGGGGAGGTTGTCGATAACAACTTTCCGTACTGTTGTATCAAGTGTCGCAAAAAGCTTGTCTTCCGCAAAAACATTGGCTTTCCCCAGGGCATTCATCAGGGTGGACTTTCCCACGTTGGTATATCCCACAAGGGCAACTCTGACAAGGTTTCCACGGTTGCTTCGCTGAACAGTTTTTTGCTTGTCGATCTCCTTCAGCTTCTGTTTTAACAGGGCAATTTTCTGCCGGATCACACGCCGATCGGTTTCGATCTCACGCTCACCGGGCCCGCGCAGGCCGATCCCGCCACGCTGCCGCTCAAGATGGGTCCACATCCGGGTGAGGCGCGGTAAAAGGTATTCATACTGTGCCAGCTCAACCTGAACCCTGGCATTGGCCGTCCGGGCACGCTTTGCGAAAATATCCAGTATCAGGTTGTTGCGGTCAAGAACACGGCATCCCACTACCCTTTCTATATTGCGTAACTGTGATGGCGTCAGTTCGTCATCAAAAACAAGTAAATCAATTCCCTCAACCCTGATATAAGTGGCTATCTCCCCGAGTTTACCCCTGCCCATAAAGGTCCTGGGATCAGAGTATTCCAGCGCCTGGATGAAACGCTCCACAACCACCCCCCCTGCTGTCTCCACCAGGAAGGCCAGTTCATTCAGGTAGTCCTCGATCTTACGCTTGTCCTGCCGCGATGTGATGATGCCTGCCAAAACGACCCGTTCGGCCTCGTTACGCCCTCTTTCCCCTATCTCCATTAAAATAAAAAATGAGGTGCAAAGATACTAATCCGCCCTGTGATATCATCCCAAAACCATCCGTCGCACAGAAAACAATGAACATCACAATAAAATAAAGACAACAGGCGTATCTTTGAGGCATTTAAAACATCATCCTTCATATGTCTGAAATCCGAAAGCTCATCAGAAAAATTCCCGGAACCATCTATCTGTACCGGAAAATGATCAACCTGAAATACCGCCTTATCTCAACAGAAAAGGTTTTTACCACCATTTACCGTGGAAATCTCTGGGGCGGCCACAATTCCATTTCCGGTGTAGGTTCTGACCCTGAACAAACTAAAATCGTAATCGAAAAACTGCCCCAGCTGATCAAAACCTTCAAAATACGGTCAATGCTTGACATCCCTTGTGGTGATTTTCTCTGGATGAAAAAAGTAGACCTCCGTGAAGTCAGTTACCACGGAGGCGACATCGTTAATCCGTTAATTGAGGAGAACAACCGTCTCTATGCCAGTGAAAATATCCGTTTCAGCAAGATTAACCTGCTTGAGGACCCTCTCCCCTGTGTTGATATGATACTGTGCCGCGACTGCTTGGTCCATTTCTCCTTCCATAACATCCGGCTCGCTCTTACCAACATCCTTAAGAGCGGTTCGACCTACCTGCTCACGACCACATTCGACCAACGCACAAAGAATGCTGACATCACAACCGGTAGATGGCGCCCGCTCAACCTAATGGCCCCTCCCTTCCGTTTCCCTCCTCCTCTGATGGAGATTGATGAACAATGTACAGCGGCTGATGGAAATTACCGCGATAAAAAACTGTATATTTGGAAGTTAACAGACCTTTCTGATAGTATTGCCAAAGATTATAACAAGAACTGTGTAGGGTGAAGTACCAACTCCGGATTATCATTGGACTGGCCATCGTATTCCTGAACCTTGCCACCTTTGCCCAGCCTGTAACCAGCTGGCGGAGCCGTATTGTGATCCCGGGCAGAACAGTGTACAAACTGGATACAGTCAGCATTGCCCCCGGAACCTTCGTCCTGAAGCGTCTTAATGGCGACACCATTCCGGAGGAGGCTTATATCCTTAACCCCTGGCAGGCCACCCTTCAGTTTACAGCGGATTTCAACACAAGCAGGGATTCTGTCCTGATTGCCTTCTATCGCGTGATGCCTCTCATGCTGATGACTGAATACAAGGACGATCGGCTTAAACCGGAACAGGAACTTAAAAAAGGGGGAGACCTTTCTTACCTCTATAGCTACAGCGACCAACGGCAACAAGAGGGGGACGGTTTTTTCAGTTTCGGCAACCTGGAAAAGAGCGGCTCCATTTCCAGAAGTATCTCCATTGGCAACAACCAGGATGCCGTACTCAACTCCACGATGAATCTCCAGCTCTCCGGGGAACTTGCTCCCGGTATCGGGATTGTGGCTGCCATCACCGACAACACCATCCCCATACAACCCGAAGGGTCCAGTCAGCAACTGCGGGAATTTGACAAGGTTTTCATCAAAGCCCGGTCACAAAACTGGGAAATCACAGCCGGAGATTTTGATGTCAAAAACGGCCAGAGTACATTCCTCCGTTTCAACAAACGTGGACAAGGCGCCCTCTTCTCCGGATCATGGAAAACCGGCAAGTCAGACGAGTGGCGGTTGAGTGCCAGGATCTCCGGAGCCATCGCAAGGGGTAAGTATACGCAGAATGCCTTCAATGGCATCGAAGGGAACCAGGGACCTTATAAACTCCTGGGAGCCGCAAACGAAAGTTTTATCGTCGTGCTCGCCGGCAGCGAAAGGATCTTTATGGATGGCAAACTTCTCACCAGAGGGGCCAATAACGACTATATCATCGATTACAACGCCGCCCAGATCACCTTCACACCTAAAGTCCCGGTCACCAAAGACAAACGATTTATCGTCGACTTCGAATATGCCGAAAGGAATTACAACCGGTCAATGATCTATTTCCACCAGGTCGCCGAAACGGATAAAGTGTCGCTGCAACTGCAGTATTTCAATGAACAGGACCTGAAGAGCCAGCCCATAGGGCAGGAGCAGATGGTCAAAGATAACATGGAACTGCTGAAAACCATCGGTGATAACTTCCCCGCTGCAGTGGTTCCCAATGTGAAGGAGGTCCCCTGGTCCAACAGTGAGGTGCTCTATAAACGGACCGATTCCCTGGTTGGAACCATCCTGTATGATCCTGTGTATGTTTACAGTACTCATCCTGACAGCGCCAGGTACCGGCTTGGCTTCTCATTCGTGGGACAGGGGAACGGCCATTACAGGCAGACCACCAATGCAGCCAACGGCAAAGTGTTTCAGTGGATCGCACCGGTGAACGGTATCCCCCAGGGAGACCATGAACCCCTGATCCTGCTCATCACCCCTAAAAGACAGCAGATGGTTACCTTTTCGGGTAACTATAAGGCTTCACCCCGCTTACAGATCTTCTTCGAAACAGCCCTTTCAGCAACCGACCTGAATACCTTCAGCCATACCGGCGACCATGACAACACCGGAATGGCTTTCACAGCAGGGATAACAAGAAAGACCAGGCCCGGAAAACAGGATGAAAGCCCATGGGTTCTTGAAACCGGGCTCATGTACCGCCTGATCACCAAAAGGTTTTCCGCCGTAGAACAGTTCAGGGATATTGAATTCAACCGTGACTGGAACATTACCGGGACGACCGCCAGCGATGAGCATCTCGGGAAACTTCAATTCAGGCTATCCAACAAAAAGGCATTCATCACCTCCTATACATTCGAACCTTTGGTGAAGGACAAAGACGATTATTCACTGCGACACTCCGGTACCTTACGGTCAGAAACCGGCAAATGGCGGATGAACGGATGGGGATCGCTCCTTACGTCAGACAATCCGTACCTTTCCAACCGCTTCCTGCGCCATACGGTTACACTCGACCGTAGGATCGGGTCCATGGTCTTCGGCATCCTGGAAGAGGGGGAAAACAACCGCTTCCAGCTCCCCGGTCAGGATACGCTGCATAAAAGCTCATTTGCCTTCCAGCGTTGGCAGGCCTCCCTGGAAAGGGCCGACACATTGAAAATCAAAACCTCTTTGCGGATCGGTCAGCGATATGATTACCTTCCCGTACAAGACAGGTTTACCGAGGGCTCCCATGCCGACGAAATCTGGGGAGGAATCGGCTCAGACCACAACGCCAATCATCGTTTCGACCTCAATGTCGGATACAGGAACCTCCATGTGCAAGAGGCCTCTACTGGAAAAGGTCCCGAAGAGAGTCTCCTTGGGCGGGGTGAATACAACCACCGTTTCTTCAATGGTCTGTTAAAGGGTACCCTGTTTTACGAATTCGGCTCCGGCCTTGAATACAAAAAAGAGTTCACCTACCTCGAGGTGGCCCCCGGACAGGGCATCTATACCTGGAAAGACTACAACGGCGACAGCATCAAGCAACTGGATGAGTTCGAAGTGGCTGTTTTCCAGGATGAAGCATCCTATATCCGCATCTTCACTCCCACCAACGAGTTCGAACGGGTATACATGATGCAGTATAGCCAGTCGCTGCAGATCGAACCGGCGTCAGTGGCAAACCGTGAAAAAACTGCCGGCAGGTTGCTTGCCCGCTTCTCGGACCAGGGGTACTACCGCATCGAACAAAAACGGGGGGGTAATGATGTCCTCAAAGCACTCGATCCATGGTTTGCCAACCGGAATGATCCCGAAATGATCAGCCTTAACTATTCATTGCGCAACACCCTTTTTTTCAACCGCAGCAGCTCCACGTTCAGCCTCGATTACACCACCACACGAAATGAATCGAAAGTACTTCTTGTCAATGGCTTCGAACGGCGTGGACAAATACAGCACACCCTCCGTGCTCGCTGGAACCTTACCAGAGAGTTCATCCTGCGGACAGAAGGGAACACCGGGATCAGGGAGCGTTCCTCGGAGTTCTTCTCCGGCAACGATTACCGGATTGCCATAATGGCCGGAAACGCAGAACTGCAATACCAGCCTGGCACAAAATACCGTGTGGGCATCAGATACAGCTATACCGACAAGAAAAACAACCTCGGGGCAAAAGGGGAGCATGCCGGGTTGCACCGTGGCGGTATGGAATTCCGTTACAGCATCCCGATGAAAGGAAGTCTCCAGGCATTAGCAGAATATATCGGTATACAGTACAATAGCCTACAGCAAAATTCGGTTGCCTTTGAAATGCTGGAAGGGCTCCGTACCGGCAACAACTTTACGTGGACCCTCGGATACCAGCGCATCCTGGTCAACAACCTCCAGGTAAACCTGCAGTACAACGGCCGCAAATCACCCGAAACCCCTACGGTGCACGTAGGTACAGTGCAGGTGAGAGCGTTCTTCTGAAATTGGTAAATTTTCAAATTTGCACATTAAAAAAAAGGTATCTTTGCCCCTTCAAACGCTGCCCGATGGTGTAACTGGCAACACGTCTGACTCTGGATCAGAAAAGTCTAGGTTCGAGTCCTAGTCGGGCAACTTCTGAAATGAATAAAAGCCCTGTATATGAAAGTGTTGCAGGGCTTTTATTTTACTTAACTAAAAAATAACTAAAGAAATTTGCAAATGAAGGGCTTCTTTAATCCCTTTGAAGGTAGTTTTTCTTCAGATAATTGGCAAATGCCTTTAAGCTTTTTTATAATATCTTTTTCAATCAACGATACATCGAACTGAAAGACCATAATTCTTATCAAATCCTCCACCTGTAACTGCAGAATTATCTCTGCTTAATCTTTTCATATTTCCACTAATTGACGAAAACTCTTTTGATGACCATAAGTCACATTTAAAACTAAAAGATTGAAATTTGCCGTTAGAAGAAGTTCCATCTCGATTGCCGCCAGGTAAAGCTGTAAAATTTGAAGAATTTGTGGCACCTGTATTTGGACTATTCCAATGTACTAGTCCTGCTTCCTTCAGTTTACCTCCAGCAATGGTATCCCCACCTAAAAAGTTTATTAAGATACTCCATTCAGTATTATCTGGCACGTGCCATCCTGTTGGGCAAAGCTTGCCTGTTTCTACTGCAAACCAATTGTATAATGCACCAAAAATATTTGCATAGCTAGCAGAATCATTGTCATAATAGCATAATGTTTCCGCCCTGAACCAAACCGGTGCCACTTCCTGAAATAAAATGATGCCACCAA